>NZ_JAVDSI010000019.1:0-51674 GCF_031455235.1 Curtobacterium sp. 320 | reverse complement strand
GGCCGCGCGGGGGGGTGCCATCAACCCACACCTCCAACACACCCCGCCCCCCGGGGGGGGGGGCGGCTGGGTTTTCCCCTTTTTCGGGCTGGTGGGGGGGGGGGCGGGGGGGGGGGGCCCCCGCGCCCCCCCCGCCTCCCGTCCGTCCTGTCGGGACGTCTCAGACGACGATCGCGACGACGCAGAGGGCGAACACGGCGATGCCGGACGCGACGGCCGGCACGTCCCAGCCCCGGACGACGGGGGCGTCGGGCGTGCGCCCGTGTCGTTCCGACCAGCGGTCGCGGACCGCGACGAACTCGTCCGGCTGCCGCAGCACGCGGGGCTCCCCGCGTCGGGTCGGCTTCGGCCGCGGCAGCGACGGACCACCCCAGCAGGTGAGCCGGCGGCCGTCGGCGAGGTCGAGCACGATCTGCCAGCGCATCCGGACGTCCTCGACGGCGCCCCACGGGACCGTCGTGGACCGGAGCGGGTTCACCACCGTGATCGCTTCGTCGGTGATCCGCACGTGCGGGCGGAAGGTGAGCACCCAGAGCACCCAGACGAGCGCGGCGAGGGGACCGACGGCGTGCAGGACGACGTCCCAGCTCCCCCGCACCGCGGCGTCGCCGAGCATGAACAGCGCCAGGAACGCGACGAGGCCGGACGCGACCGCGCCTCCGCGGCCTGCGCGGAGGACGACGGTGCGTCCGGCCTCGTTCGTGTCCAGCAGGATCAGCGTCCGAACTCGAACCCGGCGCCGGGGATGGCGTCCAGCAGGTCCTTCGTGTACTGCTCGCGCGGGTTGGCGAAGACCTCGTCGGTGGTCGCCTTCTCGACGATCTGTCCCTTGCGCATGACGCAGACGTTGTCCGCCACGAGGCGGACGACGGCCAGGTCGTGCGTGATGAACAGGTAGGTCAGGCCCAGCTCGGACTGCAGCTCGGTGAGCAGGTCGAGGATCTGGCCCTGCACGAGCACGTCGAGCGCGGAGACCGCCTCGTCGAGCACGATGACCTCGGGCTTGAGCGCGAGGGCCCGCGCCACGGCGATGCGCTGCCGCTGCCCGCCCGAGAGCTCGTTCGGGTAGCGGTTCACCATCGACTTCGGCAGCGCGACCTGGTCGAGCAGTTCGAGCACGCGGGCCCGGCGGGACGCCTTGTCGCCCACCTTGTGCGTGTGCAGCGGCTCGGCGATCGTGTTCCCGACGTTGTACATCGGGTCCAGCGAGCCGTACGGGTCCTGGAAGACCGGCTGCACGCGGCGACGGAAGTCGAAGAGGTCCTTGCCCTTCAGCGCGCCGATGTCGATGCCGTCGAACTGCACCGTGCCGCTCGTGATGGCCTCGAGCTGCAGGACGAGTTTCGCGACGGTCGACTTGCCCGAACCGGACTCGCCGACGAGCGCCGTGGTGGTGCCCTTCGGGATCGAGAACGACACGTCGTCGACGGCCTTCAGCTCGCGGGAGGCGAGGTTCTTGCCACGCAGCTTGTAGACCTTCTCGAGGTTCTTCACCACGATGAGGTCCTTCGCCGGCGCCTGCTCGCGCTCCTGGGCGCGGGCGAGGAGCTCGGCGTCGTCGCTGCCGACGTCCGCGATGTCGACACGCTGGTGCTGCACCTTGGACTGGATGCGGCGGCTCGCGAGCGACGGTGCCGCCGCGACGAGGCGCTGCGTGTACGGGTGCCGCGGGTTCGCCAGGATCTCCTTCGAGGGCCCGGCCTCGACGACCTGGCCCTTGTACATCACGACGAGCTTCTCGGCGCGCTCGGCAGCGAGGCCGAGGTCGTGCGTGATGAACAGGACGGACGTGCCGAAGTCGCGGGTGAGGGTCTCGAGGTGGTCGAGGATGACGCGCTGCACGGTGACGTCGAGCGCACTCGTCGGCTCGTCGGCGATGAGCAGCTTCGGGCGGCTCGACAGACCGATGCCGATGAGCACGCGCTGCCGCATGCCGCCGGAGAACTCGTGCGGGTACTGCTTCAGGCGGGTCGACGCGTCGCCGAGGCCGGCCTCCTGCAGCACCTCGACCGCACGGGCACGGATGGCGTGCTTGCCGGTCGCGATGCCGTTGGCCTTGATGGCCTCTTCGACCTGGAACCCGATCGACCACAGCGGGTTGAGGTTCGACATGGGGTCCTGGGGGACGTAGCCGATCTCCTTCCCGCGGATCTCCGACATCTCCTTGTCGCTCAGGCCGACGAGCTCGCGCCCGTTGAACTTGATCGACCCGCCGGTGACCTGGCCGGTGCCGGGCAGGAGCTTGATGATCGCCTGGGCGCTCGTCGACTTGCCGGAGCCGGACTCGCCGACGATCGCGAGCCGCTCACCCTGCTCGAGGGTGAAGCTGGCACCGCGGACCGCCTGGACGAAGCCGTTCTGCGTCTTGAAGCCGACCTCGAGGTCGGTGATCTCGAGCAGGGGCGCACCGGAGCCGCCGGTACGGCTGGCGTTCGGCTGGGTCAGTGTCTCGCTCATCGGCGGGCCCTCGCCTTCGGGTCGAGTGCGTCGCGGACCACGTCACCGAGGAGGAGGAACGCGAGCACGGTGATGGACAGGGCGGCGGACGGCCAGAAGATGGTCGACGGCGCGGTGCGGATCGACGCCTGGGCGTTGCCGATGTCGACACCCCAGCTGAGCGCCGACTGCGGCAGTCCGATACCGAGGAAGGACAGCGTGGCCTCGGCGACGATGAACGTGCCGAGGGACACCGTCGCGACGACGATGACCGGTGCGAGCGAGTTCGGGACGACGTGGCGGACCAGCGTGGTGAAGCGGCTGACACCGAGCGCGGCCGAGGCCGTCACGTAGTCGGACTGCTTCGCGCTGAGCACGGCGCCGCGCATGATGCGGGCGATCTGCGGCCACGCGAACACGGCCAGCACGAGCGACACCGTCAGGGCGTTCCGCGCGGGGATCACGGACATGATCACGATCGCGCCGAGGACCGTCGGGATCGAGAAGAAGATGTCACCGATGCGGGACACGATCGTGTCGAGCCACCCGCCGAAGAAGCCGGCGAGGGCACCGATCACGATGCCGACGATCGAGACGAGGACCGTCGCGACGACACCGACGATGAGCGAGTTGCGCGTGCCCCAGATGGTGCGGGCGTAGACGTCGTTGCCCTGGCGGTTGAAGCCCAGGATGTGGCCGGCCTCGGGTCCCTCGTTGCTCTTCGCCAGGTCCGCCGCACGCGGGTCGACGTGGGCGAAGAGCCCCGGGAAGAGCGCCACGAGGACGATCAGCAGGATGAGGACCGACGACACCCAGAACATCGGACGGGTCCGCATCGAGTCCCAGGCGTCGCTCCAGGTCGAACGGGTCTTCTCGTCCTCGTTGACCTGGTCGACCGCCTGGAGCGGGGTCTCCTCGAGCGGGGCGACGTAGTGCGTCGCCGAGCGGGGTGCGGCGTTACTTGGCATAGCGGATCCTCGGGTCCAGGACGGCGTAGAGCAGGTCGACCAGGAGGTTGGCGAGCATGAAGATGATGACCATCACGGCGACGAACGACACGACGGTCGGACCCTCGCCGAGCTTGACGGCCTGGAACACCGTGCCACCCACACCGTGGATGTTGAAGATGCCCTCGGTGACGACCGCGCCGACCATCAGGTTGCCGATGTCGACACCCAGGTAGGTCACCACGGGGATGAGCGAGTTGCGGAAGATGTGCACACCCACCACGCGACGGCGCGGGAGCCCCTTCGCGGTCGCGGTGCGGACGAAGTCGGCCGACACGTTTTCGGCGACGCTCGCGCGGGTGAGGCGGACGATGTACGCGAACGACACCGACGCCAGCACGATCGCGGGCAGGACGAGCTCGGACCACGGCGCCTGACCCGACACCGTGACCCGGAACAGGCCGAGGTTGATGCCGAGGACGTACTGCAGCAGGAAGCCGACCACGAACGTCGGGACCGAGATGAGCAGGAGGCTCACGACCAGGGCGGTCGCGTCGAAGAGCTTGCCCTTGCGGAGACCGGCGATGACACCGACGACGATGCCGGCGATCGACTCGAACAGCAGGGCGAGGATCGCGAGGCGAGCCGTGATCGGGAAGGCCTGCGCGAGCTGCGAGCTCACGGGCAGACCCGAGTAGGTCAGCCCGAGGTCGCCGCGGAACACGCCGCCGATCCAGAGCAGGTACTGGATGATGAACGGCTTGTCGAGGTTGTACTGCTGGCGCAGCTGCTCGATGACCTGCGGCGACGGCTGACGGTCACCGAACAGGGCGGCGATCGGGTCACCCGGCAGGGAGAACACCATGAAGTAGATGAGGAACGTGGCCCCGAAGAACACGGGGATGAGTTGCAGGAGGCGCTTGCCGAGGTACCAGGCCATCAGATCCCTGCCTGGTTCGGGACGCGCATGTCGTTCAGGTTCATGTCGTGAGGGGTGGACGGTCCGCGGGTCGGCACGGGAGTCCGGTGCGGGCGGCGGCGCCCGCTGTGGTGGGGGAAGGTGTTGCCGCCGAGGTACGGGGGCTCGGGAGCCTGGTGGGCTCCCGAACCCCCGTCCGGTGGTCGCGGAGCAGGATACCCGTCCGCGATGTGTCTCACGAGGAGACTGAGGTTACTTCTTGACCTCGACGTCGTAGTACAGCGGCACCGAGTTCCAGCCGAACTTCACGTTCGACACGGTGTCCGCGTTCCACACGCCGGTGACGTTGGAGTACCACAGCGGGATCTCCGGGAGGTCCTTGAACAGGAGCTCCTGCGCCTGGTCGAAGAACTTGTTGCCCTCTTCGACGGTCGCGGCCGAACGGCCCTTCTGGAGGAGCTCGTTGTACTCGGCCGAGTCGTAGCGCGAGTAGTTGCTCGACGAGCCGTCACCCATGGTCGGGCCGAGGAAGTTGTACAGCGACGGGTAGTCCGCCTGCCAACCGGTACGGCTGCCGCCCGTGAGCTTGTCGTCCGTCTGGACCGCGAGGGCCTCGGCGAACGTCGGGTACGCCTTGCCCTCGGCCTTGATGCCGAGCGTGCTCGAGATCGAGTTCGTGACCGCGGTCACCCACGCCTCGTGCCCGCCGTCGGCGTTGTACGAGATGGTGAGGGTGTCGTTGTACTTCGAGATCTTGTCGGCCTCGGCCCACAGCTCCTTGGCCTTCGACTTGTCGTAGGTCAGGACGTCCGAACCGTCGAGGTCGTCGTTCCAGCCGGCGATCACCGGGGAGGTGAAGTCCTTGGCCGGGGTGCGGGTGCCGTCGAAGATCTTGTCGGTGATCTGCTTGCGGTTGATCGCCATCGAGATCGCCTCGCGGCGGAGCTTGCCCTCTTCACCCTTCCAGTGGTCGAGGTAGTAGGGCAGGTAGATCGCCTGGAAGATCGCGGCGGCCTGGTTGACGTTCGAGTCCGGGAAGTCGGACTTGTAGGTCGCGAAGGCGCTGTCCGGCACGGCGTCGAGGACGTCGAGGTTGCCGCCCTGCGCGTCGGAGTACGCGGTGTCCTGCGAGGTGTAGAACGTGACCGTCAGGCCACCGTTCTTCGGCTTGCGCTTGCCCTCGTAGTCCTTGTTGGTGACGAGCTTGATCGACTGGTTGTGCGTCCACGCACCCTTGCCGTCGAGCTTGTACGGGCCGTTGCCGATCGGGTTCTCACCGAAGGCCTTGGTGTCCTTGTAGAACTCCGAGGGCAGCGGCACGAACGCCGAGTAGCCGAGCGACAGCGGGAAGTCCGACTGGGCCGACTTGAGCGTCACGGTGAACTCGTCGTCGCTGACGACCTTGAGGCCGGTGAGCTCGGAGTCCTTCGTGGCGTCGTAGCCCTCGATGTTCTCGAAGAAGTAGCTCGCGCCCTGCTTGTTCGAGAACTGGGCGGCCCAGTTCCACGCCTTCGTGAACGACTCGGCCGTGACCTTCTCGCCGTTGGTGAAGGTGTAGTCCGTGTTGAGCTTGATGTCGAACGTCTTCGAGTCATCGGTGTCGATGCTCTTCGCGACCTCGTTCACCGGCTTGCCCTTGGCGTCGTAGGACACCAGGCCTTCGAAGATCGAGTCGATGATCTTGCCGCCGCCGACCTCGGTGGTGTTCGAGGGGATGAGCGGGTTCTGGGGCTCGTTGCCGTTGGTGGTGACGATGCCGGACGCGTTCGTCGAGCCCGCCTTGTCACCTCCACTGCTGCTGTTGCTGGAGCAGCCGGCCAGGGCGATTGCTGTGGCCCCGAGCACGGCGAGGGCTGCGAGCCCAGCGCGCTTCTTGATCAAGATTCCTCCTGGTGCATGGGACGCGGCGGGCGCACGGGTGCCTGCTCGCCACGTTTGACCTTTGCACTGTAGGCAGTGTGGGGAGTGCTCACCAAGCCCAGGGGAGATCGGTTACAAATCGGAAACCAAGTTGCACGATCCTTGCGAGAGGATGCAAGATTCGGGCGGATCGCGGACGCCGGGGCGAGATTGTTGCAACCGCATCGAAATGCTTGCGTCTGTGCACAACTCTGTGCAAGCCGACTGCCTGCCTGCGCACAGCAGTGTGCCCCGCCCGGGACACCGGACGGGGCACACGCTACTCGGGCTCGGGCTCAGGCGAACGCCTCGACCGGCGGGCAGGCGCACACGAGGTTCCGGTCGCCGTACGCCTGGTCGATCCGGCGCACCGGCGGCCAGTACTTCCGGGCGCTGATGCCGGGCAGCGGGTACACCGCCTGCTCGCGGGTGTAAGCGTGCGTCCACTCCCCCGAGATCACGGACGACGCGGTGTGTGGGGCGTGCACGAGCGGGTTGTCGTCCACCGGCCACTCCCCGCGCTCGACCGCCGAGGCCTCAGCACGGATGGCGAGCATCGCGTCGACGAAACGGTCGAGCTCGGCGAGGTCCTCGCTCTCGGTCGGCTCGACCATGAGCGTGCCCGCGACCGGGAACGACATCGTCGGGGCGTGGAACCCGTAGTCGACCAGGCGCTTCGCGACGTCGTCCACCGTGATGCCCGTCGTGTCCCGGAGCGGGCGGAGGTCGAGGATGCACTCGTGCGCGACGAGACCCGACTCCCCCGTGTAGAGCACCGGGAACGCGTCGCGCAGGCGTGCGGCGATGTAGTTCGCCCCGAGCACCGCGGCCTCGGTCGCACGGGTGAGCCCCTCGAGCCCCATCATCCGGACGTACGTCCACGTGATCGGCAGGATGCTCGGGCTGCCGTACGGCGCTGCACTGACCGGGCCACCGGCGTGCGCGTCGCGGTCGGAACCCTCGGCGCGTACGGAGCCGGTGCGACGGTCGGCGTCCTGCGCGAACGGGTGGCCCGGCAGGAACGGTGCGAGGTGCGACTTCGCCGCGACCGGCCCGACCCCGGGCCCGCCGCCGCCGTGCGGGATGCAGAACGTCTTGTGCAGGTTGAGGTGCGAGACGTCCCCGCCGAAGTCGCCGAACCGAGCGTGGCCGAGCAGGGCGTTGAGGTTCGCGCCGTCGACGTAGACCTGGCCACCGGCGTCGTGCACGGCGGCGCAGATCTCGCGGATGTCGTGCTCGTAGACGCCGTGCGTGGACGGGTAGGTGATCATGAGCGCGGCGAGCTGGTCGCCGTGCTGCTCGGTCTTCGCACGGAGGTCGTCGAGGTCGACGTTGCCGTTCTCGTCGCAGGCCACCACGACGACCTGCATGCCGGCGAGGACGGCCGACGCGGCGTTCGTGCCGTGCGCGCTCGACGGGATGAGGCAGACCGTGCGGGACTCGTCGCCGCGGGACCGGTGGTACCCGCGGATCGCCAGGAGTCCGGCGAGTTCGCCCTGACTGCCGGCGTTCGGCTGCAGGGAGACCGTGTCGTACCCGGTGACCTCGGCCAGCCAGGACTCGAGGTCGCCGATCATGTCGAGGTAGCCCTCGACGTCGTCGCGCGGCGCGAACGGGTGGATGTTCGCGAACTCCGGCCACGTCACGGCCGCCATCTCGGTCGCCGCGTTGAGCTTCATCGTGCAGCTGCCGAGCGGGATCATGCCGCGGTCGAGCGCGTAGTCCTTGTCGGCGAGGTGCTTGAGGTAGCGCATCATCCGGGTCTCGCTGCGGTGCGCACTGAAGACCGGGTGCGTCAGGTACTCGCTGCTCCGCAGCAGGTCGGACGGGAGGCGCGTGGCCGCGTCCCGCACGGCGGTCTCCGTCGCCGGGACGGTCGCGTCGACCGCGCCGAACACGACGGCGAGGGCCGTCACGTCCTCGGGCGTCGTCGTCTCGTCGACGGACAGCTGGAAGGTGTCGGCGTCGACGAGGTGCAGCAGGCGGTCCGCGTCACGGGCCGCGGCGACGAGTGCCTCGGCGCGTCCGGGGGCGCGGAGGGTGAGCGTGTCGAAGAACGCGTCGTGCACGACCTCGAGCCCGGCGTCACGGGCGGCCCCGGCGAGCGCCGACGTCGTCCGGGCGACGCGGCCCGCGATGAAGCGGAGCCCCTCGGGTCCGTGGTACACGGCGTACATCGAGGCCATCACGGCGAGCAGGACCTGCGCGGTGCAGATGTTGCTCGTCGCCTTCTCGCGGCGGATGTGCTGCTCGCGGGTCTGCAGGCTGAGGCGGTAGGCCATCTGCCCGTCGGCGTCGAAGGACACCCCGACGAGGCGGCCGGGCAGCTGGCGCTCGAGGCCGGCACGGACGGCGAGGTACCCGGCGTGCGGACCACCGAAGCCGAGCGGGACGCCGAAGCGCTGGCTCGTGCCCACGGCGACGTCGGCGCCGAGGTCGCCGGGGCTGGCGAGGAGCGTCATCGCGAGGAGGTCCGCCGCGACGACCGCGATGCCCCCACCGGCGTGCACGCGCTCGATGACCGATGACGGGTCGACGATCCGACCGGAGGCACCGGGGTACTGCACGATGACGCCGAAGGCACCGTCGAGCTGCTCGTCGGTCGGTCCGGCCACGGCGTCGAACCCGCGCAGGGCGATGCCGACGGCTTCGGCCCGGTGGTCGAGGAGCGCGCGGGTCTGCGGCAGCAGGTCGGCGTCGACGAGGAACGCGTCGCCCTTGACCTTGGACGCCCGGCGGGCGAGGAGCATGCCCTCGACCACGGCCGTGCCCTCGTCGAGCATCGAGGCGCCGGCGGTGGCCATGCCCGTCAGGTCGGAGACCATGGTCTGGAAGTTGATGAGCGCCTCGAGCCGGCCCTGCGAGATCTCCGGCTGGTACGGCGTGTAGGCCGTGTACCAGCTGGGGTTCTCGAGCACGTTCCGCTGGATCACCGCGGGGGTGTGGGTGCCGTGGTACCCGAGCCCGATCATGGCGCGACGGACGGTGTTGCGGGCGGCCTTGGCCCGGAGTTCGGCGAGCGCCTCGGTCTCACCGATCGCCGCGGGGATGCCCGAGTGGACGGTCGGCGCCGCGTGGATCGCCTCGGGGATCGCGGCGCGGACGAGGGCGTCGAGGGACGGCTGACCGACGGCGTCGAGCATCGTGCGCTGGTCGGCCGGGGTGGTGCCGATGTGGCGGTCGGCGAAGGACGTCTGGAGGTTCTGGAGGTCGCCGGTCATGCGATGGACGCCCGGTACGCGTCGTGGTCCATGAGGTCCTCGGGGAAGGAGGTGCCGTCCACCTTGATCTTGACGAGCCAGCCGGCGCCGAACGGGTCCTGGTTGACGGTGTCGGGGGCGTCGACGACGGCGTCGTTGATCGCCACGACCTCGCCCTCGATCGGGGCGAAGAGCTCGCCGACGCTCTTGGTCGACTCGATCTCGCCGATCTGCTCGCCCGCGGTGGTGGCGGTGCCGACGGCGGGGAGCTCGACGTAGACGACGTCACCGAGCTGTTCGGCGGCGTGGTCGGTGATGCCGACGGTGACGGTGTCGCCCTCGACGAGCAGCCACTCGTGGTCGGCCGTGTACTGGAGTGCGGTCTGGTCGGTCATTGCATCAGCCTTTCGAGGCGCGGCGGTAGAAGGGGAACGCGGTGACGGTGCTGGGGACGGCCGTTCCGCGGACGTCGATGTGGAGGAGCTGTCCCTCGGTGGCGAGTGCCGGGTCGACGAACGCCATCGCGACGGGGTGGCCGAGGGTCGGCGAGAGCGCACCGGAGGTGACGGTGCCGACGACGACGCCGTCCTGCACGACGTCGTACCCGGCACGCGGGGCCCGGCGGCCCTCGGTGACCAGGCCGACGAGCACGCGGGCGTCGTCCGACGGGGTGACGCCGGTGGCGCCGACGAAGTCGCCGTCCTTCGCCACGACCCGGCCGAGGCCGGCCTGGGCGGGACGGACGTCGGTGCCGAGCTCGTGCCCGTAGAGCGGCATGCCCGCCTCGAGCCGGAGGGTGTCGCGGGCGGCGAGTCCGGCGGGGACGACCCCGCGGTCGGCGCCGGCCTCGAGCAGGGCGTCCCAGAGCGCTCCAGCGACGGACGGGTCGCTGTAGACCTCGAAGCCGTCCTCGCCGGTGTAGCCGGTGCGGGCGACGAGGACCTCGGCGCCGTCGAACACCGCGTGCACTGCCCGGTAGTACCCGAGCTCGTCGAGGGGGCTCTCCGGCTGGAGCCGGTCGGCGACGACGAGCGCGTCGAGCGTCCCGGCAGCTGCCGGGCCCTGGATCGCGACCAGTGCGGTGGTGTCCGAGTCGTCCGACACCTCGACGTCGAAGCCGTCGGCCCGTGCGGTCAGGGCGTCCACCGCGACCTGCCGGTTCGACGCGTTCGCGACGACGAGGAAGACGTCCTCGTCGGTGCGGTAGACGACGAGATCGTCGAGGATGCCGCCGTCCTCGGCGAGGAGGAGTGAGTACTTCGCCCGTCCGACCGGCATCGCGCCGAACGACCCGGCGAGTGCGTGGTCAAGGAAGGCCACTGCCTGCGGACCGGTGACGCCGACCTCGGCCATGTGCGAGAGGTCGAAGACACCGGCGGCCCGACGCACGGCGTGGTGCTCGGCGAGGTCGGACGAGTACCGGACGGGCATCCGGTACCCGGCGAAGTCGGTGAAGGTGGCGCCGGCGGCTTCGTGGGCGGGCTCCAGCGGCGACGAGCGCAGTGGGGACGTTGGCATGGGCGGAGTTCTCCTGGCATCGGCAGGACCCGACGACCGTCGTCGGGCGGAACTCCCCCTCTGTCATGGGCCTGAGAGTTTCACCGCGGCCCGTGAGGTCCGGCGGCTTTCACCGTGGGCGAGCCACGGACCGACCCGGTGGGGGCATCGTGGCTGCTTTTCAGAGTGGCCTGTCCGCTGCGGTGTGGGACCTGAGAGATTGTCGGGGGGATTGCTCCTTCGGTGCCGTGCGGGGTGCCCAGGGCACCGCACGACGTCTCCCGCGACGGATGAACGGCCGGTCTTCAGTTGTCGGCCCGATCATACCGACCCCGCGTTTCGGGCATGTGACGGACCCGGTGGTTCGACATCTCGTAGAATGCGGGGATGGCAGGTCAGCGATCACGCCCCCGCGGGCAGCTCGAGCAGGCGGTGCTCGACGCGCTCTGGTCGGCGGACGGCGGGCTCAGCGCGCGCCAGGTGCTCGACGCCTTCCCCGAACCCCGGCCCGCACTGACGACCGTGCTCACCGTGCTCGACCGCCTCGGCCGCAAGGGCCGGGTGGAGCGGCAGCAGCACGACGACGCACCGCTCACCTTCCGTGCGACCAACAGCAGGGAGGAGCAGACCGCATCCCTCATGTCGAACGCCCTCGCCGCGGCGAGCGACCGCGAAGCCGCCCTGCTGCAGTTCACCGGCTCGCTCGCCTCCGACGACCTCGACGTCATCCGCCGCGCCCTCGACGCCCGAGCCCGTTCCTGACGGATCCGCCGTGGTCGTCACCGGAGCCGTCCTCATCGCGCTCGCCCTGGCGGTCGTGGTCCTCGCGCCCCGGGTCCTGACCCGCTCCGCGTGGACGATCGACCGGCCCCGCACCGCGCTGGTGTGCTGGTCGGTGGCGGTGCTGCTCGGCATCGTCGGCTTCGTCGCGGGCATCACGTTGCTCGTCGTGGCGAACCGCCCGATCACCGACCCGATGGGCTTCGGCGGCTCCCCCACGCACGGCCTCAACGTCGGGGTCGCCCTGCTCGCCGTGCTCGCGTTCGTGATCGCGGTCCGGGTCCGGCCCGGCCCCGAGCACGAGGCCGTGCGCGAGGCGATGCGCTCCGGTGCGGCACCGCACCGCGAGATCGACGGCACGCCGGTGTCCGTCCTCGAGGCGGACCACGCACTCGCCTGCGCCGTCCCCGGCAGGTCCGGCGGCGTGCTCGTGAGCACCGGGCTCGCGGACCGTCTGCGCACCGACGAACTGGAGGCCGTGGTCGCCCATGAACGCGCGCACCTGACCCAGCGCCACGCGGTCGCGGTCGGGATCGCCGAGTCGATCGAGCGTGCGGTCCCGTGGATCCCCGGTGCGCGCGCCATGGCGCGCTCGACGCGCGTCCTCGTGGAGTTCGCCGCCGACGACGCGGCCGCACGACGTGTCGGACGCGACGCGCTGCGGCGAGCCGTCCTGGTGGCGGACGGGACGAGCGCGCTCGGGGCGATCCGCGCCTCCCGTCTGGGGTCCTGACGCGTGTCGGCGGTGGGGCATATGGTGATGGCACCGTGAAGCCACTGACCGAAGCAGACATCCGTTCGTCGTTCGTCAACGCCACCCCGGACGAACTCGCCCAGCTGCCCATCCCCGGCCTGCACGAGACGCTGTGGGACGAGCGCGAGTTCCTCGGGTGGCGCGATCCGCAGGCCGCCCGCCGCGGCTACATCGTGTCGTGGATCGACGACCGCCCGGTCGGGATCGTCGTGCGCTCCGCCGGCGGGTCCCTCCGCCCCGGGATCGCGGCGATGTGCTCGTTCTGCCACTCCCCGCAGCCGGCGACGCAGGTCCGCCTGTTCTCGGCCGCGCGTGCCGGAGAATCGGGGCGGAACGGCAACACCATCGGCTCCTACATCTGCGAGGACCTCGGGTGCCCGATGCTGATCCGCACCGCGCCGCCGCACCTCAACCCGCCGGCGACGATCGCGATGCGCGGCGAAGCACTCCTGCAGCGGGTGCGGAACTTCACCGAGGACGTGGCGAAGACCGCGTGAGCCGGTTCAGCACCGCCCGGTGGGCCGTCGTCGAGGAACTCGGGGACGGCCGGTGGCGCCTCACCCTGCGCGACGAGGCCGACGACGAGCTCGGCGCGTTCGGACTCGGCGTCGAGGGGCCGTGGGACCCGGACGTCGAACCGCACGTGGGCTTCGTGCTCGCGCAGCTCGGCCTGACGCTGCGCGGCACCCGACCCTGGCGGGTGGACGAGCTCGGGGACCAGCGGGCACCGGTGCTGCCGCTGGCGTGAGGGGACCAGCGCTGCGGACTCACTCCGTCGCGGCGATGAAGTTTCGCAGGATCTCGCGGTCGTCGTCGGCGCGGGCGGCCCAGACGAGCTCGCTCCGGTGGTCGTCCGCCTCGAGCGGCAGCAGCACGACGGTGTCCGGAGCGGCGAGCGTGGCGCTCTCCGGCGCCACCGTCACCCCGAGGCCGGCGCCGACCAGGTGCAGCACCGTGGCCCAGGTGGTGGCCTCCTGCACGACCACGGGTCGCCGGGCGCCGGACACCACCGGGGCGAGGTTGCGTTCGGTCGCGACCGATCCGGCCTCCGCCGGGAAGAACACGAACGGGTCGTCGAGCAGCTCGGGTCCCCGGATCGATGCCCGCGCCGCGAGCCGGTGCCCGCGCGGGACCGCTGCCACGAACCGCTCGCTGCGGAACGGCAGGAAGCGCACGGCCGGGTCGGGATCGGGATCTCGTACGATCGCCAGGTCGAGCTCCCCGCGGACGATCCGCGCCAGCAGGGTCGACGAGTAGCCCTCGGTGAGTTCCACGCGGACCAGCGGGTAACGCTCCCGGAACACCTGCACGCGTTCGATCGGACCGAGCGGCAGCGCGGAGACGACGAACCCGACGTCGAGCCGACCCGCTTCGCCCCGGCCCACCCGCACGGTCTCGTCGAGGTCCCGGCGAGCCTGCTGCAGGAGCGATCGTGCCCGGCCCTGCAGCACCCGTCCGGCCGGGGTGAGCGCGACGCTGCGGCTCGTCCGCACGAAGAGGTCGACGCCGAGCGCCCGTTCCGTCCGCCGGATCTGCTGCGACAGTGCCGGCTGCGCGATCCGGAGTGCCTCGGCAGCACGTCCGAAGTGCAGTTCGTCGGCCACGGCGAGGAACGCCCGGAGCTGCCGGAGGTCGACGTCGAGCTCGCGATCCATGCACACAGCGTATCGATCCGAGCGAACGAGTATTGGACGGGATTCGGCGCGGCGTCCGAGGATGGGTGCATGCCCGATGCGACCACCACCGACGCCGTCCTCATCACCGACATCGCCTCCGCTGCCGACGCCGAGGCGTTCCGCGTCCTCAACGAAGCGTGGATCAGCCGGTTCTTCACGCTCGAGGACGAGGACCGGAAGCTCCTGGGCGACCCGCTCGGCCAGATCGTCGAGCCCGGCGGCGCCGCGTTCGTCGCACGGCTCGGATCGGACGGGCCGGTCATCGGCTGCGTCGGCATCGCGCCCGTCAGGCCCGGGGTGTTCGAGCTGGTCAAGATGGCCGTCTCGCCCGAGCACCAGGGGCACGGCACCGGCCGGAAGCTCGTCGCCGCAGCGCTCGAACGTGCCCGGGCGATCGGCGCGCACCGGGTGGTGCTGGAGAGCAACGCGCAGCTGGCCAGCGCCGTGCACCTGTACGAGGCGTTCGGGTTCCGCCACCTCGGCCACGACGAGGTCGCGCCCAGCCCCTACGCCCGCGCGGACGTCCACATGGCGCTCGACCTCTGAGCGGAGCCGTCAGGGAGCGGTACCGACCCGGTACGCTCGCGGCATGGCGACACACGAGGTGCAGGCCGTCCGCGAACGCGGCGCGTGGCAGGTGTTCATCGACGGGTTCCTGGTGACCGAGGTCACCCGGTGGCCCTCCGTCGGGTTCGTCGCCCGCGAGTGGATCGGTCTCACCGAAGAGGTGCCCGCGCGCGAGGTCGACCTGACGATCCGCGTCGTCGGACGCAACCAGTACGTGGCCTGACGCCCGACCCGAGTAGCCGACCCGCGCCTCCAGGCCGACGGCAACAGCCGACAGCCGACAGCCGACAGCCGACAGCCGACAGCCGACAGCTGACGGCCCACACCAGCCCGCCGCTCACGCGACGTGCCAGACCAGCCCCTCTTGCGCACTCGACGGGTAGGCCGCCGCGATCCGCAGCACCGCCTCGCGCAGCGTGTCCGGCGAGCACGCCAGGTTGAGCCGCGCGAACCCGCGGCCCTGCGACCCGAACCCGAGGCCGGAGTTCAACGCGACGTAGGCGTGCTCCCGGAGCGGCACGGCCGGGTCGTCTCCGAGCCCGATGCCGCGGAAGTCGAGCCACGCCAGGTAGCCGGCGCGGGGCCGGGTGTACACGACGCCGGGCAGGTGCTCCGCGAGGAGGGAGCCGAGCAACCGCTCGTTCGCGACGATCCGGGCGACCACGTCGTCGAGCCAGTCCGTCGCCAAGCTGAACGCCGCGAGGTTCGCGTGCAACCCGAGGATGCTCGTGCGGCAGGCGACCTCCTCCCAGAGCGTGTCGAGGAGCGCTGCCGTCCGTGCGTCCCCGGCGACGATGATCGAGCACTTCACCCCGGCGAGGTTCCAGCCCTTGCTCGCGCTCGTGACGCAGATGCTCCGCGCACCGGCGGGCTCGGCCACCGCGGCGAACGGGGTGAAGCGGACACCGGGGTGCGTCAGCGGTGCGTGGATCTCGTCGCTGATGACGAGGACGTCGTACCGTGCAGCCAGTTCGGCGAGCGCCACGAGGTCGTCGTGGTCGTGCACGAGGCCGACGGGGTTGTGCGGGTTGCAGAGCAGGAAGACGCGGACGCCGTCGTCGAAGGCGCGCTCGAGGCCCTCGAGGTCGAGCCGGTAGACGCCCCACTGCTCGAGCAGCGGGACCTCCTCGACCTGACATCGGGCCTCTTCGACGAGCTCGAAGAACGGCGGGTACACCGGCGGCGTGATCGCTACACGACCGCCGTCCGGCAGCGCGAGGCGGAGCGACTCGACGATCCCGACACTGACGTCCGTGGCGAGGTACACCCGGGCGGGGTCGACGTCCCAGCCCCAGCGGTCCTTCGCGAACGCGGCGAACGCCGGTGCGAGCGGCCCGGGCCCGTCGAGGTACCCGAGGTCGGACTGCTGCACGCGCTCGATGAGCGCCTGCCGGATCGCCGGCGCGACCTCGTGGTCCATCTCGGCGACGAACAGGGGCAGCACGTCGGGCGCGTACCGCGTCCACTTGATGCTCGTGCGGACCCCTCGCAGGGTGCCGACCGGGTCCTCCTCGTCGTGCGCCATGCGTCCCAGCATGCATCGGACTGGAGGCGCGGCGCGAGTCCTGCCGTCATCCTGCGTCGTCCGCGGGCTCGGGCTCGACCGCGAGCCAGAGCTCGGCCTCCGCGGTACGACCGCCGGGTGCGAGCCGGACACGAGCGATCTCCGGCGCCGCCACGAGACGGTACGGGTTGGCGGGCAACCACTCGCCGAACGCCTGCGGCCACAGCGCCTGGATCGATCCGGGCACCGGTCCCGAGCCGGAGAACACCACCCACGTCGCAGCCGGCACCTCGATGACGTCGAGGCCCGGTGCGCTCTCGACCGAGGTGGCGGCGACCACCGAGTAACGGAGGAGACTGCCGTCCGCGCGGCCCTCGGTGAACGCATCGGACACCGACAGCACGCCCGACGGCTCCTGGTCGGACAGTCCAGCGATGCGCTCCCGGTCCTCGGGGGTGATGCTGCGTTCGAACGCCTGGATCGCGTCGTTCGGCCCCTCGTACACGAGCGGGACACGGGTCGAGCGTCCGATGAGACGGAAGGCGGGTTTCTGGACGAGGCGGTACTGCACGGGAGTGCTCCCTTCGACGGTGAGACGGAAGGACAGCCGACCCTGCGACCGGAGGACGGCGCCGGGCTCGCGCGCCTCCTGCGGCCCGATGCCGTGCACGGCGCGGAACGCCCGCCCGAACGCATCGGCCGAGCCGTACCCGAAGCGTGCGGCGACGTCCGAGACGGTCGTCGTCCCCGAGGCGATGACGGCCGCGGCGAGCGTCATCCGCCGACGCCGGACGTACTCGGAGAGCGGCATCCCGGCGAGCGCGGAGAACACCCGCCGGAAGTGGTACTCGCTCGTCCCGGTGATGCGTGCGAGCTCGTCCACGTCGAGCACGGTGTCGTCCGGGCCGCCGTCGAGGTGTTCCTCGACCGCGGCGATCGCCTCGTTCCAACGCTCCATGTCGGTGTCCTTCCTGGTGGTGTCATCGACGCTACGGTGACGTCGCGCGACGGACACGATGATCCCTGCCCGGGCTGGTCGGCCTACTGTCTGGGTCATGAGCACGAGCACCGCCGACAAGGCGACCACCCTCAAGCAGCTGCACGAAGCACCGGAGATCCTCCGCGTCGTCAACGTCTGGGACGCGATCAGCGCGAGGGTCGTCAGCGACCTGCCGGAGACGAAGGCGATCGCCACCGCCGGGCACTCCATCGCCGCGTCGTACGGCTACGACGACGGCGGGATGCCGCTCGACCTGGCACTGTCGGGCGCCGCGATCGTCGCCGCCGCCACGGACCTGCCCGTCACGGTGGACCTCGACGACGGCTACGAGGACCCGGCCGAGACGATCCGCCGCGCGATCGCTGCGGGGATCGTCGGCGCGAACGTCGAGGACCGCCTCCGCCCGTTCGACGAGGCCGTCGCCCGGGTCGCGGCCATCACCGCCGCCGTCGAGGCCGAGGGCATCGACTTCCAGCTCAACGCCCGCACCGACGCCATCGCCCGCGGCGGGGACCGCCCGATCGAGGAGAGCATCGCCGACGCGATCGCCCGCGGCAAGGCCTTCCTCGACGTCGGCGCCCCGCTCGTCTTCGTCCCGGGGGCGGTCCAGCGCGACGTCGTCGAGCGCCTCGTGGATGGTCTCGGTCGCGGCAAGCTGTCCGTGATCGGGCTGCCCGGCGCCCTGCCCGCCGCCGAGTACGAGGCCCTCGGGGTCGCCCGCATCTCGTACGGGCCGCTCACGCAGCGCGTCGCGCTCCGCGCGCTGCGCGACCTGGCGACCGACCTGTACGGCGGTGGCGTCGTGCCGGAGGACACCCCGACCCTGAACTGAACCAACAGGCGGCCTGGAGGCGCGGTGCCAGCTGGCACCGCGCCTCCCGTCCGTCGGTCGGTCGCCTCCGATACCTTCTTGCCATGACCCTGGACGTCGACGCGCTGCTCGCACCGCCCTCCCCCGTGGCCGCGCGGGCGCTCGACGTCGTGCGTGCGTGGTCCCCGCCGGCGCTGGTGCACCACTGCCTGCGCTCGTGGGCGTGGGCGTCGCTCCTCGCACCGACCATCGAGCTCGAACCGGACCGTGAGCTGCTGTTCGTCGCCACGATGCTGCACGACCTCGGCGTGACGCCGTCCTTCGACGCCCACGCCGTGCCGTTCGAGGACGCCGGCGGTGCGGTCGGCAGCGTGTTCGCCCTCGGTGCCGGGTGGGACGCCGCCCGTGCCCGTCGGGTCGGTGAGGTGATCGAGCGCCACATGTGGACGTCGGTCGACCCCGCGCTCGACGTCGAGGGACACCTGCTCGAGGTCGCGACCTCGCTCGACGTCTCCGGGGCTGGGTTCGCCCGGTGGACGGCGTCAGACCTGCTCGCCGTCACCGCTGCAGTCCCCCGCCTCGACTTCTCCGAGGCGTTCGACGGGCTGATCCACGAGCAGGCCGGTCGCAAGCCGTCGTCCTCCGCCGCCAGACTCGACGGCTCGGGCAACGTCGCTGCCGGTGGGAGCCGCTGGACATCGTTCCTGGACAATCCGGGCATCGTCGAGTAGAGTGTTCTTTTGGTGCACTGCAGCGAACCCATCTGAATCGCGCACACCAAACCGTCTCGAAGCCGACTCACCCGAGTCGCATTCCCACGAGACCACCGCTCGATCCGAACGGACGAGCTGCACGTCGAAGCTCGACGTGCGCGCCCCGCACTCGATGCGTCGCGCCGGACTCAGCCGTCCGCCGACACCGAGTCGCCCTGGGCGCCGAACGACCAGGAAGTACCGCAACACCATGACCAGCAACGAACGAATCACCATCACCGGCACCGCCCTCGCGGCGCCGACCGTCTCTCCCGACCGCATCGCCGAGTTCGGTGTGCGCGACGAGCGCTCGCAGCGCGAGTACCTCGTCCGCATCCCGGCCGACGACCTCGGTCTCTTCATCACCCGTGGCGCCCGCGTCGACATCGACGGCGAGGCCGGCTGGACCGTGCCCGGTCGCTCGTGGCGCGGCGAGGCGAGCCGCACGCTCGTGCAGGCGCAGTCCGTCCGCGTCGGCGAACTGGCACTCGCAGCCTGAGCCCAGCACCCCACACACGACGAGGGCCGCCGAGCACTGCTCGGCGGCCTTCGTCGTGTGTGGGGTCAGTCGGTCTTGTCCGCGGCCGCCGTGTTCGCTTCGTCGGCGTCGGCGAAGCGGTGCCCGCCGTCGACGTCCACCGGCCGTTCCGTCCCCGCTCGCTCCGCAGCGTCCCGCAGCCGCCGGATGAACGCGTGGTCCTCGGGCTCGAGTTCGTCGTCGGGCGCCGCGCTCACGGTCAGCTCGCTCGCGGGACCGATCAGCACCGTCGTCCGGGTCACCGAGCCGTCGTCGGCCACCGCGGGGATCGCAACGGTGTCGGTCCTGCCGTTGGCACCGAGGATCGCCGCGTAGTCCGCGACCGCATCGGCGATCGCGTCCCCCGTGAGGATCTGGCTGCCGTCGTAGTGGATGTACTTCACGTTGCCTCCTAGCCTCTCGACGGTAGGTGGGCGTGGTGCGCGTGGGCCGAGCAAGCGCGTTCTGTGGCCAAACCGGACGGATCAGGCGCGCCGGCGTGCGGCAGCGACGAGCTGTGACGCCGCGGCCAGGACTCCGGGCACGATCGCGATCAGCCCTGCGGCCGTCGACCCCACGGAGATCAGAACGACCGCGCCCGCGAGCGCACCGACCGTCAGCACTTGCGCACCGATGACACCGATCACCACTGCTGCGGACTCCGCGCGGCTCACGCGCTCGATCGCGTCCGCCGCGACGGCTTCGGAACGGAGGTGGCAGTCGATCAGCTGCCGAGCTGACCCCCGACCACGAGCTCGTAGTCGCCGAGCGCTCGCGGGGAAGCAATGGGCCCGCTGAACAGTTCGGCAGCAGCTACCGCGAAAACGTCGTTCTCTCCGTCTTCCCGGTAGCCCGACCGAGCGCCGCTCTCCGCTGCTCCGTCAAGATCTTCCGCATCGCTCGCAGCCTGGTGGTGTCGCCCGACAGCCCGACACTCGCTCCGTGCAGGAGCGCGCTCACGATCTTCATCGTCATCGCGCAAGTCCCGTCCTCTCCATCGCAGTCACTCGATGCTCGCGCAGACGCGTCGACCGCCGCGAACATTCGGAATGTACGGGCGGATCGACTGTCCACCCCCATGATGGTGATCTGGAGGTGCCCCGATGCTCGTCAAACGCAGCGCCGCCCTCATCGCTGAGGCTGTGCCCCTCTGAGCGGGACGGATCAGTACTCGCCCTTGACGACGAAGTACGAACCGCGGATCGTCCCCGCCAGCTTCGACTTCTGCCGCGCGAACTTGAACGTGTCCGCCAGCTCCTCCGGCACCTCCATGCCGTCCGAGAGCTTGAACCCGACCGCCCGCTTACCGCCCGGCTCCAACGTGTAGAGGACGTTGACGGCGAGTCCGGACTCGTAGAAGACGTGTGTCCAGCGGATCCCGTCGACGAAGGCCTCGGTGGCTTCGAGCGGCTTCGAGGCGATGACCAGCCCGCGCTCGTCGTGCAGGACCTTCGTGACGTAGTCGACCAGGTCGGGTACGTCCTCGGCGGGGTGGGTGGTGAAGACGTGGTCGTACTTGTTCTTGAAGTAGCGGGCCTCGTTCGCCCGGAGCCCAGCGAGGGCGTCGGCGACCGGCGAGGACTCCAACCCGACGGTGGACACGTGCTCGAAGTCGACGACGTACGACATGGGGCCTCCTCGGCGATGGACTCAGCGCCAACCTAGCGCGGCGATGCGAACAGACGCCAAGCCAGCCGGTCCGACGCACGCATCCGCGGTTGCGGTCAGACGAGCTTCTCGAAGACCATCGTCGCCTGGATCCGGTCGCCGCCGCCGAAGCCGGTGCTGCCCGAGGACGACGTGGTGATCGTGTGCAGCCGGTACCCGAGCGCCGCCTGCGCGTTGATCGCCCGCTCGAGCTCCGTGAGGTTGCCGGACCCGGTACCGAAGAACTTCTCCTTGAGCACCACCTGCAGGACGACGTAGCTCATACCGGCTGGAGCAGCGCGCGGCTGCCCACCGGCGGAGGCCTCGGCCTGGATGCGGTCGATCACCCCGCCGAGTCCCGGTGACGGCGCTGCTGCGGGCCGCACCTGCTCCGTCCACGCGGAGCCGTCCCACCACCGCATCGTCCCGGAACCGTCGTCGTACCAGCCCGCCTGCGCGTTCGTCATGTACCCATCCTGGCGGCGTGCGATCGATTCCGGCGACGGCACTGCGAATCCCCCAGCACCGTCACCGGCGAAGCCGCGCGTTGGTCACGCTCACCAACATCGTGCCCTAGTCTCTTTGAGTAAACATCAACAACTCGGGGGGAAGAACCATGGCAGTGCAGACCGCGATCGACCCAAGCGTGCAGCAGCAGGTAGCGAACGAGCTTGGACTCTACGTCTACATGCTCGTCGATCCCGCGACGGGTGTGCCCTTCTACGTCGGGAAGGGAAAGGGCGAACGTTTCGCCTCCCACGGGAGGGAAGCGCTGCTCACGGACAGCGCCGAGACCCCGAGCAACAAGATCGCCAAGATCAAGGCGATCCGGGAACTCGGCGCTGAACCGGAGATCTGGATCGTCCGCTACGGCATGCGATCCGAGGTCGAGTACACGTCTGTCGAGGCCGCGTGCATCGACCTGCTCCGCTCGATGCCGGTCCTCGCACGGGCCACAGGAACCGTGCGGCTCCCCGGAGGCCAAGCCGCCCAGCTCACGAACGCGCGACGAGAGTCGGCCAAGGGGCACGGCATCATGCGACTCCAGGACCTTCTCGACGAGATGTCAGCGCCGCCGCTCGAGACGGACGAACCCCTGCTCATCGTTTCGCTCGGCGCGTGGACCAGCAGTCGCGAGGAGGCGCTCGACGGCTCCGAACTGGACGGCTACGGGTACAAGGCGGACTGGCTCCCGCGAGCGGAGCGCGAGAAGCACTCCCAGGAGATCGGGCAATCGGCGTCGAAGTGGTTCAAGTTCTCCGAAGCCACGGTCGAGCGCCACGGGATCGAGTACGCCGTCGCAGCGCATCGCGGCGTGACTCGCGCACTCCTCCGGATCGTCCCGGGCTCGTGGCAGCACCAAGGGTCGGGCACTCATCGCCGGAGCGGCTTCCGCTTCGAGGTTGTGAGCGACGGAGCACTGTTCGAGGAGACGGTCGGCGCGTACGGCCACCGCCTGCCGGAGAAGAGGCGTGGCGAGCAGTCGACGTTCCGCTACTGGCCCTACGCCCGCTGAGGACGGACCGAGGCGCACAACCCGGACGACGGGTCAGTTGTTGAAGCGGAACTCCACCACGTCGCCGTCCTGCATGACGTAGTCCTTGCCCTCGATCCGGGCCTTGCCGTGCGCACGGGCCTCGGCGATGGAGCCGGCAGCCATGAGGTCCTCGAACGAGATGACCTCGGCCTTGATGAAGCCCTTCTCGAAGTCGGTGTGGATCACGCCGGCAGCCTGGGGTGCCTTCCACCCCTTGCCGATCGTCCACGCGCGGGCTTCCTTCGGACCGGCCGTCAGGTAGGTCTGCAGCCCGAGGGTGTCGAAGCCGATGCGGGCGAGCTGGTCGAGGCCGGACTCGGTCTGTCCGGTCGATTCGAGGAGCTCGGCGGCGTCGGCCGGGTCGAGCTCGATCAGCTCGGACTCGACCTGCGCGTCGAGGAACACGGCCTGGGCGGGAGCGACGAGCGCGGCCAGTTCGGCCTTGCGGGACTCGTCGGTGAGGATCGCCTCGTCCACGTTGAAGACGAAGATGAACGGCTTGGCCGACAGGAGCCCGAGCTCGGCGATCGGTGCGAGGTCGATCGAGGTGGCGGACAGGAGCGTGCCCTCCTCGAGCGCTGCCTTGGCCTCACGAGCGGTCTCGAGCACGATCGGCTCGGCCTGCTTCAGCTTCACGGTCTTCTCGTACCGCGGCAGCGCCTTCTCGATGGTCTCGAGGTCGGCGAGGATCAGCTCGGTGTTGATGACCTCGAGGTCGTCCTTCGGCGACACCTTGTTCGCGACGTGCACGACGTCGTCGTCGGTGAAGCCGCGGACGACCTGGGCGATGGCGTCGGCTTCGCGGATGTTGGCGAGGAACTTGTTGCCGAGCCCCTCGCCCTCGCTCGCGCCCTTGACGATGCCGGCGATGTCGACGAACGACACGGGTGCCGGCACGGTCTTCTCGGAGTTGAAGAGCGTCGCGAGCTGGTCCAGCCGCGGGTCAGGGAGGTTCACCACGCCGACGTTCGGCTCGATCGTCGCGAACGGGTAGTTCGCGGCGAGGACCTGGTTCTTGGTCAGGGCGTTGAACAGGGTCGACTTGCCGACGTTCGGGAGACCGACGATTCCGATGGTGAGTGCCACGGGAGGACAGCCTACCGGCGGCCGCCTGCCGGGGCCGACCCGCGCCTCCAGTCCGACGCCTCGACCAGACGCGCGATCGCACGCTCGACGACGTCGAGGACGTCGGCCTGCAGCCACTGCGAGTGCCGCCAGTCGCCGCTCACCTGGAGCGCGTGGTCGGCACCGTCGACGGTCTGGAGGCGCGCAGCCGTCCCCGACGCCCGCTCGGGCCGCCACATGACGTCGGCTCCACCCCCGATCGCGACGTGCGCGTCGCTCGCGTCCGCGAGCGCCCGGGCGACCGCGTCGTGCGTGAGCACGGGCGTGAGCCAGATGCCGGCGACCTCGTTCCGGACCGCCCACGGCAGGGCGAAGCACCCGAAGGACTTCGCGACGACGAGGTCGGGCGACCGGTCTCCGAGCGCGTCGGCGACGGCGGCCTCGACGAACCCGACGGGATCGGCCGCAGCACGCTCGTCGACGTCCCAGCCGGGGGCGACGACCTCGCACCCGGCCGCGGTGGCGATCTCGCGGGACCACCACAGCAGCGGCGCCTGCTGCCCGTAACCGGACCCGGCGAGCACGAGGACGAGCGGCGGTCGGTCAGTGCGGTTCCCCATCAGCCCACCGTACGGCCGGGACGGCCGGCCCGGCCGCAACGCCGAGGGGCTTTGCGGCGATGTCGGCGCCGCGTGCGACGATCGGGACCGTGCCGTTGAACTTCACCGCGATCGACTTCGAGACCGCGAACAGCTCGCCCGCCAGCGCCTGCTCGGTCGGACTCGTCAAGGTCCGCGCGGGCAGGGTCGTCGAGCGGGCGTCGTGGTTCATCCGGCCGCCGCTCGGGCACGACGCCTTCCTCGAGCGGAACACCCGCATCCACGGCATCGTCGCGTCGGACGTCGTCGGGGCGAAGTCGTGGGAGCAGCAGTACCCGGACATCGTGGCGTTCGCCGACGGGGACGTCCTCGTGGCGCACAACGCCCGCTTCGACATGGGCGTGATCGCCGGTGGGTGCTCGGCGACGGGGATCGACCTCGCGGAACACCACTCGCTGTGCTCGCTGCAGGTCGCCCGCAAGACCTACACGCTCGACTCCTACCGACTGCCGATGGCGGCACGGGCCGCCGGGTACGAGGGCTTCCAGCACCACGACGCGGCCGCCGATGCCGAGGCGTGCGCGGCGATCGTCGTGCACGCGGCCGGGCACCACGGGACGGACACGGTCGAGGCGCTCGGCGCGGCCGTCCGGGTCGCCATCGCTCCGGTGCGGGCCCGTGCGGAGAAGCCGCGGACGGCTGCGCAGCCCCGGCTGTCGAACCGCCCGATGATCTTCGCCGACTGACGGCGCTCCGCGCGACCTGACAGCGCACCGCACGACCTGACTGCGCTCTGCACGACCCGGGGGCGCCGCCCGCCCACTACGCTCGGCGCATGGCTGCGACCACCACCATCGAGCGCGACGTGGTCATCGCCGCGCCGGCTTCCACGATCCTCCCCCACCTCGCCGACCTCCACCGTTGGGTCGAGTGGTCGCCGTGGGAGGGCCGCGACCCCGACCTGCACCGCGAGTACGGCGGCGAGCCGGGAGCGGTCGGCTCGACGTACGCGTGGAAGGGCAACCGGAAGGCCGGCAGCGGCGACATGGTCGTTCGTCGGGTCGAGCCCCACGACGTGGAGATCGGACTCCGGTTCACGGCGCCGTTCCGCTCGTCGAACACCACCGCGTTCCGGCTCCACGAGGTCCCGGACGGCACCCGTGTGGTCTGGACGATGACGAGCCCGGTGACGGTGACGTCGCGGATCGTCGGGCTGTTCATGAACATGGAGCAGTTCGTCGGCGGGGACTTCGAGAAGGGCCTCGCGCGGCTCAAGGCCCTCGTGGAGCGCTGACGGCGACGGACCCACGGCCGCGCTGGCCGGTCCGCCGCAGGCCCGGTGGTATTGTCACGACAATCCCTACTGCTGAAGGACCGCGATGACCAACGAAGGCCAGCTGCCGTCCGACCTGTTCATGGACCTGGACCGGTCGGGTCCGATGCCCCTGTACTTCCAGGTCGCCTCGCGCATCGAGGAGTCGATCCGCTCCGGCGCGATGCCCCCGGGTGCCCGCCTCGAGAACGAGATCGCCCTCGGTGAGCGGCTCGGGCTGTCCCGGCCGACGATCCGCCGGGCGATCCAGGACCTCGTCGACAAGGGCCTGCTCGTGCGCCGGCGCGGGATCGGCACCCAGGTCGTGCACGGCCCGGTGACCCGTAAGGTCGAGCTGACCAGCCTCTACGACGACCTCGCACAGGGGTCGCAGGCGCCGGCGACGAAGCTCCTCGAACGCAACGACGTGCCCGCCCCGGACGCCGTCGCCGAGGCGCTCGGCATCGCACCGGGCACCACGGTCGCCCACATCCGTCGCGTGCGCTTCGCCGAGGACGTCCCGATGGCGATCCTCGAGAACTACCTGCCGCCGGAGTTCCTCGAGATCACCGACGACGACCTGCAGACCCATGGCCTGTACCAGCTCCTGCGCGGCCGCGGCGTGACCATGCGGGTCGCGAAGCAGCGCATCGGCGCCCGTGCGGTCACCGACGAGGAGGCCGGCCTGCTCGAGATCGAGGACGGCGACCCGGTGCTCACGATGAGCCGCACCGCGTACGACGCCTCGGGCCGCGCGGTCGAGTACGGCGTGCACTGCTACCGCCCCGACCGTTACTCGTTCGAGGTCACGCTCGTCGACAAGTAGGCGGCCCGCTCAGGCGAACGAGGGGACCCCGAGTTCGCCGGTCACGTACTGCGCCCGGCCGAAGCCGAAGGACCAGTCCTCCGGTCCGTTCTCGACGTACCCGATGAAGACGTCCTCGGACGCGACACCGACCCCGGCAAGGCTGTCGTGGATCGCGCGGTAGAGCTCCTGCTTCGCGGCCTGGTCGCGCCCGCGCTGCGTGAAGACCTGGATCATCACGACCCCGTCGGTGCGCTCGAACCCGAGTCCGGCGTCCTCGGCGATGATCTGCTGCGCCGGGTGCTCCGTGACGATCTGGAACCGGTCGCGTGCGGGGATGCCGTACACGTCGACGATGGCGGTGTGGATCGCGTCGGCGACGGCACGCACGGCCTCGGGCGTGCGGCCGGTGGCGAGGTCGATACGGACGAGCGGCATGGTGCCTCCTGCAGGTCGATACTTTGTCCTGACAAACTAACATGGATTGCGACCGCAGGACAGAGCAGACGGGAGGCGCGGTGCCAGCTGGCTCCGCGCCTCCCGTCCGTCGGGTCGTGCGTCTAGAGCACGGGGGTCGCCGCCGCGTAGGTGAGCGGTCCGTCGACGCGCGCCACCTCGTGCCACGCCCCGTCGGCGAGCGACGCCTCCGCCGCTTCCACGATCGACGCAGCCGCCAGGCCGTCGGCGACCGATGGCGCGAGCTGCTCCCCGCGCCGGACGCTCGCGATGAACTGCGCGGCCTCGACGGACTTCAGGTCGTCGTACCCCATGGCGGTGCCGGCGCCCGGCTGGAAACGGGCGAACTCGCCGTCCCCCGCGGCCACGTAGTGGGTGGCGTAGCCGTCGACCTCTTGCCCGTCGAGGTAGACCTCGAGCTCGTTGAGGCGCTGGAAGTCCCACCGCACCGAGCCCTTCGTGCCGTACACCTCGAGCGTGTACTCGGCGTGCGGCCCCCGCATGACGCGGCTGGAGTCCATCGTGCCGACAGCGCCGTCCTCGAAACGGAAGAGCAGGGCCGCGTAGTCCTCGTTCTCGACGGGCTTCCGCTCCCCCGTCGCGGCAGCGCTGCGGTCGACGATGCCAGCGCCGGGGAGCGGTCGGTCGACGATGAAGGTCTCCGCGAGCGCCGTCACGGACGCGATCCGGCCGACGACGTACTGCGCCAGGTCGAGCCCGTGCGAGAGCAGGTCGCCGAGGACGCCCGAGCCGGCACGCTCGCGCTCGAAGCGCCAGGTCAGCGGCGCCGCGGGGTCGGACGAGTAGTCGGCGAGGAGCGACCCGCGGACGTTCGTGATCCGGCCGAGGCGCCCGCTGCGGACGAGTTCGCGCGCCCGTTCGATCGCCGGGGCGTGCCGGTAGTTGAAGCCGACGCTCGTGATGACACCGGCGCGCTGCACGGCCTCGTGGATCTGTCGGGAGTCGCTGGCGTACCGGCCCATCGGCTTCTCGATCCAGAACGGCTTGCCCGCCTCGGCAGCGGCGACCGCCATCTCGCGGTGCAGGAAGTTCGGCGAGCAGATCGAGACGACGTCGACCTCGGGGTCGGCGAGGACCTCGTGGTAGTCGGCGACGGCCCGCTCGTAGCCCAGGCGGGTCACGGCCTGGTCGCGTGCAGCCTCGATCGGGTCGGCGGCGACGACGAGCCGGGGGTGGACGCCGAGCTCCGGGAAGTGGTCGGGCAGGGCGCGGTAGGCACGGGAGTGCAACCGGCCCATCCAGCCGACCGAGATGAGACCGACACCGATGGTGGCGACGTCGGCGGACGCGGCTGCGCTCATGCTGCCGGCACGATGATGTCGCGGACCAGGGCGTCGAGCTTCGCGTCGGCGTCGAGGAACTGGCGCAGCGTGGTCACCGTGGCGCCGAAGCGGTCGAACTCGTCGATCGTCATGCCGTCGACGTCGTAGCCCCGGGCGAACTCCGGCGTGGCCGCACGCAGCGCGTCGATGACGTGCGCGGGGACCTCGTCGTGGATGGCGTCCGGACGGAACGGGAACGCGTTGTCGTTGATGTCCTTCGACCACTGGAACGGTGGTGACACGACGAGGTCACCACCCTGGAACTCCGACCACTGCATCGCGTTCCGGAAGGCGGCGACGAGCACGCGCGACCGGAAGCCGCGCTCCTGGAACACCCGGTACGCGTGCTTCACGGCAGCGACACCGGCCCACTCGAGGATGCCGGGGTCGACCATCACGTGGTCGCGCTTGACGACGGTCTTGAGCCAGTCGTCGAAGCGGCCGGCCATCAGCGTGACGACGTGGCCGAACTCCTGCTGGGGCAGACCCTCGGCGGCACGGCGGTCGAGGGCGCGCTCGATGGCCTCGCCCACGGCGACGACCTGCGGCACGGTGAACGACACGGTGGCGTTGATCGAGACACCGCGGTACGCGGCCTCCTCGATGGCGGCGATGCCGACCTTCGTGGCGGGGATCTTCACGATGATGTTCGGCGCGAGCTGCGAGAACCGCACGGCCTGTTCGACGAGGGCGTCCCGGTCGCGGTGGAGACGCGGGTCGGTCTGCATGCTCAGCCGGCCGTTGCGGCCACCCGACGCCTCGAAGGCGGGCAACAGCTGCGCGGCAGCGGCGATCGAGAGCTCCTCGACGGCCTTCCAGCCGATCCAGGACTCCCCCGCGGTCGGGTGCTCGGCGGCGATCTCGCGGATGCGCGGGACCCAGGTGTCGGGGTCCTGCTGGATGCAGGTGTACGCGATCACCGGGTTGCAGGTCGCCCCGACGGCACCGTACTCGTGGATCGCGGTGGACAGCTCGCGCGGATCGGCGGAGTCGTTCCACAGGGCGGTCACGGTCTGCGACGCGGCCTGCAGGGTGACGGGTCGGACGTCGGTGCCGGTGGGCGTCGGGGTCTCGAGGGCGGTCGTCATCGGTTCAGTCCCTTCGTGATCGTGTCGAGCTGGAAGCGGGAGACCTCGTCGGCGTTCTCGTCCTCGGCGAAGACGCTCGACACCGCGACGGTGTCCTCGCGCGACGTGAAGCCGACTCGGTCGAGGGCGGCCCAGAAGGCGTCGAAGTCGACGTCCGCCTGCCCGACGGGGAGGTGCTGGTGCACGCGCACGGGGTTGCCCGGCGGGTTCGTGATGTAGCGGAGGCCGTGCGACCGTCGGTGGTCGTAGGCGTCGGCGACATGGATGAGTTGCAGCGAGTCGCCCGCGGCGTCGATGATCTCGTCCATGTTGCCGCCGTAGTGGAAGGTGTGGCAGGCGACGTAGACGAACCCGACGTGCTTCGAGTTGAGGCCGCGGATGACCCGGAGGGCCTCGAGGCCGTCCTCGACGAAGTCGTCCGGGTGCGGATCGATGAGCACGCGGAGTCCGGCGTCCTCGATGATCGGCAGGAGCTCCTCCATCGAGCGGTAGAAGGCGTCCTCGGACTCCTCGGGGCGCTCGGGGCGGCCGGAGAACTCGGTGTTGATCGTGTCGACGCCGAGGCGTTTCGTGATCTCGATGACCCGCTTCCACTTCGTCACCGCGGCCTCGCGGGCGTCACGGTCGGGCCCGGACCACCGGAGGACCGGCAGGACCGACGCGACCTGCACCCCGGCCTTCCGGCACGCTGCAGCGAACGCGTCGACGAGGTCGTCGTCGGCCTTCGGGTGCCGGTAGAAGGGGATGAAGTCCTGGTGCGGGGTGAGCTGCAGGTACTCGTAGCCGAGGTCCGCGACCTTCTGCGGGAACTCCAGCAGCGACAGGTCGTGGTGGAACGGCGTCGGGTCGAGTGCGATCTTCGGCATCGATCAGGCCGTCTCGTAGAACGCCGGCTTCGCGGTGGCGTAAGCGACCTGCTCCAGCGCACCGGTCTGCTGCGCACGCACGGCCACCTCGGCGACGACGGACGCCGTGTAGCCGTCCCAGGCGCTCGGCCCGTCGATGCCGCCGGTCTTGGCGGCGTCGACCCAGCGCTGGACCTCCTCGTCGTAGGCGGCGCCGAAGCGCTCCACGAACGACGGGGTGACGCCCTGGCCGGACACGCCCTGCGACACGAGGTTCAGCGAGGTCTCGCGGCCGATGTAGGCGACACCCGACTCGAACACCGCGTCGGTCGTGACCTGGTAGCCGAACTGGGCATTGACGTTGATCTCGACGATCGCCATCGTGCCCGACTCGGTGGTGAACAGGACGAACTGCGGCTCGGGCAGGTCGGCCGGTGCGAGGGAGTTCTTGCGCGGCTTCTTCACCTCGACGGCGACGATCGGCTCCCCCGTGATGAACGGGATGATGTCGATCTCGTGGATCACCGAGTCGTGGATCAGCATCGACTCGCTGAAGTTCGGCGGGGTCGTCGGGTTGCGGTGCGCGTGGTGCAGCGCGAGCAGGGCACCGTTCGACCCGGACTCCCGCAGCGCACGGAGCTCCTGGTAGCCCTTGTCGAACCGGCGCATGAAGCCGACCTGGATCTTCGGGCGGGCGGACGTCGCCTGCTCGAGCTCGACGATCCGCAGGGAGTCCGCGGCCGACGTCGTGAGCGGCTTCTCGCAGAGGACGGCGAGTCCGCGCTCGATCGCGGGCACGAGGACGGGCTCGTGCAGGAAGCCCGGGGTCGCGACGATGACGGCGTCGATCGGGGTGGCGTCGAGTGCGTCCTCGAACGACGACGCGGTGATCGCACCCGGGGCCTTCGCCGCGGCCGCGGTGGCCCGGGCGGTGTCGGGGTCGACGATCGCGACGACGTCGGCGCCGGCGATGGTCGACGTGATGCGACGCACGTGGTCGCTGCCCATCGCGCCCGCTCCGACGACGGCGACGCGGAGGTTCTCGGTGGTGCTCATGCTGGGTTCTCCTGGGGGTGTCAGAGGGCGCGGGCGGCGGCGGTCGAGCCGAAGATGTGCTGGAACGTGCGCTCGGCGATCGGGCCGGGAGCGTCGACGGAGCAGCCGTACATGTCCTGCTCGACGATGCCGAAGATGTCCGGGTTGATCTTCGCGACGGCCTCGATGATGGGCGCGAGCTCCGGCGTGCCGTGCGGCGGCTCGGTCATGATCCCCTGCGCCACCGCGGTGGCGAACGGGACGTCGTTCTTCAGGACGTCGGGGAGCAGGTCGGTGTCGACCTGCTTGAGGTGCAGGTAGCCGACGCGCTCGGGGTGCTCGGCGATGAGCTTCAGGTTGTCGCCGCCGTAGTAGGCGAAGTGACCGGTGTCGAGGCAGAGGTTCGTGTACGCCGGGTCCGTCTCGGACAGGAAGCGCACGGTCTCCGTGTACGTGCCGACGTGGCTGTCCGCGTGCGTGTGGAACTGCTGGTGCACGCCGAACTCCTCGAGCAGCGCCTTGCCGAGCTGGTCGTGGCCCTTGCCGAGGCGCTCCCACTGCTCGTCCGTCAGCGTGCGCGATTCGAGCACCTCCTCCGTGGCGTCCGAGCGCCAGAGGTCCGGGATGGTCACGAGGTGCTCGGCGCCGAGCGTGGCGGCGAGACCGGCGACCTTGACGGCCTGGTCCCAGGCGCGCTGGAACTGGTCGTCGCCCTTGTGGAACCCGGTGAAGACGGTGCCGGCTGACAGCTGCAGCCCGCGGGACTCCAGTTCGTCGCGCAGCTGCGAGGGGTCGGTGGGCAGGTACCCGTACGGCCCGAGCTCGATCCACTTGTAGCCGGCCGCGGTCGCCTCGTCGAGGAAGCGCTGCCACGGGACCTGCTTCGGGTCGTCGGGGAACCAGACGCCCCACGAGTCGGGGGCGGTGCCGATCCGGATGGCGTCGGTGGCGGTGGCGGTGGCGGTGTCGGTCATGACGTCGTCGTCTGCTTTCTGCGTGTGGTGGGAGGTGTTCAGCCGAGCAGGGGACGCTGCGCGGCGACCTGCTGCTCGTACGCGGCGCGGGCCTGCTGGGTGCTCGGCAGCGTGGAGGTCTGGGCGACCGGGACGTCCCACCAGCCGTCGCCCTCGGGGGCGTAGACGAGCGGGTCCGAGTGGACGTGCACGAGCGTGGTGTGGTCGTTCGCCTTCGCCTGACGCACCGCGGACTTGAGGTCCTCGATCGCGTTCGGCCCGGGCTGCACCTCGATGACGTCGACCCCGTACGAGCGGGCGTTGGCGGCGAGGTCGACGGGGAGCACGTCGTCGCCCTCGAACGAGCCGGTCTCGTCGAGGTAGCGGTACTTCGTGCCGTACCGCTCGGACCCGACCGTCTCGGACAGGTGCCCGATGGACGCGTACCCGTTGTTCTGGATGAGGACGACCACGATCTTGATGCCCTCGGCCACGGCCGTGACGAGCTCGGTGTGCAGCATGAGGTAGCTGCCGTCGCCGACCATGACGATCGCGTCGCGGTCCGGCGCGGCACGACGGACGCCGATGCCCCCGGCGATCTCGTAGCCCATGCACGAGAACGCGTACTCGACGTGGTACCCGAGCGCGTCCCGCACCCGCCAGAGCTTGTGCAGGTCGCCCGGCAGCGATCCGGCCGCCTGGATGACGACGTCGCGCGGATCGGTGGCGGACTGCACCGCGCCGATGATCTCGGACTGACCGGGCACGGCCAGGCCGGACGGTGCGAAGGCCTGGTCGACCACGGCGTCCCACTCGTGCTTCCGCTGCGCGATCTCGGCCGCGTACCCGGCGTCCACCGAGAACGCGGCGAGGTGCTCGGCGAGCGCGACGAGCGTCTCGCGCGCATCCGCGACGATCGGCAACTGCGACCCGTGCTTGTAGGCGTCGAACGCGGCGACGTTGACGTTGACGAACGTGACGTCCGGGTCCTGGAACGCCGTCCGGGAGGCCGTTGTGAAGTCGCTGTACCGCGTCCCGATCCCGATGACGACGTCGGCCTGCGCGGCGATCGCGTTCGCCGCGGCGGTGCCGGTCGCGCCGATCCCGCCGAGGTACTGCGGGTGGTCCCAGACGAGCGACCCGCCGCCGGCCTGCGAGGTGCCGACCGGGATGCCGGTGGCCTCGACGAACGCCGCGAGTTCCTGCTCCGCACCGGAGTACAGCACGCCACCGCCGGCGACGATGACGGGACGCTTCGCCGCCCGGATCGCCGCGACCGCACGCGCCAGCGGGCCGTGCTCGGGCAGCGGCCGGCGGATGTGCCACTCACGCGGCTGCAGGAAGGCGACGGGGACGTCGAGCCGCTCGGCCTGGACGTCCTCGGGCAGGGCGATGGTCACGGCGCCGGTCTCGGCCGGGTCGGTGAGCACCCGCATCGCCGCGAGCGCGATCGAGAACAGCTGCTCCGGACGCTCGACGCGGTCGAAGTACCGGGACAGCGGACGGAACGCGTCGGTCACCTGCAGCGAGGTGTCGTGCGGCAGCTCGATCTGCTGGAGCACCGGGTCGGTCGTGCGCGTGGCGAAGGTGTCCGACGGCAGCAGGAGTGCGGGCAGCCGGTTGGTCGTCGCGAGCGCCGCGGCGGTCAGCATGTTCGCGGCGCCCGGGCCGACCGACGCCGTCGCGGCGAAGGTGGCACGGCGGCGGTGCATGCGGGCGAAGCCGACGGCCTCGTGCACCATCGCCTGCTCGTTGCGGGCCTGGTGGTACGGCAGCAGGCCGGGCTGCTCGACGTGGAGCTGCTTGATGGCCTGGCCGACGCCGGCGACGTTGCCGTGCCCGAAGATGCCGAAGATCCCCGGGATGGTGCGTTCGCGGACGTCACCGTCGACGGTCCACTGGTTGGCCAGGAACTCGACGAGTGCCTGGCCGACGGTCATCCTCCGCGTGTTGGTGGTCACGCGAGCTTCCTTTCGTAGGGCAGGCGTGGGTCGATCGACTCGGATTCCCACACCTGGCGGACCCAGCCGTGCGCCGGGTCGTCGGTGATGTTCCAGACGCGTTCCGGGTCGGGCCCGGCCATCACGTTGAGGTAGTACATGTCGTAGCCCGGCGCCGCGACGGCGGGACCGTGCCAGCCGTACGGCACGAGGGCGATGTCGCCGGTCCGCACCTGCCGGAACTCGTCGATCGCGCGGTCGTCGGACGCGTAGGTCCGGTGCAGTGCGAACGGGTCGGCGGTGGTCGGTGCGGAGTCCCCGCGCGCGACGGCGGACTCGTAGTAGTAGATCTCCTCGAGGTTCGACTCCTCGCCGGGCACGGTCGTGTCGTGCTTGTGCGGCGGGTACGACGACCAGTTGCCGGCCGGCGTGATCACCTCGCACACGATGAACTTGTCCGCGTCGAGCGCGGCCGGGGTGCCGAAGTTGTGCACCTGCCGGCTGGACTGCCCGGCACCGCGGAGCTCGACCGGCACGTCCTGCCGGGCCACGTACGTCGTCGGTTTGACGGTGTCGGTGGGTGCCTCGGCGACCGCGAGCCGACCGGTGCCGGTGATCCGCGCCTCCGTCCCCGAACCGAGGTACAGGACGTCGGTCGGTCCGTCGAACACGCTCGAACGTCCGTCGAGGGCCTGGTCGCCGTTCCCGGCGGCGCCCGCGTACGTGACGTGGAACGATCCGGCGAGCGGCACGACGATGCGCTCCACGGCGTCGGCCTGGAGGCGCAGCTCGCCCCCGTCGGTCAGCGCGCCGGTCCGCAGACCGGTGTGCGCCCACCCCGCGACACGGCCGTCGATCACGTCCGTCCAGCCCGCCTCGGGGCGGGAGCCGGCGGGGTTGAACCAGTTGTCGGTCGTCACGAGCGCTCAGCCGTTCGACGGGAAGCCGAGGTTGATGCCGCCGTGCGACGGGTCGAGCCAGCGGCTCGTGATCGCCTTCTGGCGGGTGAAGAAGCTCACGCCGTCGGCGCCGTACGCCTTGTGGTCGCCGAACAGCGAGTTCTTCCAGCCACCGAACGAGTAGTACGCGACGGGGACGGGGATCGGCACGTTGATGCCGATCATGCCGACCTGCACGTCGCGCTGGAAGCGACGGGCAGCGCCGCCGTCGTTGGTGAAGATGGCGGTGCCGTTGCCGAACGCCCCGCTGTTGATGAGCTCGAGGCCCTCCTCGTAGGAGGCGACGCGGACGACGCTGAGCACCGGGCCGAAGATCTCCTCGGTGTAGACGCGGCTCGTGGTGGGGACCCGGTCGATGAGCGTCGGGCCCAGCCAGAAGCCGTTCTCGTCGCCGTCGGGTCGGACGGTGCGGCCGTCCACCACAACCACCGCACCGTCCTGCTCTGCGACCTCGATGTACGAGGCGACCTTGTCACGGTGCTGCTTCGTGACGAGCGGGCCCATGTCGCACCCGCGACGACCGTCGCCGATGCGCAGGGTCGCCGCGCGCTCCGTGATCTTCTCGATGAGCTCGTCGGCCACCGGCTCGACGGCGACGACGACCGAGATCGCCATGCAGCGCTCACCGGCGGAGCCGAAGCCCGCGTTGATGGCGTTGTCCGCGACGAGGTCGAGGTCCGCGTCCGGCAGGACCAGCATGTGGTTCTTCGCACCGCCGAGGGCCTGCACGCGCTTGCCGTGCTTCGTGCCCGTCTCGTAGACGTACTGCGCGATCGGGGTCGACCCGACGAAGGAGATCGACTCGACGTCGGGGCTGGTGAGGAGCCCGTCGACGCTCAGCTTGTCGCCGTTCAGGACGGTGAAGACACCGTCGGGCAGTCCGGCCTCCTTGAACTTCTCGGCGAGCCAGATCGCGGCGCTCGGGTCCTTCTCGCTCGGCTTCAGCACGACGGTGTTGCCCGCAGCGATCGCGATCGGCAGGAACCACAGCGGCACCATGGCGGGGAAGTTGAACGGGCTGATGATGCCGACGACACCGAGCGGCTGACGGATCGAGTACACGTCGATGCCGGTCGACACCTGGTCGCTGAACTCACCCTTGAGCAGGCTCGGGATGTTCGTCGCCAGCTCGACGACCTCTTGCCCGCGGGCGATCTCGCCGAGGGCGTCGTCGATGACCTTGCCGTGCTCGCTCGTGATGATCTCGGCGAGCTCCGCCTTGTCGCGGTTGAGGACCTCGCGGAAGGAGAACAGGATCTGCTGGCGCTTCGACAGCGACAGGTTGCTCCACGCCGGGAACGCCGCCTTCGCACTCGCGATCGCCGCCTGGATCTCCTCCTCGTTCGCGAGGGCGACCTGCTTCGTCGCGACCCCGAGCGCCGGGTCGTACACCGGGGCCGTGTTGCCGGACGTCGACGCGACGCGTGCCCCGTCGATCCAGTGCCCGATGGTCGTGGTGGCGGTCTCGGTGGTGGTCATGCGTTGCTTCCTTCCGGGATGGACGAGTCCATGGTGGTGGCGCCCGCGAGCCGAGCGGCTGGGTCGTGGGATTCTGTGGAGAACCCGGCCCGGGCCTCCTGGGTGTGGACGGACCCCCCGGACGCGCCTTCAGGCGCCTCCTGGGTGTGGACGAGCCCGGCGGCCACGTCCACGGCTGCGGTGACGTCGCCGTCCGGCGGGTAGAGCAGCGTGCGGCCGACGACCAGGCCGCGCACCCCGGGGAGTGCCAGCGCGTCGGCCCACTTGGCGTAGGTCTCGAGCGGACGGGTCGACGGGTCCCCGCCGAGCAGCAGGGTCGGCAGCGTCGTCGCGGCCATCACCCGCTCCATGTCGTCCACGACCGGGATCTTGAGCCAGCTGTACGCGCTCGACTCCCCCAGTCCCGCGGCGATCGCCATCGAGGTGATCACAGCGTCGGCGGTCAGGTCGTTGACGACCCGGCCGTCCTGCCACGCGGACATGAACGGCTCGAGCATGATCGGCAGCCGGAGCGCAGCCGCCTCGCTGACCGCCCGGGCCGTGGCCTCGAGGGTCGGGGCGGTGCCCGAGTCCTCCAGGGCGATGCGCACCAGGAGCTTGGCGAAGTCCAGCCCGGAGTCCTTGATGGCCTGCGCCGAGTACGCCGTGTAGCGGTCGTCCATCTCGAACGTCGCGCCCCGGAGGCCACCGCGGTTCATCGAGCCGACCACGACCTTGTCGTCGAGGGCACCCAGGAGTGCGAGGTCCTCGAGGATGTCCGGCGTGCCGAGCACCCCGTCCACGCCGGGGCGTCCGAGCGCCGTGACGAGCCGCTCGAGCAGGTCGTACCGGTCGGCCATGGCGGACTCGTCGTTCCGGACGGCCAGGGCTCCGCGTGCCGGGTGGTCGGCGGCCACGATGAAGAGCTTGCCGTCGTCGGCGAGCAGGGAGCGCTTGCGTCGGGCGTCGAGCGCGGCCCGCACGAGCTCCGGCTGCCCGGCGCGGACGTCCCGCAGCCGCGCGAAGTCGGCGGTGCTGATCTCAGGCATTGACGGCCTCCTCCGTGGGGTTGTCCTGCAGGAACTGCTCGATCTCGTCGCTCGTCGGCATCGCGGTGGAGCACTCGAACCGGGTCGCGACGATCGCGCCGGCGGCGTTGCAGAACGCGAGGGTCCGCTCGAGCCCCCAGCCCTGCAGCAGTCCGTGGGTGAGTGCCCCGCCGAAGCCGTCGCCCGATCCGAGACCGTTGACGACGTCGATGTGGTGCGGGCGGAACTCGACGAACTCGTCGTGGGTCTTGGCGAGGACGCCCTTCGGCCCCTGCTTGACGATGGCGATCTCGACCCCGCGCTCGAGCAGGGCGTCGGCGGCGCGGACGGGGTCGGTCTCACCGACGGCCACCTCGCACTCCTCGCGGTTGCCCACGGCGACGGTCGCGTGTTCGAGGGCGACGGCGACCTCGCGCGTCGCGGCCTCGGGCGACGACCAGAACATGGACCGGTAGTCGAGGTCGAGCACGGTGTGCCGGGCGGTCGGGGACGCGGCGGCACTGCGCGCTTCGTACGCCACGTGGTGGGCCTGGCGGCTCGGCTCCTCGCTGAGGCCGGTGACCGTCGTCCAGAAGATCTTCGCCCGCTCGATCTCGTGCAGCGGCAGGGACTTCGCCGTGATCATGAGGTCCGGAGCCTTGGGTGCCCGGTAGAAGTACAGCGGGAAGTCGTCCGGCGGGAAGATCTCGCAGAACGCGACGGGGGTGTTCAGCCCCTCGACCGTCTCGACGAAGGCGTTCGCGACACCGAACTCCGGCAGGGTCCTGGCGATGTAGCGGCCGAACGGGTCGTTGCCCGTGCGCGTGATGACCGCCGCGTCGGCTCCGTGCCGGGCTGCTGCGATCGCGACGTTCGTGGCGCTGCCGCCGACGGACTTCGAGAACGTCGAGACGTCTTCGAGCGGCCCCGTCTGCTGCGGGTAGATGTCGACGCTCACACGTCCCATCGTGATCACGTCGTACGCGTGGGGAGCTGGGTTCGTCATGCGACGCGGGGGACCTTCCGTGCGGCTTCATCGGCGGACGATCACGACTGTACACCTTGTTTGCCCTAATGTCATGACATGGATTCGGGCGGCCCAGGAGGCGCGGTGTCGGTGGGTCCTGCCAAGGTCGCGACATGCAGATCCTCGCCCTGGTCATCGGTCTCGTGATCGGCGTCGCCGTCGGTGCGGTCGTCGCCTGGTCGCTCGCGCGGTCCCGCGCCGGCGTGGACGCCGCCACGTCCCGCGCCAGCGCCGAGGCGCTCCGGTCGCGCCTCGACGAGGTCCGTCGCGACGCCGAGGAACGGCTCGACGCGCAGGACGCGCAGTACCGGCGGCAGGTCGACTCGCTCGAACGCCGGGCGGCCGAACTCGAGCACCTCGTCCAGCGCATGCACGGCGCCGACGCCGCCCGGACCCAGGGCGAGTCGAAGGTGCTCTCCGCGCTCAGCCCGGTCGCCCAGACGCTCGACGTCATGCGCGCCAAGATCGCCGAGCTCGAACAGTCCCGCAGCGAGCAGTACGGGGCCCTCTCGGCACAGCTGCGCTCCGCTGCCGAGTCCGAGGAACGCCTGCGCGCCACCGCCGACACGCTGGCCAGCGCCCTGTCGTCGAACAGCACGCGCGGCGTCTGGGGCGAGACCCAGCTGCGCAACGTGGTCGAGGCCGCGGGGCTCCTCGAGCGCGTCGACTTCGACGTGCAGTCCTCCGTCACCACGACCGCCGGCACCGCGCGCCCCGACATGGTCGTGCACCTGCCGGGTGGCAAGACCATCGCCGTCGACGCCAAGGTCCCGTTCAGCGCCTACCTGCAGGCTGCCGAGATCCCGGCGACCGCGACCGGCGCCGAGGGAGCCCGGCGCGATGCGCTCATCGGGCAGCACGTCAAGGCACTGCGGGCGCACGTCGACGCCCTCGCCGCGCGCGAGTACTGGACCGGCTACGACGCGTCGCCCGAGCTCACCGTGGCGTTCATCCCGTCGGAGTCGCTCATCTCGAGCGCCCTCGCCGCCGACCCCGGGCTGCTCGACCACGCGTTCCGCAAGCGCATCGCACTCGCGTCGCCGGTGACGCTGTGGTCGGTGCTGAAGACCGTGGCGTTCTCGTGGCAGCAGGACGTCGTCTCGCAAGAGGCGCACGAGCTCTTCCGCGTCTCCCGCGAGCTCTACAGCCGCCTGGCCACCATGGCCGGACACCTCGACAAGCTCGGGCGGTCGATCCGGGGCTCCGTGGTCGACTACAACCGGTTCGTGGGGTCGCTCGAACGCCAGGTCCTGCCGAGCGCCCGGCGGCTGTCGCTCCTCGACGAGTCGAAGGTCATCGCGGACCCGGCGACGATCACCGACGAGCCGCGGCTGCTCACCGCGCCGGAGCTCGTCGGCGCCCTCGACGACGACTGAGCGCGCGCGCCGGCGCGCTGCGCCGCCCCGCGCCGCACCGCGCGCCGCGCCGCGCCGCGCCGCGCCCCGCGCCGCGCACCGCACCGCCCCGCGCCCCGCTCCGCACCGCACCGCACCGCACAACGAAAGTCCGTCCGAACCACGCGGGAACGTGGTTCGGACGGACTTCGGTTGTGCGAACGCGATTTGCGCCGCGCAGCGGCGGCGGCCGCAGCAGCGCGCCGCGGCGTCAGCGGATCAGAACCACTTCTCCGCGCGGTGGTCCGCCTGGATGCGACGGATCGTGTTCGAGCGGGACCGCAGCACGAGCGAGTCCGTGTGGATGACGCCGCGCGACCGGCGGACACCGTCCACGAGCACACCGTCGGTGACACCCGTCGCGACGAAGAACGTGTTGTCGCCCGTGACCAGGTCGTCCTGGTCGAGGACCTTGTCGAGGTCGTGTCCGGCGGCGATCGCCTTCTCACGCTCCTCGTCGTCCTTCGGCTGGAGCTTGCCGAGGATCACACCGCCGAGCGCCTTGATCGCGCACGCGGTGATGATGCCCTCCGGGGTACCGCCGACACCGACGCACATGTCGATCGTCGACCCGGGCAGCGCCGCCGCGATGCCACCGGCGACGTCACCGTCGAGCAGCAGACGGGTACCGGCACCGGTCGCACGGATCGCCCGGATGAGTTCGTCGTGGCGGGGACGGTCGAGGACGGCGATCTGCATGTCCTCGAGGTCCTTGCCCTTCGCCTTCGCGAGCGCACGGATGTTGTCACCGATGGGCTTCTCGAGGTCGAGGACGCCGCGCCCCTCGGGGCCGGCGGCGATCTTGTCCATGTAGAACACGGCGGACGGGTCGTACATCGAGCCGCGGTCCGAGACGGCCATCACCGAGATCGCGTTCTGGCGACCCGCGGCGGTCAGCGAGGTGCCGTCGATCGGGTCCACGGCGATGTCGCAGGCCGGGCCGTGCCCGTTGCCGACGTGCTCGCCGTTGTAGAGCATCGGGGCGTTGTCCTTCTCGCCCTCGCCGATGACGACCACGCCGTCGAAGTTCACCGTGCCGAGGAACTTCCGCATCGCGTCGACGGCGGCACCGTCCGCGAGGTTCTTCTCACCACGCCCGACCCACGGCTGCGCACGGATCGCCGCGGCCTCCGTCGCACGCACGAGCTCGAGCGCCAGGTTGCGGTCGGGCTGGAGGAACAGGGAGCCGGTTTCCGTCGTGGGAGTCACGACCGCCAGCCTACCGACCGCCGTCGAGTCACACTCCAGTCCGGCTGACTACGATCGGCGAGGACACCACCGAAGTCGAAGGAGATCCACGTGCCCATCGCAACGCCGGAACAGTACGCCGAGATGATCGAACGAGCGAAGGCCGGCAAGTTCGCGTACCCCGCCGTCAACGTGTCGTCGTCACAGACGATCAACGCGGTCCTCCAGGGCCTCGCCGAGGCGGGCTCGGACGGCATCCTCCAGGTGACCACGGGTGGCGCCGACTACTTCGCCGGCCACACCGTCAAGAACCGCGCCGCCGGTGCCCTCGCGATGGCGAAGTTCGCCCACGAGGTCGCGAAGAACTACGACATCACCGTCGCGCTGCACACCGACCACTGCCCGAAGGACGCCCTCGACGGCTTCGTCCTGCCGCTCATCGCAGCGAGCGAGGAAGAGGTCCGCGCCGGCCGCAACCCGATCTTCCAGTCGCACATGTGGGACGGCTCAGCCGTGCCGCTCGACGAGAACATCGAGATCGCCAAGACCATGATCGAGAAGACGCGGAACATCAACGCGATCCTCGAGGTCGAGATCGGCGTCGTCGGCGGCGAAGAGGACGGCGTCGAGCACGAGGGCACGAACGAAGCCCTGTACACGACCCCGAACGACGTCGAGCGGGTCGTCGACGCACTCGGCCTGGGCGACAAGGGGCGCTGGATCGCCGCGCTCACGTTCGGCAACGTGCACGGCGTCTACAAGCCGGGCAACGTCAAGCTCCGCCCCGAGCTCCTCGGCGAGATCCAGGCCTCGGTCGCGGCCAAGCACGGCACGGGCGAGAACCCGCTCGACCTCGTCTTCCACGGTGGCTCCGGCTCGACCGACGACGAGATCCACGAGGCCGTCCGCAACGGCGTCATCAAGATGAACATCGACACGGACACGCAGTACGCGTTCACGCGCTCGATCGCCGACTCGATGTTCCGGAACTACGAGGGCGTCCTGAAGATCGACGGCGAGGTCGGCAACAAGAAGCAGTACGACCCGCGCGCCTGGGGCAAGGTCGCCGAGACCGCCATGGCGGCTCGCGTGGGCGAGGCCGCGAAGGTGCTCGGCTCGGCCGGCCACACCAAGGGCTGACACCCCGAGCAACAGCCTGGAGGAACGGGGCGCGTCCGACGGACGCGCCCCGTTCTGCGTCCGGTCACCTCCGCCGCCGTGCCACGATGGTCGGGTGACCGCCGACGCCATCGCCTCCGACTTCGCCCAGTTCGTCACCGAGTCCCCCACCGCGTTCCACGCGGCAGCGGCCGTCCGGGACCGCCTCGTCGCCGCGGGGTTCGAGGAGCTCGACGAGCTCGGTGCCTGGCCGACGACGCCCGGCGCGTACGTGGTGGTCCGGGACGGTGCCGTCATCGCCTGGCGTCTGCCGTCCGGGGCCACCCCGACCACCCCGTTCCGGATCCTCGGCGCCCACACCGACTCCCCCGGGTTCCGCATCAAGCCGAACCCCGGCGTGCGCACCGGCGGCTGGGAGCAGCTGAACGTCGAGGTCTACGGCGGCGCGCTCCTCTCCACGTGGTTCGACCGCGACCTCCGCATCGCCGGCCGGGTCGTCGACGCGGACGGGACGGTCCGCCTGGTGTCCACCGACGCCGTCGCCCGCATCCCGAACCTCGCGATCCACCTCGACCGCGGCGTGAACGACGGCAAGGAGATCGACCGCCAGCGGCACACCCTGCCGATCGTCGGGGTCGACGGCGACGCGGGCGGGACCGACGTGGTGTCGTGGCTGCGCGCCCGGCTCGGCGACGGCGCCGTGTCGTGGGACCTCTTCCTCGCCGACACCCAGGCTCCCGCGCGCATCGGCATCGACCGCGAGTTCCTCGCCTCGGGCCGAATGGACAACCTGACGAGCGTGCACGCCGGACTCCGCGGCATCGTCGAGGCCCCGGCCGACGGCGACCACATCCCCGTGTTCGCGGCGTTCGACCACGAGGAGATCGGGTCCTCGACGCCGTCCGGTGCCGGCGGTCCCTTCCTCGAGGACGTCCTCGGTCGCGTGCAGGAGGGCCTCGGCGCCACCCGTTCCGAAGCCGCGCGGGCGTTCCGTGCCTCGTGGCTGCTGTCGAGCGACGCCGGGCACCTGGTGCACCCGAACCAGCCGGAGAAGCACGACCCCACGAACCGTCCGCGTCCGGGAGCGGGCCCGCTCCTGAAGATCAGCGCGAACCAGCGCTACATGACCGAGGCGAAGGGCGAGGCCCTCTGGGCCACCGCGTGTGCCGCCGCGGGCGTGCCGTGGCAGCCGTTCGTCAACGTGAACACGATCCCGGGCGGCTCGACCATCGGCCCGATCGCGGCGACCCGGCTCGGGATCCCGACGATCGACATCGGCGTCGGGCTGCTGTCGATGCACTCGATCCGCGAGCTCGTGCACGTCGACGACCTCGCGTCCCTGCACGGCGCCGTCGCCGCGTTCCTGGCCGGGTAGCCGAGCCGGGCGGAGCGGTCGGGCGACCAGCTACAGCGTCACGACCACCTTCTGCGCGGACACACCGGCCCGCTGCCGGTCGATCGCGGTCTGCACCGATCCGAGGCCCTCGCCGACCACGAGCGCCTCAGGGACCGGGCGGAGCGTCCCGTCGGCCAGGCCGGCTCCGAGCACCTCGCTCCAGAGTCGACGACCCACCTCGTCGTCGCGCAGGCTGCTCCCCCAGACGAACGCCGACGCGATGCCGGCCCGTCGTGCGCGCAGGGAGAGCCGCGCCATGGTCAGTCCGACCCGCGTGAAGACGGGCAGCATCGCCGGGAACAGCCGTCGGCGTCCCGCGAGCCCGTCGAGCGAGACCGGCGTGCTCGCCATCGCGAGGACGCTGCCCCCGGTTCGTCGGAGCACCTCGATGCACGCCGCTGCCGAGGTCGTGCCGAGCGCGACGGCACCGACGACCCTGCGCCCGCCGATGCCCTCGACGAGGTGCTCGACGGCGTGCGGGTCACCGTGGTCCGCGACGACGTCGGCACCGAGCGACCGGACGAGCGCCGCATTCCGGGGTGACGCCGTGCTGACGACGTCGTAGCCCGCGGCTCGGGCGAGCTGGACGGCGTTCATCCCGACACTCGTCGAGCCGCCCCACACCACGACGACGCCCCGTTCACCCTCGGGTACGCCGGTTTCGCCCGGCATCGCGAGGCCGAGGTGCGCCGGCTGGAAGAGCGCGCAGGCGGCGGTCGATGCGCCGAGCGGCAGGACCGCGGCCTGCGCGTCCGACAAGCCGGCGGGTGTCGCGGCGGTCAACCGCTCGAGCAGCACCGTCGTCTCCTGGAACGCGCCCTCGCGCATCGGGTCACGTCCCCGGTCGGTGCCCGTCGCCAGCCCGAACACCCGGTCCCCGATGCTGAAGCGAGTGACCCCGGACCCCACTGCCAGAACCTCACCCGCGACGTCCGACCCGAGCACCGCCGGGTGACGGAGCCACCGGTAGGTCACCGAGCCCGTGCCCTGGATCACCCAGTCGACCGGGTTCACGGCGACCGCTCGGACCCGCACGAGCACTTCGTCCGCGGCGGGTTCGGGGTCCGGGACCGGCTCGACGACGAGGGGTGCGCGGGAGGTGCGGAGGACGGCGGCGGAGTGCTGTGACACGGGTGTGCCCTTCTGCAGAGTGATGACACGTGGTGTCGTCACTCTACCGACTGACGACACCTGGTGTCATCGCTTATGCTCGGAACATGGCCAGATGGGCACCGGACACCAGGGAACGACTGCGGGCCGCCGGGCTCGAACTCTTCGCCGAGCGGGGTTTCGCCGCGACGACCGTTCCGGACATCGTCCTCCGTGCAGGGGTGACGAAACGGACGTTCTTCCGGCACTTCAGCGACAAGCGCGAGGTGTTCTTCGGCGACGACGAGATCCCGCGCATCGCCGCCGGGGCGATCTCGCGCGCTCCGGCCGGCACGACGCCGCTCACGATCGTGACCCACGGGCTTCGGGTGCTCGCCGTCGAACGGTTCGAGCCGCAGCGCGACGAGATCCGGTCCGCTCGCCGCGTCATCGACGCCGAACCGATCCTCCGCGAGCGGGACCTGCGCAAGCAGGCGGACCTCCGCGACGCCGTCACGCAGGGCTTCGTCGACCGTGGCGAGGAACCCCTCGCCGCGCGGGTGCTCGGCGGGTTGACGGTCGAGCTGTTCGAGATCGCGCTCGAACGGTGGCTCGCCGACGGCGACACCGCGCCGCTCACCGAGCACCTCGACCAGGTCGCCGAACGGATGCGTGCGACGTTCGAGGGGTGATCAGCCGCCGGCCATCCGGTGCAGGACCTCCTGCATCCGGGGATCCTGGAACACGGCGACCAGCACCGGGACCATGCCCAGCAGCGTCGCGACGACACCGCCGACGAGCGGCACCCAGAAGGTCCACCGACGGGCGCGCAGGCGACGGACCGACCACCACGCGACCAGCACGAAGAGCACGACCAGCACGAACGCCCGGATGAGCACCGCTGTCGAGAGCGCAGCCGGGTTCGCCAACTCGGTGTACTGCTGCTCGACGACACTGCGGATGGTGGACGCGGTGGTGCCGATCGACAGCGACTCGACGACCGACCACAGTCCGATGACGAGCAGGCCGACGGTCAGCACGAAGTCGATGGGAGCTGCGCCGAACCGACCGGCGGGAGGGGTCGGACGAGACTCCCCCTCGCTCCGGCCGACGACGGCGGGCCGCGGTGCCACTGGCGCCCCGGACCGGCGTCGGTCACTTCCGGCGTCCTCGGCCGTCCCGTCACGCCGGGCGAGCGAGCGCTCCTGCTGCTCGAGGCGCTCCTGTTCGACGAGCACCGGGTTCACCCAACCGTCGGGCGCGTACTCGCCGTACTGCGGTGCCGGACGGCCGTGGACGCGACCGTGCGCGTCACCGTCGGCCGACGTGGCGGGGGTGCGCCGCGCCTCCTGGCCGAGGGAGGGATCGACGACCTGACCCGGCTCGCGGGCGGGCACCGCGGACCAGCCGTCCGTGCCCCCGCTCACCGTCGACGCCCGCCGAGTGCTCGCGTGGGGTTGCCCGACGCGTCCGTGCGGAGCTCCTTCGGCAGCGAGAACATGAGGTCCTCGTGCGCCGTGACGACCTCTTCCACCGTGGCGTAGCCGGCGTCCGCGAGCTGGTCGAGGACCTCGGTGACGAGCTCTTCCGGCACGCTGGCGCCGCTCGTGACGCCGACGGTGCCGACTCCGGTGAGCCAGTTCTGCTGGATCTCGGCGGCGTAGTCGACGCGGTGTGCGGCCTTCGCGCCGTGCTCCAGCGCGACCTCGACCAGGCGGACGCTGTTCGAGGAGTTCGCCGAGCCGACCACGATCACGAGGTCGGCTCCGGGGGCGACCTTCTTGATCGCGACCTGGCGGTTCTGGGTGGCGTAGCAGATGTCGTCGGAGGGCGGGTCCTCGATCGCGGGGAACTTCTCGCGCAGGAGCCGGACGGTCTCCATCGTCTCGTCGACGCTCAGCGTGGTCTGCGAGAGCCAGACGAGGTTCTCGGGGTCGGGGACCTCGAGCGCGGCGACGTCGTCCGGCCCGTTGACCAGGATCGTGCGGTCGGGTGCGTGGCCCATGGTGCCCTCGACCTCTTCGTGGCCGGCGTGCCCGATGAGGATGATGGTGCGGTCGGCCTTCGCGAAGCGCGTCGCCTCTCTGTGGACCTTCGTGACGAGCGGGCACGTGGCGTCGATGGCGTGCAGGTCGCGGTCGGCGGCGCCGGCCACCACGGCCGGTGAGACGCCGTGCGCGCTGAAGACCACGTGCGAGCCGCGCGGGACCTCGGCGACGTCGTCGACGAAGACCGCTCCGCGCTGCTCGAGCGTCGACACGACGTGGACGTTGTGGACGATCTGCTTGCGGACGTACACGGGCTCGCCGTACTGCTCGAGCGCCTTCTCGACCGCGACCACGGCGCGGTCGACGCCCGCGCAGTACCCGCGGGGGGCGGCGAGCAGGACCTTCTTCGTGCCGGCGACCGGCTCGTCCCGCAGGCGGCCGCGCGCCGCGAGGACCCGCGGCGGGGCGAGCGGGACCGTGTGGCCGTTGGTGATCGTCACGTCCCCGATGATAGGTGAGCGGGACGCGCGCGGGCTGAGCGCGCACGGACCTGTGGACAACCCGTCCGGAGCGCGCTGTCACCGGTCTCGGGCAGCATGGACGTCCCGCGTGGAAGGAACGACATTGGCGATCGAACAGGGTCCCCCGACGGCTGACGACCCGTGGCCCGTCGCGCTGCTCGGCGCGAAGCTCCGCGACTGGATCGACCGGCTCGGCACCGCCTGGGTCGAGGGCGAGATCACCCAGTGGAACGTCGCGGGCGGCAACGTCTACGGCAAGCTCAAGGACGTCGACGTCGACGCCACGGTGTCGTTCTCGATCTGGTCGAGCGTGCGGTCCCGGGTCCCCGCGGACATCAAGCAGGGCGACCGGGTCGTCGCGGCCGTCAAGCCGAACTACTGGGTCAAGGGCGGCTCGCTGACGATGCAGGTCGTCGAGATGAAGCACGTCGGACTGGGTGACCTGCTCGAGCGGCTCGAACGCCTGCGCCGCACCCTCGCCGCGGAAGGGTTGTTCGACCCGTCCCGGAAGAAGCGCCTTCCCTTCCTGCCGCACCGGATCGGGCTGATCACCGGCAAGGACTCCGACGCCGAGAAGGACGTCAAGCGCAACGCCCAGCTCCGGTGGCCGCAGGTCGAGTTCCGGACGGTCCACACGGCCGTGCAGGGCGAGCGCGCCGTGAGCGAGGTCACCGCGGCGATCCTCGAGCTCGACGCCGACCCGACCGTCGACGTCATCATCGTGGCCCGCGGCGGCGGCGACTTCCAGAACCTGCTCGGCTTCAGCGACGAGGGACTCGTCCGTGCCGCGGCCGCTGCGCGCACCCCGATCGTCTCGGCGATCGGGCACGAGGCCGACCGGCCGATCCTCGACGAGGTCGCCGACCTCCGTGCCTCCACCCCGACCGACGCGGCCAAGCGCGTGGTGCCCGACGTCGCCGAGGAACTCGCCAACGTCCGGCAGGCGCGGGCACGACTCGGGCTCCGGTTGTCGCACACCCTCTCGGTCGAGGCGGACCGGATCGCGGCCCTGCGCTCCCGCCCCGCCCTGGCGTCCACCGCCTGGCTCGTCGACACCCGCGCGGAAGAGGTGGCGCGCGACCTCTCCCGCGCCCGTGAACTCCTCGACCGCCGGCTCGAACGCTCCCACTCCGAGGTCGGACACCTCACCGCCCGGCTCCGGGCGCTGTCGCCGCGGGACACCCTGCGGCGCGGCTACGCGATCGTGCAGACGGCCGACGGCGGCGTGGTGCGGGGCTCGGAGGACCTCAGCGGTGCGACGCCCGTGCACGTGACGCTCGGCGCGGGCACCGCCACCGGCACGCTCGAGCCGGACGGTCCCGGTCCGGACGGGGCCTGACCCGGCTGCGGGTTCTCCACGGGTTCGCTCCCGGGAGCGGCACGTCGGTGGGCGCTCGGTAGGATCGAGGGGTGTCATCCCAGCAGGAACCCGAGCAGCCCGACGTCCGGTCGCTGAGCTACGAAGCGGCGCGCGACGAACTCGTGCGCGTCGTCGCCGAACTCGAACAGGGATCGGCCACGCTCGAACGCTCGCTGTCCCTGTGGGAACGGGGCGAGTCCCTGGCCGCCCGGTGCGAAGAGTGGCTCGTCGGCGCCCGGGCCCGGCTCGACGCAGCACGCGCCGCGTCCGAGTCCGAGGACGGCGCAGCGCGATGACCGACGCCGACGGCCGCCCGATCGTCGCCGAGCTGGGCCGCCCCGAGACACCGGAGGAGACCTGGGCGCGCAAGGACGCTGCCCGCACCGCCCGGCGGCAGCACCAGACCGCGTTCAACCTCGTGCTCGCACTCATCGCGTCGCTCGGCATCGTGCTGTTCCTCGTCGCGGTCGTCGTGCGTCCGGACACCACGATCGGCGACCGGACGGTCGACTACCCCCAGGTGGCCTCGCAGGCCCAGGTGCCGGGCGTCACGCTCGCCGCGCCCGCGTTGCCGGGGGACTTCTCGTCCAACCGTGCCGACTACCAGGACAAGACGTCGGATGGAGTGAGCGTCTGGACCGTCGGCCTGCTCACGCCGGACAAGCAGTACATCGGCCTGCAGCAGGGCATCGACGCGAACGCGACCTGGGTGTCGAACCAGCTCGACCAGCACGCCGCCACCGGCACCCGCACGATCGCGGGGACGAAGTGGACCGTGTACGACCGTCGGGCCGAGGGCGACGACGCGGGCAACCAGGCGTACTCGCTCGTGTCGACGTTCGACCAGGGCACCGTCGTCCTGTCGGGCACCGCCGACGACACCTCGTTCCGGACCGTCGCGACCGCCGTCAGCAAGCAGTTCGCGAACTGACGAGCAAACACCCGCCGCAGCAGCAGCACGACCACGACCCGTCACACCCGAAGCACCCGAGGAGCCCCATGCCCGACCGCGCCGCCTCCACCCCGTCCGACGCCCTCCGACTCCTCGTCGAGGGCAACGCCCGCTTCGCCGCCGACAAGCGCCGCACCGGCCGGATCGACCCGGACCGCCGCTCGGAACTCGCCGGCTCGCAGGCACCGTTCGCCACCGTCCTCGGCTGCTCGGACTCCCGCGTGCCGTTCGAGCACGTGTTCGACGCCGGCATCGGTGACCTCTTCGCCATCCGCAACGCCGGCCAGATCGTCGACGACGTCGTGCTCGGATCGATCGAGTTCGCCGTCGTCGCGCTCGGCACGCCGCTCGTGGTCGTCCTCCGGCACACCAAGTGCGGCGCCGTCGCGGCCGCCCGCTCCGGCGAGCCCGTCCCCGCCCCGCACCTGCAGGCCCTCGTCGACGCCATCGCCCCGAGCGTCGAGCGCGTCCGCACCACCGACGCCGACGTCCCGCAGGAATCCGTCGGCGCCGCCCACCTCGAAGCCACGCTCCGGCAGGTGATCGAACGCTCCGGTGCCGTCTCGGACGCGATCGCCGAGGGTAGATTGGCCGTCGTCGGCGCGACCTACGACCTCACCACGGGCGAGGTCGCCGTCGACACCGTCGTGGGCCAGGCCTGACCGACCGCCACGACGACCCGTCCCCGACACCATCGGGACACCCACCAGCCGGCGCGACCGCGGCCGGCGAGCACCCCAGGAAGGACCACGACGACGTGACCGACACCACCCCGACCACCGTGACCGACAGCTCCGGCGAGTACCGCATCGAGCACGACACCATGGGCGAGGTCCGGGTGCCGGTGTCCGCGCTCTACCGGGCGCAGACGCAGCGCGCGGTGGAGAACTTCCCGATCTCCGGGAGCGGGCTCGAGTCGGCCCAGATCGTCGCCCTCGCCCGGATCAAGCGGGCGGCCGCGATCGTCAACGGTGAGCTCGGCATCGTCGACCCGACCCTGGCCGCTGCCGTGGTCGAGGCGGCGGACACCATCATCGGTGGCGCCCACCACGACCAGTTCCCCGTCGACGTCTACCAGACCGGCAGCGGGACCTCGTCGAACATGAACATGAACGAGGTCCTCGCGACCCTCGCGTCCGAGGTCGCAGGCGCCCCGGTGCACCCGAACGACCACGTGAACGCCTCGCAGTCCTCGAACGACGTGTTCCCGACGTCGGTGCACGTCGCCGTGACCGAGGCCCTCATCCGCACGCTCGTCCCGGCGCTCGAGCACCTCGCCGAGTCGCTCGAGGCGAAGGCCACGCTCTGGGCCGACGCGGTGAAGTCCGGCCGCACGCACCTCATGGACGCCACGCCCGTCACCCTCGGGCAGGAGTTCGGCGGCTACGCGCGCCAGGTCCGTCTCGGCATCGAGCGGGTGAACGCGACGCTCCCCCGCGTGGCCGAGGTCCCGCTCGGCGGCACGGCCGTCGGCACCGGGATCAACACGCCGAAGGGCTTCCCGCAGCGGGTCATCGCCCAGCTCGCGAGCGACACCGGGCTGCCCGTCACCGAGGCGCTCGACCACTTCGAGGCGCAGGGCGCCCGGGACGCCCTGGTCGAGGCGTCCGGGGCACTCAAGGTCATCGCGGTCAGCCTGACGAAGATCAACAACGACCTCCGGTGGATGGGCTCGGGGCCGAACACCGGGCTCGGCGAACTGCACATCCCGGACCTCCAGCCCGGCTCGTCGATCATGCCCGGCAAGGTCAACCCCGTCATCCCCGAGGCCACGCTCATGGTCGCCGCACGCGTGATCGGCAACGACGCCACCATCGCGTGGGCGGGCGCCTCCGGTGCGTTCGAGCTGAACGTCGCGATCCCCGTCATGGGCACCGCGCTGCTCGAGTCGATCCGCCTGCTCGCGAACAGCTCGCGGGTGCTCGCCGACAAGACGATCGACGGGCTCGAGGCGAACCTCGATCGCGCCCGCGCGTTCGCCGAGTCCTCGCCGTCCATCGTCACCCCGCTCAACCGCGTGATCGGGTACGAGGCGGCGGCGAAGGTCGCGAAGTTCGCGGTGCAGGAAGGCGTCACCGTGCGCGAGGCCGTGATCGCCCTCGGCCACGTCGAGCGGGGCGAGGTCACCGAGGAGCAGCTCGACAGCGCCCTCGACGTGCTCAGCATGACGCACCCGAACTGACGCACCCGTCACGGACAGGAGGCGGGGGGGGCGGGGGGGCCCCGCCCCCCCCCCCGCCGGGGGGGGGGGCCCCCCCCGGGAAACGCGTGCGCGGGCAGGTTAGTGGGGGGGATTGCGCGCAAAAGTGGC
>NZ_JAVDSI010000018.1:0-52331 GCF_031455235.1 Curtobacterium sp. 320 | reverse complement strand
CTCGCCAGGCGTGGGGGGCCGCGCGGGGGGGGGGGGTGGGGGGCTGGGCGGTCTTCGGTGTCGTGGTGGGGGGGGGGGGGGGGCCGGCGCCCCCCCCCCCCCCCCCCCCGCGCCTCCAGTCCGGGACGCTGCGTCCGCAGCGTCGGTGCGCTCAGCTCCGGAGGAACGCGAGGATGTCCGGGTTGACGACGTCTGCGTGGGTCGTCAGCATGCCGTGCGGGTACCCCTCGTAGATCTTGAGCGTGGCGTCGCTGAGGAGCTCCGCCTGCTTCAACGACGCGTCCCGGTACGGCACGACCTGGTCGTCGTCGCCCTGCAGGACGAGCACCGGCACCGTGATGGCCTTGAGGTCCTCCGTCTGGTCGGTCTCCGAGAACGCCTTGATGCCCTCGTAGTGTGCGAGCGCGCTGCCCGTCATGCCCTGACGCCACCAGTTCGCGATGACCGGCTCCGACGGCGTCGCACCGTCCCGGTTGAAGCCGTAGAACGGGCCGGAGGCGACGGCCTGGAAGAACTCGGCGCGGTTGGCGGCGAGCGCCTCGCGGAACCCGTCGAAGACCGAGATGTCGGTGCCGTCGGGGTTCGCCTCGGTCGTGACCATGAGCGGCGGCACCGCCGCGACGAGGACGGCCTTGGCGACCCGGCCCTGTGGCTGGCCGTACTGGGCGACGTACCGGGCGACCTGGCCGCCACCGGTCGAGTGGCCGATGTGGATCGCGTCGTGCAGGTCGAGGTGTTCGACCACGGCGGAGACGTCGCTCGCGTAGTGGTCCATGTCGTGGCCGGTGCCGATCTGCGACGAACGTCCGTGGCCGCGGCGGTCGCTGGCGATGACGCGGTAGCCCTCGGCCAGGAAGTACAGCATCTGCGCGTCCCAGTCGTCCGAGGACAGCGGCCAGCCGTGGTGGAACACGATCGGCTGCGCGTCGTGGCTCCCCCAGTCCTTGAAGTAGATCTCTGCACCGTCGTCGGTGGTCACGTATCCCATGGTGGTCTCCCTGTGGTTGTTCGGTGGTTCTCGGTCGGTCGGTCGAGGGGCCGGGGTCAGCTGACCGCGGCGAGGGCGGTGGTGATGACCGCGGCGACCTCGGCGGGGTGGGTCTGCATCACGAGGTGGGGGGCGTCGATCTCGACGACCTCGCGGACGCCGGCGCGCTGGTACCCGAAGCGCTCGACGTCGGGGTTGATGGTGTGGTCGGCGCTGGAGACGATGCCCCAGGACGGCTTGGTCTTCCACGCGGCCGCCGATGCCGGCTCGCCGAACGCGACGGCGGAGAGCGGACGTTGCGACACCGCGAGCACCTGCGCCTCGTCCAGTGCGAGCCCGTCCGCGAAGACGGCGGGGAAGGCGTCGACGGCGACGGAGACGTCCGTGCCGGGCTCGCCGCCGTCCACGGGGTAGGGCGCGTACACGAGGTTCGCGGCGAGGTCGCTGTCCGGGAAGCCGCCCTGCAGGGCCCCGAGGCTCTCGCCCTCCTCGAGCGCGTACGCGGCGACGAAGACGAGGCCGACGACGTTCTCGGCGACACCGGCCACGGTCAGGATCGCGCCGCCGTACGAGTGCCCGGCGAGCAGGACCGGTCCGTCGATCTGCTCGACGAAGGACCGGATGTAGGCCGCGTCGCCGGAGAGGCTGCGGTTGAAGACGGGCGGGACGAGGACGTGGTGGCCCTGGTCGAGGAGGAGCCTCGTGACGGGGGCCCAGCTGGAGGCGTCGGCGAACGCTCCGTGGACGAGGACGATGGTGGGTGATCCGGGCATGGTGCGGTCCTTCCGGGTCCGCTGCGAGAGACGCGGACCTGCTTCGTCGAGGGCGGTGCCGGGTGGCGCTGACGACGCTAGGGGCGCGCGGTACCGGTGCACATCGGTCACGGTGACCGAGATGCGTTGCCGGATGACCTAGTCGCCGGACGAGCCGGCCGCCAGGGCCGCGGCGAGTTCCTGTCGGGCCGAGATCCCGAGCTTCTGGAACGCGGCGTACAGGTGGGCCCCCACTGTCCGCGGGGAGACGAACAGGTGCTCGCCGATGGCCCGGTTGCTCAGTCCTCGTGCCGCGAGCGTGCAGACCCGGAGCTCCTGCGGCGTGAGCAGTTCGACGCCGCCGTGCCCCGCCGCTGCCACCCGCTGCCCGGTCGCCCGGATGGCGTCACGGGTCCGGTCCGCCCACGCCGGCGCGGGCATCGACTCGAACAGCTCGAGGGCGGCGTGCAGGGCGGCACGGGCCGTGTCCCGCCGACCCGCCCGGCGCAGGCGGCCGCCGAGGCGGAGCAGTGCACGGGCCTGCACGTACGGCACCGGCCACCGTTCGTGCTGCACGGACGCCCACGCCGGTTCGAGGTCGGCGTCGGGGACGAGTGCGAGCCGCGCGTGGTCGAGCGCGGCGCGGACGATCGGCGCGTGCCAGCGGGCGTGGAGCCGCTCGAGGTCCGCCGCCCGCTGCTCGGCGTCGGCGCGGTTGCCCGACTCCAGCGCGGCGTCGACGAAGTCGTGCGAGGTGATGACGGCGAAGGTCGGGTTGAACGCGTCGTGGTCCGGATCGGCCAGTGCCCGGACGGATTCGAGTGCCTCGGCCGCGCGACCGGACACCAGGGACGCCGCCCCCGCAGCGCCGAGCAGGGTCGCGCGCATCGCACTCGACCGGAGCACCTGCGCCCCGGCAGCCGTTCCGCCCGCGATCCGTTCGGGGTCCGGCTGCTTGCCGTCGAGGGCGTCGAACCACGCGAGCGCGCACCGGGTCGCGGCGGTGAAGCCGTCGTCACCGAGGTCCCGTCCGAGCGAGGAGGCCTCCTCGGCGAGGACCCGCGCCCGCCCGAGGTCCCCACCGAGGAACGTGGTCATCGAGGTCCCCATGAGCGCCTGCGGGAAGGTGCGCAGGTCACCACGCGCCCGCATGCTCCGGACGGCACGGTCGAGGAGGACACGTGCCGTCTCGATCTCCCCGACGAGGTTGAGCGCGTACCCGAGGTACCAGGCGGAGCCCTCGTCCTCGGCGGTCGGTGCGGCGGCGAGCGCTCGTTCCAGCACACGGTCGCCACGCACCACCGGCTCGGTCCGGGCGGCGAGCAGGATCGACCGGGGGTCGTCGTCCGGCAGGGCGAGCGCCTCGACCACGACGAGCATCGGGTCGCCGGGGTCCGGTTCGGCGGTGTGGTCCCAGGCGATCGCGGCGAGGTGCAGCAGCGCCTTGGTGGCGTGGTCGACCCCGCCGCCCTGCTGCATCTCGGAGACGGCGTGCAGGGCCGGCCCGAGGTCGCCCACCGCGAGCCCGGTCCGACCGGTGGGCAGGGTCTCGGCGACGAAGGCCGCGCGTGCTGCGAGGAGCCGGTCGGGTGCCTCGTCGCACGCTCGTTGCACCAGGAGCGAGGCGTCCGCGAGCCGTCCGGACAGCCCGGCGTGCTCCGCCGCGAGGATCCGCCGGCCGACGCGTCGGGCGACGTCCGAGGTCAGCTCGGCCGAGCGCTCGTACGCCCGGCTCGCGACGAACGGATCGGACATCGCCGATCGCTCGTCGCCGATCGCGGCGATCTCGTCCGCGAGGTCGTCGTCGTGGCCGGTCGCCAGCTCGGCCCGCCACCAGACCGTGCGCGCGGGGTCGTGGTCGTGCTCGAGGACCAGGGAGCGCAGGACCGCGGTGCGCTCCGTCGGCGACGCGGCGGTGAGGACCGCCGACTGCACGAGCGGGTGCCGGAACCGGATCGCGCGGGGCGCCACCCACTCGAGCAGCGACGACGCCGAGGCCTGCTCCGTCCACGTCGGCGGCGGGAACCTCCCGAGCGTCCGGGCGGCCACCCGCGCGGCTTCCTCGGCGCCGGTGCCGCCGGACAGGGCGACGGCGAGGATGGCCAGCCGGACGGGGTGGTCCAGCTCCGCGTACCGCGCGGCGAACTCCTGCTCCACCCGGCCCACCACGGGACGGTCGCGGGTTCGGTCCCCCGGTGTCGTGCGGCTGAGTTCGTGCAGCGCGAGCGGGTTCCCCTCGGCGCGGAGCACCAGGTCGCGTCGCGCCTGGCCCATCGGCGCCCCGGGGACGGCGTCGAGCAGGCGGCCGGCGTCCGACTCGTCGAGCGGCGTCAGGTGGAGGCGCCGGACCGCGGGGTCGTCCGCGGTCTCGGTGTTCCGGGTCGTGATCACCATGACGATCGGGTCCTGGTCGACCCGCCGGGCCATCATCCGGATCGCCCACTCGGACGCGGCGTCCATCCAGTGGAGGTCCTCGGCGACGACCAGGATCGGGCCCTCCGAGGCGGCGTCGGAGACCAGCGTCAGCGCCGCCAGCCCGGCGAGCAGCGGCGAGGGCTGGATCCCCGTCGCGAGACCGAACGCGACCTCGAGCGCACGACGCTGCGGTGCGGGCAGGTCGGCGATCCCGCTGCGCAACGGGTACAGGAGCAGGTGGAGCGCGGCGTAGGGCTCGGCCGACTCGGCGAGGGTCCCCGCGGTCGAGAGCCGTCGGACGCCGAGGTCGGTCGCGTGGCGGACCAGGTCGGCGACCAGCGTCGACTTGCCGATCCCGGCCTCACCGTCGATGACGAACGCGGAGCCGCCGTCGTGGACGTCGCGGAGGGCGTCCCGCAGGGCGGAGCCCTCCCGCTCGCGCCCGATGACGGGCTGCGCCATCGTCATGCCGCCAGTATGGCAGCGGTGGGGCCGCCGGCGAAGGGCCCGGCATCGGACGGGAGGCGCGGTGCGGGCCGGCACCGCGCCTCCTGTCCGACGCGGTGCCGGACCACGGCACGGCGCGAGCGGGTCAGCGCGTCGCGTCGCGCGTGATCGCCCGTGCGCACGCGTGCAACGCGGGCACGACGGTGCTCGGCTCGGCGTGACCGGCCGGCATCACGATCGAGAGGGCCGCGACGACGCCCGAGGCGTCCCGGATCGGCGCACCCGCCGCGACGAGGGCACGCGGGGACCGCTGCGAGCCGACGGCGGCACCCGTCCGACGGACGGCCGACAGGTACCGGCGGAGTTCGACCGCCGACGTCACCTCGTCGACCGACGTCCGGACGTCGAACGTCGTGATCGCACGCTCCTGGACCTCGTCGGGCGCGAACGCGAGCAGGACGAGTCCGCCGCCGGTCGCCGCGAGGGGCATCCGGCCGCCGACCCGGTAGTCGACGCTCCGGGTCCCGCGCTTGGGCGAGACGCGCTCCACGAGGACCGCCTCGTCCCCCTCACGGACGCTGAGCATGGCGTGCTGTCCCGTCAGGTCGTGCAGGTCCTGGAGGTACGGCAGGGAGGCCTGGCGGAGCGCCACGCCCCGCGGGGCGAGGGACGACAGTTCGTACAGGCGCAGCCCGATCGTGAACCGGCCGTCGGCCCGGCGTTCGAGGGCGCCCTCGGCGACCAGGCTCCGCGCGATCCGCAGCGTCGAGTTGACGGGCAGGCCACAGCGACGCGCGAGTTCGCTCAGCGTCAGCGTCGGGTGGCGGTCGTCGAAGCACCCCAGGATCGCGAATGCCCGACCGACCGTCCCCGTGCGAGTGTCGCCCACCGCTGCACCCTACCGCCGACGCCGTCTTCCGCTGAGTGGAAACCCTCACCGAACCGCTCTCGCGCCGTCCTACGCTCGGCCCCCGGACGAAGGAGCAGATCGTGGACGACGTCACCGACATCAGTCAGCTCGTGCTGCGCGAACGCCAGGGGCGGGACCGCGGGCGGTGGGACCGCATGCGTGACGCGTGGGAGCCGGACGGCCGCGTGCGCGTCAGCTGGTTCGACGGCAGCGCGCGGGACTTCGTCGCGGGGTCCATCGCGATGGCCGCCGGTGGGACGGCCGCCACACACCGGATCAGCCCGCCGGTCGTCGACCTCCTCGGTGACCGCGCGATCGTCGCCGCACCGGCGGTCATCGAGGTCCGCGCCGGACTGGGCGGCGCCGAGGTCGACCTGGCCTCCCGCGTCCGGCTGCTGTACCGCGCACGCCGGACCGGCACCGGCTGGCGGCTGGCCGCGATGACGTGCGTCTACGAATCCGACACGGTGACACCGACCGTTCCCGGCACCGTGCCGGACCTGTCCTCCGTCGCGGTCGACGACCGTCGGCCGTCGTACCGATGGCTCGCGACGGTTCTCGGAGCGAGCGGTCACCGCATCGCCGACGACCTGCCCGGCACGGACCGGCCCGGGTCCGTCGAGGCGGTGGAAGCCGCCGAACAGGACTGGCTCGACGGCCACGATCGCGACGACCGGGACGGAGACCGCACATGAGCCGCTACGTCACCGCACCCACTGCCGACCACGACGTCGTCATCCGCGACGTCACCGTCGTCGACCCGCTCGACGGGACCGCCACGGCCGGGCAGGACGTGCGGTTCACCGGCGCGACCATCGCGTCGGTGTCCGCCACGTCGCAGACCGGGACGGCCCCGGGCCAGCAGGTCGTCGACGGACGCGGCCGGTTCCTGGTGCCGGGCTTCGCGGACATGCACGCCCACCCGCTCAACTCCCCGGACGACGTCGACGGCGCCTACGCACTGATGCTCGCGAACGGGGTGGTCGGGTTCCGCCAGATGTCCGGCTCGCCCGCCCTGCTGGCAGCCCGTGCCGCGGGTGCACTGCCCGCACCGCTCGGCGCTCCGGCACTGCTCGCGACGCCGGGAGACCTCCTCGCGCCGGTAAACGCGTCGACCGCGGAGGCCGCCGTCGCGACCGTCCGTGACCAGCACGCCCAGGGTGCCGACTTCATCAAGGCGGCCCTCGTCGGGCGCGATGCGTTCCTCGCAGCACTCGCTGAGGCAGGTCGGCTCGGTGTCCCGCTCGCTGGACACCTCCCGAACGACGTGGACCCGCGCGAAGCGTCCCGAGGAGGCATGCGAGCGATCGAGCACCTCGGGCCCGGCGCGACCGTGTTCGCCGCGACGTCGTCCCGCGAGGCCGAGGTGCGATCCGCGGTCGGAGCGGCTCGCACGCCGAAGATCCCAACGGTCAGGCTGCCGGGCATGGACCGCGTCATCGGTCGCGTGATCCGCGGCATCGTGGTGAACCCGGCCACGAGGACCTCGGACTCGTCCGCCCGCGCGCTCACCCTCGCCGACGACTCGTTCGACGAGGAGGCCGCCCAGGAGTTGGCAGCGCTCTTCGTCGAGCACGAGACCTGGCAGTGCCCGACCCTGGTCCGCCTGCACACGCAGCAGTTCCCGAACGCGCCGGAGCACCGACACGACCACCGTCGCCGCTACATCGCACCCGGGGAGCTCCGCTCGTGGGACCGGTCCGGCCGGAAGTTCGCCGGCCTCCCGAGGGCGACCCGGGACGCCCTCGAGTCGCACTGGGCGGCCCAACTGCGCCTCGTCGGGCTCCTGGCCGGTGCGGGCGTCCCGATGCTCGCCGGGACGGATGCCGACGGTGCCGCGGGGGTGATCCCGGGCTTCGCGCTCCACGACGAGTTCGGGTACCTCGCCGACGCCGGTCTGGGACCCCTGCAGATCCTCCGGACGGCGACGTCCGACGCGGCGCGGTTCCTCGGGCTCGAGACCGAGACCGGACGCCTGGCACCCGGGTCACGGGCGGACGCGGTGCTGCTCGCCGCCGATCCGATGACGAGTCACACGGCGCTGGGGCGCATCGACGGGGTGGTCCGGGCGGGGTCGTTCTGGGATCGATCGGCGCTGGACGGGATCCTCGAGCGGGTGGCGGGGGCGCCGGGGGCGCGCTGAGCCGACACCGCACGGCCGTGCGGCCGTGCGGCCGCCGAAGCGTGTCCCCGACAGAGGCACGCATCAGCGCGCGCGCTCCGTCAGGGTGATGGCATCGCCCGTCAGGAGTCTCAGTGCCGCGTCACGTTCTCGTTCACCCAGTCGCGCAGGTGCGCGAGCGGCGCGGCAGCACCGCGACCGAGCGGTGTGAGCGCGTACTCGACCCGCAGCGGGACCTCGGCGAACACGGTGCGGTCGACCAGGCCGGCCTCCTCCATGCGCTTCAGGGACGCCGAGAGGACCTTCGGGCTCACACCCTGCAGCTGGCGCCGGAGTTCCCCGAACCGCTGCGGGCCGTCCTCGAGCACACCGATCGCGAGCGCCGTCCACTTGTTGGCGAGCAGGTCGAGCATCTCGCGGCAGGGGCAAGCGGCTGCGTACACGTCGTTCCGGTCGCAGGCGTCGAGCACGTGCGCCGCTTCGAGAGGGTGGCTCGTCGAGGGGGTCACACCGGAACGGTAGCGCGCGCCGCGGCCTTCGACAAGGGGTCGATTCCCGATGGGTACTGCCGCCCATCAGGGATTCCATGGTTACCGCGGGGTAACCAGGGGCCCTTGCGGGTAACCACAGCACCGGGTGCAGAGTGCTGACATGACGACGACGAACGAGGTCCGAGCGATCGGACAGACCGCAGCTCTCCCGGTGACCAGCGCGCGCAGCCTGGTGCCGACGACCATCCCCGAACCGGTTCCCGGGCCCCACGACCTGCTCGTCGAGGTCCGCGCCGTCTCGGTCAACCCGGTCGACGTGAAGCTCCGGGGCGGTGCCGAACCCGACGGCGGCGTCCGTGTGCTCGGTTTCGACGCATCCGGCACGGTCCGCGCCGTCGGAGACGCCGTGACCCTGTTCGCTCCGGGCGACGACGTGTTCTACGCCGGGGCCATCGACCGTCCCGGGAGCAACGCCGAGCTGCAGGTCGTGGACGAGCGCATCGTCGGGCGGCGACCCCGCACCCTGTCGCACACCGAGGCCGCAGCGCTTCCCCTCACCGCGATCACCGCCTGGGAGAGCCTGTTCGAGAAGCTCCGCATCGGTGCTGACGCCACCGGGACCCTGCTCGTCGTCGGCGGCGCTGGTGGCGTCGGCTCGATGGCCATCCAGCTCGCCCGGACGCTGCTGCCCGGCGTGCGGGTCATCGCGACCGCGTCACGTCCGGCGAGCGAGTCCTGGGTCCGGGACCTCGGCGCACACGACGTCGTCGACCACCACGCGGACCTGGCCGCACAGGTCCTCGAGGTCGCGCCGGACGGGATCGAGTGGATCCTGACCACGAACTCGGCAGGACAGCTCCCCGTGTACGAGCGCGTGCTGCGTCCCTTCGGTGAGATCGTCGCGATCGACGATCCCGAACAGGTCGACGTCGTAGCACTGAAGTCGAAGGCACTGAGCTGGCACTGGGAGTTCATGTTCGCCCGTTCGCTGCACCAGGCCACCGACATGCATCGTCAGCACGAGCTCCTGGACACCGTCGCGGACCTCGTCGACGCCGGCCGGGTCCGGCACACGGCGACCACCGTGCTCCGACCGATCTCGGCCGAGACCCTGCGGGAGGCACACGCCCTCGTCGAGAGCGGTCGCGTGATCGGCAAGGTCGTCGTGACCGACGAGCCGGCGCTCTGACCCCGAGTCCCCCACCACCGAGTACGGAACAACGAAAGGAACCAGCATGACCATCACTCTCGCGCAGGCACAGGAGATCATCGCCGCCGCGGACGCCAAGGCCACCGAACTCGGCGTCCCGTCGTCGATCACCGTCCTCGATCGCGGCGCCCGCATGGTCGCCTCGGTCCGCCAGGACGGCGCCCCGCTCGTGTCCGTCGACTCGAGCTTCGCGAAGGCCCGGACGTCGGTGTACTTCGGTGGCGCGGCGACCGGGGACCTCGCAGCTGCGATCCAGCCCGGCGCCCCGCTCTACACGCTCGGCGCAGCGAGCACCGAGCCCCTCGCCTTCCTCGCCGGTGGACTCCCCATCACGGACGCGACCGGGACCGTCATCGGTGCTGTCGGTTCCGGCGGCGGTACGCCCGACGAGGACGCCGTCATCGCGCAGGCCGGCCTCGACGCCATCCGATGAGCACGCAGGGGTTGGACGGCACGACCGTCCTCGTCGTGGGCGCCGGATCAGGCATCGGCACCGCGATCGCGCAGGCGGCCGCGTGTGCCGGCGCGCGGGTCGTCGCTGCCAGCCGACGACTCGACACCGCGGAACAGGTCGCCGAGATCGTCGGACGCGGGACGGCGGCCGTCCGCCTCGATCTCGGCGACGAGGAGAGCATCATCGCCGCTGCCGACGTGCTCGGACCGGTGGACCACGTCGTGACGGTCGCGGCCGACCACGCCAACGGCCCCGTCACGACCCTGGCGGCAGCCGACATCGAGGAGGCGTTCCGGGCGAAGGTCCTCGGTCCGCTCCTGCTGACCAAGCACTTCGCGCCGCGCATGTCACCGCGGGGCTCGTTCGTGCTCTTCTCCGGGTACGTCTCCGCCCGGCCGCAGGGAGGGCTCGCCGTCATGGCGACGACGAACGGCGCGGTGGACGCACTCGTCCCGGCCCTCGCGGTGGACATCGCCCCGATCCGGGTCGTCGGGATCTCACCCGGCATCGTGGACTCCGGGTCCTGGGACGGACTGGACGACAAGTCGGCGTTCTTCGACGAGGTCGCCCGGACGAACCCCGCCCGGCGCGTCGGAACACCGGCGGACATCGGGGACGCGGTCGTGTTCGCGCTCACCAACCCGTTCCTGACGGCGACCACCGTGCACGTCGACGGTGGCCAGCGCGTCGCCTGAGCCGAGGAGGAAGTCATGAGCATCGTCGTCATCGCGGAGATCGAACCCGCGCCGTACAACGAACCGGCCGTCGAGGAGGCCCTGCTCGCCGCGGTCGCGCGGGTCCGGTCCGAGGATCTCGGCTGCGAACAGTACGACCTCCACCACGACGCCCGAACGGGTCGGTTCGTGATGGTCGAGCGTTGGGCCGACCAGTCCGCCCTCGAGAGCCACGCAGCGGGCGCCGCGTTCGCGGCCCTCGGCTCGGCTCTCGAGGGGCGCCTGGCGGTCCCCATCGCGCTCCGGACGCTCCAACCGCTGGACGTGTGAGACGACGAACGGCCCGCGCGGACCCGATCAGGGTCCCCGCGGGCCGTTCCGTCGTTCACCGGAGGGCGTCGTAGCGTTCGTGGACCGGGGCAGCGAGGGATGACCGTGCCGCGCGCGTGAGGTCGTCGGCGAGGACCTCGTGCGCCCCTGCCTCGACGCCGTCCAGGATCGCGGCGACGACGTCTGCCGGGTCGTTCTTCGGCATGTCCCCCGGTGTCATCGGCGTGTCCGTGAACGCCAGGTACGCGCCGAGCACCTGGACGTCGTCGGGGGCGAGGTCCAGGCGCATGGAGTCCGTCGCCGACCACAGCGCAGCCTTGGACGCGCTGTACCCGTTGCCGATCGCGAGCCAGCTGAGCGCGGACGCGACGTTCACGACCGCACCGTGTGCGCGACGCAGTGCCGGCGCGAACGCCCTGGTGACCTGCACCGGTCCGAAGAAGTTGGTCTCCATCTGCTCCCGGACAGCGGCGATGTCGCCGTCCACCAGGGATCCGCTGCGCAGCACTCCGGCGTTGTTGACGACGATCGTCGCGTCCGGAACCGCGTCCGCGGCGGCCCGCACCGATGCCGGATCCGTCACGTCGAGCCGCATCGGGACCACGCGGTCGCCGACCTGAGCGCGTGGAGTCCGTGCTGCGGCGTACACCGTGGCCGCCCCGCGGTCGAGCAGTTGTCGGACGAACTCCTGTCCCAGGCCGCCGTTCGCACCGGTCACCACGACCACTGCTCCTGTGATCTCCGTCATGTCTGGCCTTCCTGTCGTCGTGCCGTCGATCGGGGGTGTGCGGGCATCAACCGACCGCGACGTCCGCGGCACGGAGCGCGGCACGGAGCGGCAGGTCGCCGGTGGTGATCTCGAGCTGCACCCGGCCCGGGTCCTGGCCGACGGCGACGTCGCACAACGCCGCCGCGACGTCCTCGCGAGCGATCCCGCGCCGCTCGACCCGGACTCCGGCCGAGAACCGTGCCGTGCCGGCGCCGTCGTGCAGCGCGTCGGGGCGGAGGATCACCCAGTCGAGGTCGAGCGTCCGGACGGCGGCGTCCGCGTCGGCCTTGGCCCGCAGGTAGACCTGGAACGGCTCGGTCGAGCCGCGTTCGTAGTCGTCTGCACCGGCGCCGGAGAGCACCACGAACCGCCGGACGCCGGCGACCACCGCGGCCTGGGCGAGGAGGATCGCTCCGTCCCGGTCCATCGCCAGCGAACGGCTGCTGGGACTGTTCTCCCCGGAGCCCGCTGCGAAGACGACGGCGTCCGCACCGGTGAGCACCGCCGCGACGTCGCTGACCGAGGCGTGTTCGAGGTCCAGCACGATCGCGATCACGCCCGCACGTGCGAGCTCCCCGCGCTGGTCGGGGTTCCGGATGAGGCCGACGGGCACGTGCCCGCCGGCCCGCAGCTGCGCGGAGAGCAGCCGTGCGACCTTGCCGTGTGCGCCGGCGACGACGACTCGCATGGTGGGCCCGGTCACCCGACGACGACGTCGTCGATGCCGATGGAGACGATGAGCGGCTCCGGGAGCGCGTGGCCGTCCCCGTCGCGGACGAAGATGTTGCGCTCGGTGGCGAGCAGGAGGCCGTCGACCCAGGTCTGGCCGGTCATGTACTCGACGCTCGGCGAGGCACCGGCGATGTCGACCTCGTAGTCACGGCGGCGCAGGACGCCGTCCGCATCGGCGTAGAGGGTCTGCGTGGGGGTGTGGGTCGCGATGCTGTCGGGGTAGGTGACGCGCAGGCGGTCCCACGTGGCTCCGTCCGGCTCGGTCCACGGGCCGACTTCCTCGACGCGGACGCCGGGGAACGTGAACGACCACGGCTCGGTGTTGTACGTCCACATGGCGTAGCCGGTGAAGTAGGCGAGCTGCAGCCGGTTCCACGGCGTCTCGAGCACGTGGCCGCGGAACGACGATCGCGGATCGGCGAGTTCCTCGACGACCTCGTCGCCGTGCGCGGTCGTGCGGACGACCGCGACGTGGTCGCCGGTGAACTCCGTACGGAGGTCGTCGGCACCGAAGTGTTCGAGCGACGTGCGCTGGCGGCGGAGGTCGACGGTGAACCGACCTTCCTCGGCGATCCCCGGAACCTGCTTGAGGCCCCAGAAGGCGCCTCCGAAGTGTCGGTTCGCCGAGATGGTGGAGACGTCGGCCCAGCGGCTGCCGCCGTGGGCGTCGAGGATGCGGTCGAGCAGGGTCGTGGTGGTGGTCATGATCGCTCCGGGTCAGGCGGCGGTGGCCGCGGTGAGGAAGTCCTCGACGATGGCAGCGGCCTCGTCGGGGTACTGGAAGATCGACGCGTGGGCGGCGTCGGGGAACACGTGCAGGCGCGCGTCCGGGATGAGTCCGGCCAGCGTGTGGCTCCCGGGCGTCCGGATCATCAGGTCGTCGTCCCCCTGGAGCACCAGCGTCGGCTGCCGGATCCCGGTCAAGCGCTCGAGCTTCGAGATGTCCGGGACGCCCCAGGCGAGCACGGCGTCGTACTGCGCGTCGCGCACAGCGGGGGTGGTCGGCGCATCGCGGTCCTCGGTCCGAGCGCCCAACCGCCGGAGGAAGTCGACGCCACGAGCCCGGCTCGTGTCCGTGTGCGCGAAGAAGATGTACAGGAGGCTCTCCGCCGTGGGGACGTCGTGCCGTGATTCGCGCTCGATGTCCTCCCGCCATCCGTGCATCGACGGCGCACCGGCGGGGCCCGTCCCGGCGAGGACGAGGGCGCGGACCGCCCACGGTCGGAGGAGGGCGAGGTCCTGGGCGACGAACCCGCCGAGCGAGAACCCGAAGACGTCGAACCGACGGATGCCGAGGGCGTCGGTGAAGGCCAGCAGGTCGGTGGCCATCTGCCCCACGGTGGTCGGGACCGTCCCGGTCGACGCGCCGACGCCGGCGTTGTCCACGAGGACGACCTCGCGCCGAGCCGCGATCGGGTCGATGAGCGCCGGATCCCAGTTGTCGAGGTTGCCGCGGAAGTGCATGAGGAAGACGAGTGGGACGCCGTCGGTGCTGCTCCCGAACCGGCGGTAGGCGTAGGTCGTGCCGTTCGCCGCGGTCACGGTGCTGGTCGGGACGGTGGTGGCGGTGTGACCGGCCGTGGTCTCCGTGGTGCTCATCGATGACTCCCTGGGTTCGACCGACCCGGGTGGTCGGTGGCGAGGTCGACGCTAGGAGCGGTGCGGACAGCGCCGCGTGCTCCCGTCAGGGACATGGTCCGGACACGGTCAGACACCGGCCGGCCGTCAGTCCACGTCGCCGGCGAGCGTCGCGCGGACCGCGGCTTCCTCGATGTCGAGGACGGTCAGCACCGCACGGACGGCGGTCTCCGCGTAGCGCCCCTCCCGGCGCGCGCGCAGGACCGCTCGACGTTCTTCGGCGATCGTGCGCATCCGCAGCTCCGCGTAGGAGGCCGCACGGTCGGCTCGGACCCCGTCGTCCCCGACGAACGTCTCGCCCAGCAGGGCGGCGTCGATCCGCACGCGTTCGACGGCCCGGTCGTCGTAGGCACCGTCGTCGAGGCCGTCGACGAGCTGCAGGCTCTCGGCGCGGGCCTCGGCGAGGAGCAGCTGGGTCTCCATCCGTTCCTGGTCGAGGTTCGGTGGTGGCAGCGCGACCCGGCGGATCACCCACGGCAGCGAGAGCCCGAGCAGGAGCGTCGCGACGACGACCACGAACGCGAGGAACTGCAGGAACGCCCGGTGCGGCGTCTGCTCGGGCAGCAGGAACACCGCGGCGAGGGTGACGACCCCCCGGACGCCCGCGACGGTGACCGGCAGGTCCAGGCGCCACTGCCAGCTCCGGCGTCGGAGCCGCGCCGGCCCCCATCGGTAGACCGCCGTCACGGCGAGGCTCCAGCCGAGCCGCGCGGCCACCAGCGTCACGAGGACCACGCTGATCACGAGCAGCGCGCGACCCAGCCCGATCCCGGACGACAAGGCCCCGCGCAGGATCGCCGGCAGGCTGAGTCCGATGAGCAGGAACACCGCGTTCTCGAGCAGGAACTGCACGGTGCGCCAGTTGAGCGACTCGGCCAGGCGGGCTTCGGCCGACTGCAGGACCGGCGCCCGGTACCCGAGGAAGAGTCCGGTGACGACGACGGCGAGTGGACCCGATGCACCGATGCCGTGCGCGAGCAGGAACGCGACGTAGGGCGTGACGAGGGACAGGCTCGTGTCGAGCACCGCGACGGAGAGCCGCCTCCGGACGGCGCCCATGACGAACGCGACCGACAACCCGATGCCGATGCCGCCGACCACCGCGAGGACGAACTCGCCCGCGGCGCGGACCGGGTCGAACACCGCGACGATGGCCACCACTGCGGTGTTCAACGCGACGAGCGCCGTCGCGTCGTTGAGCAGGCTCTCCCCGTCCAGGACCGAGGCGAGCAGCCTCGGCAGCGGTGCGCGCCGGGTGACGGCTGAGACGGCCACCGCGTCGGTCGGCGCCACGACGGCACCGAAGGCGAACGCCGCCGCCAGCGTCAGCGTCGGGACCACGGCCCACGTCACGACGCCGACGACCAGCGTGGTGAACGCGACGAGCCCGACGGACAGCAGCAACAGCGATTCCCGCCGGGCACGGACGTCCGACAGCGAGGTCTGCAGCGCCGCCGCGAACAGCAGGGGCGGGAGCAGGACCGACAGGACGAAGTCCGGTTCGACGTCCACGCGCGGCACACCCGGCACGTAGGACACGGCGACCCCGATGACGACGAGGGCCAGCGGGGCCGACCACCCCACGCGCCGTGCGGCTGCACTGACGGCGACCGTCACGACGAGGAACGCGACGACCCAGGTGAGGGTCTCGTCGATGCTCACGGCGCCGGCTCCAGGGTGACCGTGGCGCGGCCACGCGGCCCGGCACGGCGGGTGCCTAGCCTTCCTCCATGCGCAGCCGCCGTCGCGACCCCTCCGCCCCGGACACGCCGCCCGCGACCGGGCTGGTGTCGATCCCCCTCGCCCGGATCCTCGCGGATCCCGTCGTCCGGATCGGGGAACCGCACGGCGAGAGCGTCGTCGAGCAGGTCCGCTGACGACGGGCACGCCGTCACAGCTCCGCCAGGACTTCGGGGACCGGAGCGCCGAGTGCGATGAGCAGCTCCGCGAACTCGCGGTCCAGACCGTGGGCCACGGCGGTGATGCGCCCGTCACCGAAGGAGCCGAACGACGCGCTCGGCACGTCGGCGGTGAGCAGGACCGGGTCCCCGGGCCGCTGCGAGATGGTCACGCGGAACGGCGCGAGCCCCATCACGCGCGGGTCGAACCGGTACATCCGTTCCGCGACGACGTGGTTCCCCACCAGGTACGAGACACACGACGACCGGTGCCCGGCGATGGCCATCAACGCGGTCGGTTCGTTCCGCCAGTACCGGATGAAGCCACGGGGTGCGTGCTGCTCGGTCCAGGTCTCGACCGTGTCCCAGTCGCGGTGCCGCGCCAGTGCTTCGGTCAGGCTCGTCTGGTCGAGCGGCGGCACGGCCAGCTCGAACGCCGCGACGACCTCGTCGAAGGGCTGCGCCATGGGGATGGAGAATCGGTCGGCGGTGTACTCGGTGATCTCGGTGTGCATGTCGGGACGGTAGATCGGCCGCCCCCGGACGTGCGTGTCCCCGCCCGGGCCAGTCAGCGCGGGCGGGGACACCGGTGGTTCAGAGCGCGGCGACCGCGGCTTCCGCGATCACGAGGTCCTGGTCCGGGGACCCGCCGCTCGACCCCACGGCACCGATGACGGAACCGGCTGCGTCGGTCACCGGGACACCGCCCGCGACGAACGTGAGCGGCTCGTGGCTGGCCGCCCCGAGCGAGTAGAGCGGTGCACCGGGCTGGACGGCGCCGGCCAGGTCGCCGGACGCGGCACCGAACGACACCGCGGTGCGGGCCTTCGCGGCACTGGCGTCGACGGACACCAGCGGTGCGCCGTCCTGCCGGGCGACCGCGACGACGCGTGCGCCCCGGTCCAGGACGGTGACGGTCGAGGGGACGCCGAGTTCGGCGGCCTTCGCCTCGGCGGCGGCGATGGCGGCGTGCGCCTGGGTGAGGGTGAGATCGGTCATGGGCTGGTTCCCTTCGTCGTGGACGCAGCCGACGCTAGGGACCGCGCACCGTCGCAGCGTGTCCCCGCCCGGGTCACCCGTGCGGTCGCACCGGAGGCCGTGGGTGGTCCCGACGGGGACACGCCCTGCCGCGCGCACCGCTCCTAGCGTGACGATCGCCGACGACCTTCGTCCGGCACCAGACCACGACGCAAGGAGCCTGCAATGCCCACGTTCACCACTCCCGACGGCATCGAGATGTACTACACCGAGCAGGGCGAGGGACAGCCCATCGTCTTCGCGCACGGCTGGCCGCTCAGCTCCGACGCCTGGCAGCCGGAACTGAAGTTCTTCAGCGACAACGGCTACCGCACCATCGCCCACGACCGCCGCGGCCACGGCCGTTCCGAGAAGACCGCCGTCGGCCACACCATCGACCAGTACGCGAAGGACCTCGCCGCGCTCATCGAGCACCTCGACCTGCACGACGTGATCGTCTTCGGACACTCCACCGGCGGCGGCGAGGTCGTCCGCTACGCCGCGCAGTACGCGAACGGCCGCGTCGCGAAGGTCGTCACGGCCGGCGCGATCCCGCCGATCATGGTGAAGTCCGACAGCAACCCCGAGGGCTCCCCGATCGACGTGTTCGACGGCATCCGTGCCGGCGTCCTCGAGGACGCGTCGCAGTTCTGGCTCGACCTCTCCGAGAGCTTCTTCGGCGCCAACCACGGCCGCGACGTCTCGTACGGCGCGAAGCTCGACTTCTGGCGCCAGGGCCAGAACGTGAACCTGTCCGCCGCGTACGACTGCGTCAAGGCCTTCTCCGAGACCGAGCAGAGCGAGGACCTGAGGGCGCTCACCGTGCCGATCCTCATCAACCACGGCGAGGACGACCAGATCGTCCCCATCGACGACGCCGCACGCAAGGCCATCGAGCTCGTCGCCGACGGCACCCTCAAGACCTACCCCGGCGCCCCCCACGGCATCCACGGCGACTACCGCGCGGTCCTGCAGCAGGACGTCCTCGCCTGGATCAAGGGCTGACGCGACCCACCACCGGACTGGAGGCGCGGCGCCAGCCCGCACCGCGCCTCCAGTCCGTCACCGCTCGCGCCCCGGAATACGCAACCACTCTGGATGGTTACAGCGGCACCGCCACAGGAGGCATGATGAACACCACGGCCACGCACCACCCCCGGCTCCCCCTGAACACCTTCGGCATCGCGTTCGGCACCGCCGGACTCGCCGGTACCTGGACGGCCGCCGGCAGCCTGCTCGGTGCGCCCACGGCGATCGGCGAGGTCCTGTGGGCCGCCGCCGCGATCGCCTGGGCCGTCACGATCGTCCGGTACCTCCACCGCCCCGGAGGGCTCCGTGCCATCGGCGCCGACCTCCGACACCCCGTGCTCGGGCCGTTCGCCGCGCTCGTCCCCGCCGTCGGCTCGCTGCTCGCCGCCCACCTCGCGACCTGGGCGCCCGTCGCCGGTGCCGTCGGCGTCTGGACGATGCTGGCGCTCACGACCGCCTTCGGCGCCTGGTTCGTCACCGATCTCCTCACGTCTCCCCGCGAAGCCGCCTCCCTGCACGGCGGCTACCTGCTGCCGACCGTGGCCGGCTCGCTGCTCAGTGCGCAGTCACTCGCCGTGATCGGACACCACGACCTGGCGATGGGGTACTTCGCGACCGGGGTGCTGTTCTGGCTGCTCGTGGGCGCGGTGCTCATCGCACGGTTCGCCACCGGACCCGCCGTGCCGCCGCCGCTCCTGCCGACGCTCGCCATCCTGTCCGCGCCGCCGGCGGTCGCCGGCAACGCCTGGTGGACCATGACGGGAGGCGCGGGTTCCGTCGTCGACACCGCCCTCGCGGGCACCATGGTCGCCTTCCTGCTCCCACACGCCTTCCTCGTGCGCCGGTACGTCCGGAGCGGGTTCGCGATCGGGTTCTGGGCGATGACGTTCACGACGGCGGCGAGCGCCACGTACGCGGTGCGACTGCTCTCCACCGCCGGCCTTGGCACCCTGGGGACCGTCCTCGCCTGGGTCGTCGTCGCGGTCGCGACCGGCATCGTCGGCAGCATCGCGGTCCGCTCGCTGGGGCTGCTCCGCAGGTCCGAGTCGAGTGGCTCCCGCCGCACCTCGGCCCCGTACCGACGCCTCGCCCTGATCGGCGTCGTCGTCGCGTCCGTCGCGGTGGCGTTCGGAGCGGGTGCCGGCAGCCCGCTGTTCGTCGTGTACCAGTCGGCGTGGGGCTTCCCCGACTGGCAGCTGACGACGGCGTTCACGGTGTACGCGGTCACCCTGCTCGGGACACTCCTCGTGGCCGGACGGCTGTCCGACCCCATCGGGCGTCGGCCCGTCCTCATCGGGGCGCTCGTGCTCATGCTCATCGCGAGCGTCCTGTTCCTGCTCGCCGACTCGATCGGGTGGGTGATCGCCGCGCGGGCCGTGCAGGGGATCGCGACGGGAGCCGCCACCAGTACGTTCACGGCGGCCATCATCGAGCTGTCGAGCGAACGACACCGTCGCACGATGACCGTGCTGACCAGTGCCGCTCCCGTCGGCGGGCTCGCGCTCGGGGCGTTCGGAGGCGGGATCGCGGCACAGTTCACCCCGGACCCCACCGCCGCCGTCTTCCTGACCCTCGGGGTCGTCCTGCTCGTCGGCATCGCCGCGGTCCTCGCGGCCGACGAGACCGCTGACCGGCACGCCGGCGCACTCATGTCCCTGCGGCCGGTGCTCGCGGTGCCCGGTGCAGCACGAGCGTGGTTCGCCGTGCTCGCCCCGCTGACGGTCGCCGGCTGGATGTTCTCCGGGCTGTTCCTCGGACTCGGCCCACGTCTCGACGACGGCGTGTTCGGCATCGACGGCGGGACCGCCAGCGCGGCCGTCGTCGCGCTGCAACCGGCGGCCGCCGCGGTGGCCGGCATGCTCTTCTCACGCGCCACCGCCCGGATCGCGACCGCGGTCGGTGCCGCGCTGCTGCTGCTCGGCGCGATCGGCGCCGGGTCGGCGATCCTCTCCGCGGACCTCCCGCTGCTCGTCGCGGCCGCCGTCGTCGGCGGGTCGGGCCAGGGCGCCGCGTTCGGCTCCTCCCTGCGGATCCTCGGACCACTCGCCGACAACGCGACCCGTGGCGGCCTCTTCGCCGCCGTCTACCTGGTCGCGTACGCCGCCTACGGGGTTCCGGTGCTCGTCGCCGGGTTCTTCACCGGCGCCGTCGGACTCGCCGGCGTCGGCGCCGCGTACGCCGCGCTCGTGGCGATCGCGGCCGTCGCCGCCGGGATCGGTCTGACCGCGCGGTCCCGCAGGGAGCGCGCGGCAGTCCACACCGCGTGACCCGCCCTCCTCCCGGTCACTCCACGTCAACGAACAGGATCACCATGACCCTCACCACCGATCTCCACGGCGTCTCAGCCGCCGCCGCCGGTACCTTCCTGATCGGCGGGGACCTGCCCGTCGCCCGACTCGGGTTCGGCTCGATGCAGCTCGCCGGCCGGAATGCGTTCGGCCCGTCCCGCGACCCGGAGGGCGCCCGCGCCGTGCTCCGCCGCGCCGTCGAGCTGGGCGTGACGCTCGTCGACACCGCGGACGCCTACGGCCCCGAGGTCGCGGAAGGACTCATCGGCGAGGCGCTGGCCCCGTACCGATCGGACGTCGTCATCGCGACGAAGGGCGGGTTCGTCCGGGGACCACGGGGCGAATGGGTCGTCGACGGTCGCCCGGAGCACCTGCGCGCCGCCGTCGAGGGCAGCCTCCGCCGCCTGCGACTCGAGCGGATCGACCTGTACCAGTTGCACCGCATCGACCAGCGGGTGCCGCTCGACGAGCAGCTCGGGACCCTCGCGGCACTCCGCGCCGAGGGACTCATCCGGCACGTCGGCCTGAGCGAGGTGAGCGTCCCGGAGCTCCTCGCCGCGCAGCGGATCCTGCCGATCGCCACGGTGCAGAACCTGTACAACCTGGTCGAGCGTTCCTCCGAGGACCTGGTCCGGGTCACCGCGGAACTCGGCATCGGCTTCATCCCGTGGTTCCCGTTGGCGACCGGCGGCCTCACGCGCGGCGCCGGAGCACTCGGGGCGATGGCGGCACGGGCCGGCGCCTCACCGTCGCAGGTGGCCCTCGCGTGGTTGCTGCAGCACGCTCCGAACGTGCTGCCGATCCCCGGGACGTCCAGCGTGGACCACCTCGAGGAGAACGTCGCGGCGGCGTCGGTCGTCCTGTCCCCGAGGGACGTCGCGGTGCTCGACGGCGCAGCCTGACGCCCGGTACGTCGGACGGCCCGGCCCCTCGGGGCCGGGCCATTCGCCGTGCGCCCGGGTCACGGGGACGGGACGAAGAAGTCCCGGTACGACGGATCGTCGGGGAGCGACCGCTCCGCCACCAGCACGGCGATCTCGCGCGGGGACCGGAGCCCGCGTCGACGCCACTGGTCCGGGTCCGCCCTGAGCACGTGCAGGACCGCCCGCAGCGGGTTCACCGCCGGACCCCCGGCCGTTCGGTCGCGGGCGTCGGCACGGGCAGGAGCAGGGTCTGCACGGCAGGGGTGGCGGCTCCCGCTCCAACGTGCAGCACGGCGGGCAGGGGCGGGAACGAGATCGTCATCGCAGGTCTCCTCGGTCGGGGTCACGTCGTCGCGACACCGAGGACGCTACGGCCGGTGGGGTGCTCCGCACGTGTCCCCCCGAGGACCATCCCCTCGCAGGGACAGGCGGCGCGAGCGTGTCCCCGACGGAGCCACGCGGACCGGCCACGTGCGGACGTACCGTGCCTGCACGAGGCGATCCGCGCCTCCGGTCGGTCACCCGCCGACGCGACCCGCACGGAGGACCGCCATGACCGACACTGCCACACACCGAACCGGACGGGACGTCCCGACCACGACCCGTGCGTTCCTCGCCCAGGGCGGACGCTCGGTCCGCGACGAGGACGCGTTCGTCGTCCGCGACGTCCCCCTCCACCCGGTCCGCCCGCACGACCTGCTCGTCCGGGTCGAGGCGGTGTCGGTGAACCCGGTGGACACGAAGACCCGGCAGGGCCTGCGGTCCGGGACGAAGCAACTGGGCTGGGACGCCTCCGGCGTCGTCGAGGCGGTCGGCTCGGAGGTCACCCGGTTCTCCGTCGGTGACGCCGTGTGGTACGCCGGCACCCTCGACCGCCCGGGGACGAACGCCGAGCTGCACCTCGTGGACGAACGCCTCGTCGGTCGCCGCCCCGCGACGCTGGACCACGCCGAGGCCGCGGCGCTCCCGCTCACGGGGATCACCGCCTGGGAGACACTGTTCGACCGGTTCCGCCTGACGGAGTCGAGTACCGGCACCCTGCTCGTCGTCGGAGCACCCGGCGGTGTCGGGTCGGTGCTCGTCCAGCTCGCGAAGGCGCGCACCGGCCTCACGGTGCTCGGGACCGCCGGCCGCTCCGAGAGCCGCGACTGGGTGTCGTCGATGGGAGCCGACCACGTCGTGGACCACCACGACCTCGTCGGCGGCGTGCGGTCGGTCGCGCCGGACGGGGTCGACTACGTCTTCACCGCGCACTCGGCGGGCAACGTCACCGCCTTCGCCGATCTGGTCCGCCCGTTCGGCCAGATCACCGCGATCGACGACCCGCGCGGACTCGACCTCTACCCGCTCAAGCGGAAGTCGATCGCCTGGCACTGGGAGCTCATGTTCACCCGATCGGCGTTCGGGACGCCGGACATGGGCGAGCAGGGCCTGCTCCTCGATGCGCTGGCGGACCTCGTGGACGCGGGTCGCGTGCGGACCACCGCGACGTCGGTCGTCCGGGGGCTCGACCCGGCCGGCCTCCGCGAGGCGCACCGTCAGGTGGCGGGCGGGACCGCGATCGGAAAGGTCGTCGTCGCGCGCTGAGGCGTGCGCGGTGGGCCGGGTCCGGCCGGCCGGGCGGGACCGGTCAGCCGGGCCGGGTGGGGTGGCCGCGGCGGGGGCTGTCAGTCGGCGAGGCTGTCAGTCGGCGAGGCTGTCGGCGAGGCTCGACAGGCGGCGGGCGGACTGCTCGTCCGCGCCACGCCACAACAGCAGCGTGTCGCCGTCCGGGCCGGGCACCGCGAACCGGTGGTAGGCGAGGGCCAGGTGACCGACCACGGGGTTGTCGAAGCCGACGACCCCGTCCGGATCCGCAGTGTCCGGCCCAGCCCAGAGTCGAGCGAAGGCCTCGCTCCGGGCCGCGAGCTCCCCGACCAGTTCGACGTACCCGCGGTCCTCCTCGTGCTCGTCGAGGGAGCGCCGCAGCTCCGCGACGACGCGGGCGCCGAGCGGCACCGCCTCCGCCGTCTCCGACGACGCGCGGAACGCCTCGTCGCCCTCAGGCCGCAGGAACGTCGCCCGCGCGAGGTTCGCACCGGACCGGAACGTCGGGTGCACGGCCCCGGCCAACGCGTTCGCCACCCGGACGGTCAGGTGTCGGTCGTAGACGACCGCGGGGACCGTCCGCCACGGCAGCACGAGCCTGCCGAGCAGTGCTCGTGGGTGGTCGACCCCGTCGTCCGTGCTCACGGACGGAGCGTACGGCCCGGTCGTCGACGGCATCGTGTCCCCGGCGGGGACACCATCGGCGCGATCCGGTCGAGCCGCCGACATGTGGTCATTCGACCGATGCCCGGAGGGGACGACCAGCGGCAACGTGGAGCACGGTTGCCGGACGTCCCGGGAACGCTCGCCACGACCCGGGAGACACGATGCCCGCTCAGACCTCCTTCCTCGGCGAGTACCTCCGCGCACGCCGGGCCCTCGTCCGACCGGCCGACGTTGGCATCGACTCCTCACGGGCCCGGCGGGTGCCGGGACTCCGCCGCAGCGAGGTGGCGGGACTGGCCGGGATCAGCCAGGAGTACTACCTCCGGCTCGAGCAGGGCCGGGACCGGAGGCCCTCGCACCAGGTGCTCGGCGCGATCGTGCGGGCCCTGCGCCTCGACGACGTCGCGCTCGAGCACATGCACCGGCTCGCCCGACTCGACGAGGGCGGCCAGACCGGGAACACCACCGACGAAGGGGCGGGACCGCCCCCACCGGTCGAGCCCGCACTGCTCGAGCTCGTCGACGGACTGTCCGGCGTGCCCGCGATGCTCATGAGCGCCGAGCAGGACGTCCTGGCATCGAACACGTTGGCCCGGGCGATCAGGCCGCGGCTGCTGCCAGGGACGAACTTCCTGTTCCACCTGTTCACCGACCGCGCGCGCGCCGAGGTCATCGACTGGGAGGACGACGCCCGACGGGCGGTCGCCAACCTGCGGTTCCACGGTGATCCGAGGAACGCCCGTCACCGCGAGGTCGTCGGGACCCTGGCGATCCGGGACGCGACCTTCCGGGAACTGTGGGCCCGGCACGACGTCGAGCAGCAGGTCACGTGGGTCGCTCGGATCCGACTCGCCACCGCCGAACCGGTCGAGCTCACGTGCCACTCGCTGGCCGTCCCGGGCGGCAGCGGGCGGTCGGTGATGACCCTGACCGCCGAACCGGGGACGGCAGCGGCCCTGGCGTTGCAGCGGTTCACCGCGATGCGCCGCGGTCTCGGCGCTCGCTCGGCCGCCAGCGAGGTCGGACGCGTGGCGTGACCGTCTGCTCGCGCCCTCAGTCGGAACGGTCCGAGGGCCGCAGCGCACCGGCCAGCTGGGACCGTCTGCTGATGCCGAGCTTCGTGAACGCCCGGGACAGGTGCGCCGCGACCGTCCGGTGCGAGAGGTAGACCTCGTCCGCGATCTCCTTGTTGGTGCGCCCGGTCGCCGCCATGCGCGACACGAGGAGCTCCTGCGCGGTGAGGAGTCGAGCCGGCGCCCGGTCCGTCGACGTCCGGTCCGTCGACTGTCCACCGGTCGCCCGGAGTTCGGACGCGGCGCGCGCGGCCCAGTTGCGGGCGCCGATGCGGTCGAACAGCCGGGCCGCCTCGGACAGGTGCTGACGTGCATCGACGATCCGGCGGACGCGCCGCAGCCGTTCACCCAGGTGCAGTCGCGCGACCGCGAGGTCGAACGGTGTGTCGATCGCCGAACCGAGGTCGACCGCCGCGGCGAGGTGCCCGAGGGCCGTCTCGTCGTCCGGTGCGAGGAGACCGCGCGTCCGCTCGACGAGCAGCGCGAGGTGCGGCGAGCCGGTCGTGGCGGCCGCAGCGGCGGCGTCCGTCAGCCAGGCACGGACCGAGTCGGTGTCGCCCGCGCGGACCGCCGACTCGACCACGTCGGCGCCCGCCCACAGCGCCACCGCGCCGTTCGCCCGCGTGCGCACCTGGTGTGCCACGGCGTCCTCGTGGCGTCCCTCGTCGACGGCGATGAGTGCTGCCGCCCACGCGGCGGTCGCGACGATGCGCGCGAAGGCGCCGGCCACCGGGATCTCGTCCAGGGCCGCGAGTCGTGTCCGGGCCGTGGCCGTGTCCCCGGCCCGCACGAGGGCCCGCGCCGCCTCGGAGAGCGCCATCCCGGCGACCACCGGGAGGTCGAGCTCGCGGCTGAGACGCTCCGCGCGATCGGCGTCGGCGAGTCCGTCGGTGAGGTGGCCCGCCGTGACGCGGGGTGAGGCACGTCCACACAGAGCGGTGGTCTCGTCGCTCGTGCGTGCCGCGTCGTGGAACAGCCGGACGCCAGCGGTCCAGCACCGGTCCGACGTGGCCATGTCGCCGGACTCCTCGGCGGCGAACGCCAGGCAGTTCACGATGACGCCGTCGGTCGCCTGTGCACGGGCGAGGAACCGGTCCACGGTGCGCTCGTCGAGACGCTGCCCGGGACGGACGAGGGCGAGTGCCACCTCGGCGAGGACCGCGTCGTCGGCGTCCCCGCGTCCGCCCGGAGCGTGGTCGACGTCCTCCACCGTGGCGGCCACGAGCGCTCGGACGGCGTCCGCCTCCTGGTGGATGTAGCACTTCGCCGCCGCCCACAGCAGGACCTCGGCACGCTCGGTCGGATCTGCCCGGGTCGTCGCGAACGCCACGAGCTCCTCGGCCGTCCGACCGCGGTGGTCCGCGGTCATGCTCAGCATCCACTCCGCGCGCGCGAACCGGTGCTGTGCGCGGCCGTCCGACAGGTCGGTGAGCGGCTTGGCACGGTCGAGCAAGGCGGACGCCTCACCCGAGGCGCCGGCGCGTCGGGCTGCCTCGGCGGCCTCCACCAACCGGTTCGCCTGCTGGGTCGGGTCGGGCGAGAGGTCGGCGGCTCGCCGCCACGCCGATGCCGCCTCGGCGGGGGCGCCCTGCCGGAGCGCAGCACTCGCCACGGCGTCGAGTTCAACGGCGACCGCCTCGTCGAGGCCGGTCGTCGCCTCGGCCCGGTGGATCGCACGGCGACTGGGCGAACGGACCGCCAGTGCCAGGGCGTGGTGGACCTCGCGCCGACGGACCGGATCGGCGGCGTCGTAGTGCGCCGACCCCACCAGCGGGTGCCGTGGCACGAACCGGTCGCCGTCACGCCGCAGCAGACCCTCGCGCTCGAGGGTCGCCAACTCGCCTGCGCCGAGCCCGACACCCACGAGTGCCTGCTCGAGCTCCCGTGCGGTGGCGTCCTCTCCGGCGACCGCGACGAGCAACGCCCGCTGGGTCGTCTCCGGGAGCAGCAGGACACCGGCGAGGAACGTCCGCTCGAGTCGGGCGGACATGCGTTCGGACAGTGGTCCGCGCGCAGTGCCGGCGACGGGCGCGGAGAACTCGAGCAGGGCGAGCGGGTTGCCGTACGACTCCCGACGCACCCGTGCCCGTTCCCCGGTCGGCAGGTGGTCCGCGACGTCGGTGAGCAGTCGGTCCGCCGCGGCGTCGTCGAGCGGACCGACGTGGAGCACGGTCGGGAACGCGTCCTCGTGGTCACCGACAGGGGTACCGCTCCGGGTCGTCGCGACGAGGAGGACGGGGAGTCCGCGGACCCGCGATGCGACGAAGAGGAGCGCCTCGAGCGAGGTCCGGTCCGTCCAGTGCAGATCGTCGACGAGTGCCACCACGGTCCCGTGGCTGCTCGCCTCCTCGAACAGCCCGAGCACGGCGATGCCGAGCAGGAGCCGGTCGGGGGCCGGTCCGTCACGACGGCCGAAGGCGACGTCGAGGGCCGAAGCCTGACGATCGGGGAGGGCGGCCCCGAAGGGCAGGAGCGGGTGGAGCAGCTCGTGCAGGCCGCCGAACGGGATCTCGGTCCCGCTGCGGACCCCACGGGCACGGAGGACGAACCGGACGTCCGCGGTGGCGTCCGCGGCGACGGTCTCGAGCAGGGCGCTCTTGCCGATGCCGGGATCGCCGTCGACCAGGACCGCGGTACCGTGCCCCCGCCGGGCGTGGTCCAGGGCACCGGCCAGGACGAGGAGTTCGGCGTCGCGGCCGACCAGTTGCGAGGCGCGTTCGGGCACGGTGTGAGCATACGTCGCCGTCAGTCGCCCGGCGAGGTCCTCCTCCGTGTCCGCCCCGGCACGGCCGGCAGGAGGGACGACAGCACGACGAGAGCCGTGCACAGCGCGCCGATCGCCACCAGGACCGCGACGGGGACGATCGGCCTGGTCGACGGGTACCGCCCGACGAGCACCGCCCACTCCGCGATGACGGAGACGCCCACGGTGGCCGCGGCGATGAGCGTGCCGCTCACCCCGAGGACGACACCCTCGAGTGCCGCGACGGCCACTGGTAAGGCCGGGGTCGCGCCGACGGCCAGGAGCTGCTCGCGCTCCTGCGCGCGGTCCCGAGCCGCCATCGCCGCCGTCGCCGCGGCCCCGACGGCGGCGAGCAGGACCGGGCCGCTGAGGACGAGGACGGTCGTCACCGCTGAGCCGCTCCCGGTCGCGTCGTCTCCGGTCGCTGTCGCCGCCGTCCGCTGACCCCCGACGAGCGCCGTCGGCAGGGCCACGGCCACCAGGAGCGCCGCGAGCGTCGTGTCGCTCCGAGCCGCAGCCCGCCGGACAGCTGCGCGCGCGAGAGCGAAGGACACCGACGCGCTCGCCGGCACCGCCGCCGTCCAGAGCCGGACGACGGGTGCACCGACCGACCTGCCGAGGACGGCGACCGCCGCGACCAGCACCGGACCGATGAGGAGTGCCGACGCCGCGCCGTCCGGTACGGACGCCGGGAGTCCGGCGAGCATGCTCGCCGCGAGCGCCGTCAGCAGTGCCGCGACCGTGGCACGGAGGATCGGCGGTCGACGTCCGCGCACACCCGGTCCGACACCGAGCAGCAGCGGGGTCGTGGCGGCGCGGCGGCTCCCCGAGAGCCCGGCGACGACCGCGGCGGTGACCGTCAGCCCGACGACGACGACGGCCTCGGCCCAGGAAGCGGCCACCCGGACCCCGTCGAGTCCGGAGGCTCCGGCCAGGGCTGCGTCGACGGCGGCCGGGACGACGACGCCAGCCGCGGCCGCTCCGACCACGGCGCCGAGCACGGCGACGAGTGCGGTCTGGACGAGCACCGTCACACGGACCCCTCGAGGAGTGACGCCGGCCAGCTGCCAGAGGGCGTACGTCCGCTCCAGGAGCCCCGCGGTGAGCCGCACCACGGCGGACACCACCACGAGGATCGCGATGAGCCCGAACGCGGCGGTCGTGCCCGCGATGGACAGCAGCGCCAGCCCCCGGACCCCGGGTGTCCGCAGGCCGCCGACCACGAGCACACCGGGGACGCTGCCTGCCAGTGCGGCGACCGCGGACACCGCGCACAGGCCGGCCCAGACGCGCCACGACGTGCGGAGATCGGCTGCCGCCAGGCGGACGAGGATCATGCGCGTACCGACGCACGCTCGATCGAGTCGAAGAGCGCGTCGACGTCCGGTGCGACCAGCTCCGCGTGGACGACGCCGTCCCGCAGGACGATCGCGCGGTCGGCCCGCGCCGCGGCCGCGAGGTCGTGCGTCACCATGACGACCGAACGCTGCCCCGAGGCGGTGTGCCGCAGCAGGTCGAGCACCGCGCCGCCGGCCACCGTGTCGAGCGCCCCGGTCGGTTCGTCGGCGAACACCACCTGCGGCCGTGCGACGAGCGTCCGGGCGATCGCCACGCGCTGCTGCTGTCCGCCGGACATCGAATCCGGGTACCGGTGTGCGGAGTCGAGCATCCCGACGGCCTCCAGTGCGGCGTCGACCGTCCGGCGATCAGCGGGGCGTTTCGCCAGGCGTGCCGGCAGCGCCACGTTCTCCCGGGCGGTGAGTGCCGGGAGCAGGTTGTACGACTGGAAGACGAAGCCGACCCGACCGCGTCGGAACCGGGCCGACCGCTGCCGCGAGAGCGGGCCGATGTCGGTGCCGTCGATCTCCACGGTGCCCCGGAGCGGGCGTTCCAGACCGGACAGGCACGCGAGCAGCGTGCTCTTGCCGGAGCCGCTCGGGCCGACGACCGCCAGCATCTCGCCGCGCTGGACGTCGAGCGACACCCCGCGCAGGACCGGCTCGGCCGCGCGACCGGGATAGGCGTGCTCGACGTCGCGGGCGCGCACGATGGGTCGGTCGTCAGGGTCTCGCTGCACCGTCGCAGGCTAGCCAGCGAGGAAGGCCGTGCGCCTGTCTCTGCCGGGGACAGTCTCCGCTCAGGGCGCGCGGCCGTCGATCCGCTCGAGCAGCGCGCGGAGCTCGCCGAGCACCACCGCCGCCTGGGCGTCCGCCCGATCGGCGTCGACCAGGGCGATCCCGCGCTCGGCGTCGCGTCGGGCTCCGTCGGCCTCCCCGGAACCGAACAGCGCCTCGGCACGCTGTCGGAGCGCGCGAGCAGCACCCGTGTCCCACGACAGTGCCGACGCCGCACCGAACCCCGCGTCCGCCGCGTCCCGGGCTTCGTCCCATCGCCCCAGCGCGTTGGCCGACTTCGCGATCTCCTCCAGCGCGACCACCCGGGTGAACACCGCCCCGGGGTCGCCCTCCCCGACCCGCTCGAGGTCGCGGAGGACCGCTCGGAAGGACGCGATCGCCTCGGCGTGCCGGCCGAGCAGGTGGAGTGCTGCGCCCGCCATCGAGCGACACTGGACGAGCGCGGCGTCGTCCCCGGTCCTCGTGTTCCCGTCGATCGCGGCATCGATGTGCGGCAGCGCGAGATCCGGCTGTCGGAGCGCCAGGTGTGCCCACGCGACGTGGTACTCGGCGCTCGCGGACACGGCGTCGTCGTCCGCCGCACGGGCGTCCGTCAGACCCCTGGTGGCGAGCTCGAGCGCACCGGCCCGGTCGCCGCGCTCCATCAGGGCAGCCCACGTCTGCAGACCGAGGAGCCGCGCTGCCGACGCTCGGTCGTCGGCCGCGTGCGCGGCGTCGACCGCGTCGCCGAACAGCTCGTACCAGTGCCCCCATGCCGGCCACAGGTTGGAGAACCACTCGAGACCGGCCGCGGTCCGGATCACGTCGCCGTGCAGCCCACCCGACACTGCGGCGCGGAACGCCGCCCACCAGTGGTCGACCTCACCGGTGATCCACCGCCTCGCCGCTGCCGGGCCGGCGAACTCCGGATCGGCCTGGTCACGGCGGGCGGACTCGGGAGCGAACCGCCGTGCCGCTCGATCGAGGAGCGAGAGGACCGATCGGTGCAGTCGCTCCCGCAGCGCACGGGACGCGCCGGGACCGTCCTCGGCGTCGATCCGGTCGGCACCGAACGCCCGGAGCAGGTCGTGCACGTGGTACCGGTTCCCACCGCGTGGCTCGACGAGACCGAGGTCCACCAACTCCTCGAGTGCGTCCTCGGCGGTCACGTCGTCGAGCCCGAGGGGAGCGCCGCCGGTCCGTGCATCGAAGCTCGTCCCGTCGATCACCGCGAGCGAGCGGAACACCTGCGCCGTGACGGACGGGAGCCGCTCGTAGGAGACGGCGAACGCGGCCTCGACCGAGCGGTCACCGTGCCGGAGGGCGCCGAGCCGTTGCTCCTCGGCGCGCATGGCACCGAGGAAGCCGTCGACGTCGTCCGTCCGTGCCGCGATGCGGCTTCCGGCGATCCGGAGCGCCAGCGGGATCCCCGCGCAGTGCTCGGCCACCGCCGCCAGAGCCGGCTCGCTCGCCGCGTCGGGCACGATCCGCTCGAGCAACGCGAGGCCATCGGCGCGCGGCATCGGCTCGACCTGGAGGCGGAGCCCGGCGTCGAGTCCGGCCAGCGGACTCCGGCTCGTCACGATCACCGGCACCCCCGGTCCCGCCGCGTCGACCACCGGACGCACCTGCGCTTCGCTGCCGGCATCGTCGAGCAGGACCGCGTGCCGGTGGTCGGCGCTGAGTTCGCGCCACCGTGCTGCCGCCGCGTCGAAGATCACCGGTGCCTCTTCCGTGCCGTCGGTGGCGAGGGAGACGAGACGGCGGAGGACGTCGAGCGCCGACAGCGGGGCGGCCGTCTGCCCGCCGAGGTCGACGTGGATCCACGGGACACCGCGGACGCGGAGCGCCTCGGCAGCGAAGGTGCTCTTGCCGACCCCGGGGCCGCCGGACACGATCACCGCACCCGCGTGGGCGCCCCGGAGACGGTCGAGCACCCTGCCGAGTTCGGTGTCGCGTCCGGTGAAGTCGCCGACGACGTCCGGGGCGCTCGCCGGCGTCGACGGACGGGCCCGGCCGATCGACAGCAGCGCGTCCCGTTCCGCTGACGTCACGCCGAGTGCCGTCGCGATCGCCTCGATCGTCGCGCGCTGCGGGCGCCGCGCGACCCCTCGCTCGATGTCGCTGAGGGTCCGCACGCCGACGTGGGCGGCGTCGGCGAGGTCGGCCATCGTCCGGCCCGCAGTGGTGCGCAACCGCCGGAGGAGCTCGCCGTCGGGTCGTTCCTGCACGTGCTCCTCGATTCCTGCCTGCGTTCTGCATGGTGCCGACGCCGGGTGCCTGGTGGGCTGGTACCCGACATCATGCAGCACCGTTCACGACGGTGCAGCGAGGACGAGCGGGAGCGATGCCATGCCGACTGCGATCACGCCTCTGGGTGAGTACCTCCGCGCACGACGAGCACTCGTGCAGCCGCAGGACGTCGGCATCGTGTCGTCGACGCCGAGGCGGGTCGTCGGGCTGCGACGGGACGAGGTGGCCCGCCGCGCCGGGATCAGTCAGGAGTACTACCTCCGACTCGAGCAGGGCCGCGATCGCCAACCGTCGGACCAGGTGCTGCACGCCCTCGGCCGTGCGCTCCGCCTGGACCAGGACGCGGTGGACCACATGGACCGCCTCGTCCGGATCCAGACCGGCGAGGCTCGTTCCGACGACCACACGACGCCGGCTCGCGTCATGGACACGCTGAGCGGCCTCCTCGACCAGTGGACCGGGACGCCGGCGTACATCATGGACGGCAACCAGGACGTCCTGGTCGTGAACCCGCTGGCACGGGCGATGACGGGCGGCGGGCTGACACCCGGGGTGAACCTGCCGCTGGCGGTGTTCTCGCCGTTCGGCCGCGCGGTGATGGAGGACTGGCCGGAGGCCGCCGCCCGGACCGCGGCGACGCTGCGGTACGGGAGCGATCCCCGCGATCGGCGGCTGCAGGAGATCATCGGCACCCTGTCCGTCCGGGACCCGGATTTCCGGCGGCTCTGGGCACGGCACGACGCCCGCCCGTACCTCAACGGCTCGATCGACCAGGACGTGCACGGCCACGGCCGGGTGACCCTCACGTGCCAGACGCTCGAGGTCCCGGGCCCGCAGCGGTACGTGCTCACCGCCTTCCACGCGGCGGACGGCACGGACGGTGCGCGGGCGCTGGCGGCGCTGCGAGACGAGGTCACGACCGCTCCTGGACGACGCGCCGTCGAGGTCTGACCGCCGGGCGACGCCCTCGTCCCGCGGGCCCTCAGCCGCTCGGGCCGGTGAGTGAGTCGCGGAGCGCCGCCAACTCCCGTTGCAGGGCGTCCAGGCGGGCAGGACGAACGCGTGCCGGCAAGGCGCGGAGCGCGCGGTCCACGTCGGCCAGCGCCTCGGTGGGTCGTCCGAGCTCCACCAGCACCGCCGCCCGCGAACGGAGCAGCAGCCCGATGGACGTCCCGGTGTCGTCCGGCAGCGTCCGGAGCCCGGCGTCGAGGACGTCGAGCGCTTCGCTCGGCGCACCGGACTCGAGGAGCGTGGTGGCGAGCGCCGCGCGGGCCAGCGCCTGCGCGTACCGAACGCGTTCGTCGACGGGGTCGAGCCCCTCCACGATGCCGTCGACCGCCGCTCGGAGCGCGGCGACCGCTTCGTCGTACCGACCCTGTGCCTGCAGGGCGAGGCCCAACATGCCCCGCGCCTGGTGCAGGAAGACCGGGTCGTCCTCGCTCTCGAACCCCGCGACCGCAGCGAGTGCGTGTACTTCGGCGGTGACCGGATCCCCGCGGTCGAGTGCGCTCCAGGCGACGTGGTAGTGCCCCCATGCGATCAGATCGACGGCACCGGTACGTTCCGCCGCGGCGAGCGCCTCGTCCGCGTGCTGCGTGGCCAGTCCGTGGTCGGCTCGTTCGACGTGCGCGGCCCAGGCGAGATGTCCCGCCACTCGTGAACGCGCGGCGTCGTCCGCGAGCTCGTCCGCTGCTCGCTGTGCCACGAGGTCGAGCTCGTACCACCGTCCCCAGTCCGGCCAGAGGTTCCCGAACCACTGCAGCACGGTCGTGAGTGCGACCACGATCTCGTGCCACCCGAGCGCGGCGGCCCGACGGAAGGCCGGCCACCAGTGGTCGACCTCTCCGATGATCCAGTCGCGGGCGACGTCCTGATCGGCGTCCGGTTGTGCGACGGGGGCACGGCCGGGCACCACGAACGCGGACCCGGCCGCGAGGAGCCGGTCGAGCAACCACCGGGTGAGCCGCTCGCGTGCAGCTGCCTCGGTCCGGGCGTCTTCGCGGAGCCGCTCGAGCGCGAACAGCCGGATGATGTCGTGCACGCGGTACCGCGTGCCCCGGGGTTCGACCAGGCCGAGGTCGACCAGTCCTTCGAGTCGGGCCTCGGTCTCGTCTGGGCTCGCGCCGACCGCCGCCGCGACGACGTCGGCGCCGAACGTGACGCCGTCGAGTGCCGCGGTCGCCCGGAACACGGCGGCCGTCGCCGGGTCGAGGTCGTCGTAGGAAACCGCGATCGCCGCCGCGACCGAGACGTCGCCGGCCACGAGCAGCGTGAGTCGGCGATCGGTCGACCGCATGCGGGCGACGAGGTCCGCCACGCTCGTGGCCGGACGGCTCGCGATGCGGTTGGCGGCGACGCGGAGCGCGAGGGGGAATCCGTCGCACAGCGCGATGAGCTCGTCGACCGCAGCAGGATCGCGCTGCTCGGCCGGCACGATGCGTTCGAGCAGGCGACGACCGTCCTCCGGTCCGAGCACGTCGAGGACGATCCGGTCCGCGTCGAGACCCGCGAGCGTCCGACGCGAGGTCGCGACGACGGTCGACCGTCCTTCGACGAGCACGGGTCGGACCTGGTCCTCGCCTGAGACGTTGTCGAGGTGCACCAGCACCCGTTCGGCCGAGCACAGCTCCGACCACCGCGCCCTCGCTGCCGCCAACGTGCCGGGCGGATCGTCCGGGTCGCACTGTCGGAGGACGCGTTGGAGCACCTCCAACGCGGTCGTCGCCGGTCGGCCGTGTCCGGCGAGGTCCACGAACACGCGGCGCTCGGCGGCGGACGCTCGTCCGATCGCCTCCGTCACGAGCGCGGTCTTCCCGATGCCGGGTGGTCCGGAGACGACGACGACCGGCGGGCCCGACGGCCGGTCGAGGTCCGCGACGAGCCGGTCGAGTTCACCCGAGCGCCCGGTGAAGTCCGCCACGCGCGGCGGGCGGAAATCGGTGCGTCCGGTGTCCGGCCCCGCGCCCACCAGCGGCGCCCGGAGCCATCGACGTGCCGCGTCGTCGAGCCCGAGTCCGGAGACCAGCGCCTCGATCGTGCGGGGCTGCGGGTGGCGACTGCGGCCGCGCTCGATGTCGCTGATGCCCCGGACGCTCACGCCCGATCGTTCCGCGAGGGTCTCGAGCGTCATGCCGGCTGCGAGCCGGAGTGTCCGGAGCCGCGCTGCGAGGTCCGTGTCGCCCACGACGCTCCTCCCGGTCGGGGACAGCGTAACCTGAGTCGCGTCTCAGACGAGGTCCGTCGGCTCGTCCGCCTCCTCCTGCGGACGACGCGGGAGCAGGTCTGGCAAGTCGGCCTCCGATGGCGGGGGGCCCATCGTGTACAGGGCCACCGCGGAGGCCTCCAACGTCGATCGGTTGCCGAACCGCGGCCACCGCCGGAGCATCTCGCGGACGAACCCACCGGCATCACCGTGGTCCGCGAGCACCGTCTCGACGTCGCCGAGGTACCTGCGGAGCGCGGCGACCTGCGGTCGAGCGGCGTCGGAACGGGAAGCCGGGTGCCGGTGACTCGCGATCACCCATGCCGGACGCAGCGCCTCGACGAGGTCGAGTGCCCGCGCCCAGCTCCGTCGGGAATCCGCGTCCGTGCCGACGAGCCACGGGTGCACGCGGTTGTAGACGAGGTCGCCGCCGATCACCGCGTCGAGGTGCCGGACCGACACCAGGCTCGTCGGCCGGTCGCCGATCCGTCCCACGTCGAACAGCTGCAGTGCATGGCCCTCGAGGTCGACGACCCCGGCCGGGTCGGGGGTCGGAGCGGTGAGGGATCCGGGGAGCCGTCCGGGGAACAACGACTCCCACCGGGAACGGTGTGCGGGCGCCGTCTGGTCGAGCGCACGCGTGGCGACGTCGGCGACGGCCGTCGCGACCGCGTCGGGGAACGCCCGCAGAACGCGACCGAGGCCGAAGAAGTGGTCTGCCTGGCCCTGGGTGACCACGACGGTCCGGAGCCGTTTCCCGCTGCCTCGGATCCACTCGACCAGGGCGTCGGCCTCGTCCGCCGTCATCAGGGCGTCGACGAGGACGGCGTCGTGTTCGCCGGAGACCAGGGTCGCCGTCGTGGGCGACCACGTCGCGGTGCCCGTGCCGTCGAGACCGGTGCGGGCGACGTCCCGGTAGCCGCCGAGCCACACGTCCATGGTGAGGGGGGCGAGGACCGTGCCCCCGGCGGTCCGGAGTCGATCCGCCAGCCACTGCCGGACGCGCTCGCGCTCGGACGCGGACGGGGCGGTGACCGCTTCGGTCGTCCACGTGACGAGGCTCCCCTCTGCCTCCTGGGACACGCGGACGACGCCGTCCACGTCGTCGACCGCCGAACCGCCGGGGACGCGAGCGCGATAGGCGACGACGCCGTCCTCGGTGCGGGAACGCTCCTCGACGACGCCCAGGTCGCCAGGGAGCCGCCGGATCCAGCGACTCGTACCGGGCGCGAGGAGCTCGGTCGCACCGTCGGGACCGACGTGCCCGTCGGCGAAGTCGACGAAACGGGACCACGTCGCGCTCGGCGAGCAGTCGAAACGGGCGGCGACGGTGACGTGCGCCCGGCGGACCGGTGGATCGTGCACGGCACTCCCTTCGCACTGCGCCGACGGTACGGGTCCGAGCAGGCGCGAGGGTGTCCCCGTCGGGGACACCTGGCGCATCCCGGGACCGGGACTGCGCCAGGATGGAGGAACCACGGCGCCGGACGCGCCGGCAGGGAGGGAGGACGGGTCGTGATCGCGACAGGGACACCGCTCGGCGACTACCTCCGAGCGCGTCGGGCGGCGACCCGCCCCGAGGACGTCGACGTACGGTCGCACACGCGCCGCCGGGTCCCGGGGCTCCGTCGCGACGAGGTCGCCGGGCTCGCGGGGATCAGCCAGGAGTACTACCTGCGGCTGGAGCAGGGTCGCGACCGCGCACCGTCCGAACAGGTCCTCCACGCGTTGGCCCGGGCACTGCGGCTCGACGATGCCGGCGTCCAGCACCTGCTGCGGCTCAGCACGGTGCAGCCGCTGGACGTGGCGGCGGCCGAGGCCGCGGTCTCGATCGAGGCGATGTCCGCCATCCTCGACTCCTGGCCGAACACACCCGCGTACATCATCAACTCCCGCCACGAGGTCGTGCTCTCGAACGCCCTCGCGCGGTGGGTGGTCCCGCTCGGGCTCGAGGTCGGCAGGAGCATCCCCGAGGTGGTCTTCACCTTCCCGGAGGTCCGAGCGCTGCCGACCTGGCCGGCGCTCGCCGACCGGACCGCACGCCGCATGCGGTTCTACGGGCACCCGTACGACCCCCGGCTCCACGAGACCGCGGCGAGGCTCGCCGAGGCGGACCCGGTGTTCCGCCGGCTCTGGGAGCGCCACGAGGTCGACCCGTACTACGACGGGGATGTCCGGCCCTCGGTCGACGGGTACGGACAGATCACGCTCCGCCACCAGACGTTCGTGGTCCCGAACACACCGGGGTACCTGCTCTGCGCGTACCACGCCGTGCCGGGGTCCGACAGCGCCGCCGCGCTCGCGGACCTCGCGGACCGCATCGCGGGCGCCGTCGCCCTCAGCTGAGCTCCGCCGATGTCCGCGACACGTCGAAGTTCTGGTCGAACAGGTCGTCGGGGTCCCACCGGGCCTTGAGGTCCCGCAGTCGCGCGAGCGTCGCCGGCGGGAACGCCTCGGCCACGGCGCTCGGTGCGTGATCGGTCTCGAAGCTCAGGTACATGCCGTCCATCCGAGGGTGCACGGACTCCCACGCGTCGTGGAACGCGTCGCCGCCCCGGACCGACACCGCGGTCACCGAGAAGTTCTGGTGCCGGTGCGCGTAGGCGGTCGCCGCCGGGTCGACGTCGTTGATCGCGCCGCCGACCGAGCGGATCTGGACCATGTCCACGCCGGCGCTGCGGAGCAACACCGCGATCCGGTCGGACAGGTCTTGGTCGAGGTGCACGGCCAGCCCGGTGTGGGTGGCAGCACGCTGCTGCCCGGTGTGCGGCGCACCGCTCGTCAGCGGTACCGCCGCGTACGGCGTCACGGCGGCCCGCTGCCCGGCCAGGCCCGGGATCCGCAGGAAGCGTTCGATCTCCGGGGCCGCCGCCTCCAGGTCGTCGCCGGCGTACACGATGGTCGCCTGCGCGAACGGCGTCGGCCCCGCCCCCAGGTAGAGGAAGGCTGACACCGGACGCGCCGCGGTCTCCACCGTCCGGCCCCAGGCTTGCAGGAACGCAGCGAGGTCGATCGGCTGGTACACCGCGGTGGTCTGCACGACGTCGGCGGTCTCCGAGGCCTCGAAGTCGAACGCCGTGACGATCCCGAAGTTCGCGCCGGCGCCACGGATCGCCCAGAACAGGTCTGGTTCCTCGTCGCCGGAGACGCGCCGTGCGGTCCCGTCCGCCGTGACGATCTCCGCGCCTCGCAGGCGGTCGATGGTGAGGCCGTGCGCACGGCCCATCAGGCCGATGCCACCGGTCGTGGCGAGGCCGCCGACCCCGACGTCACCGGAATCGCCGGAGCTGATCGCGAGGCCGTGCGGGGCGAGCGCCCACGCCACGGCGCCCCAGCGCGCGCCGGGCCCGACGCGGACCGACCGGCCGCCCCGGGGCTCGACGGACGCGAGGGCACGGAGGTCGATCACGTCGCCACCGGTGTTGGTGGCGATGCTGCTGATGCCGTGCCCGCCGCTGCGCACCGCGAACGGGCGCCCCGACGCGCGCACGATCGCGAGCGCCTCGGCGACCTCGGTCGTCGTGCGCGGGAGCAGGATCGATCCCGGTCGGCCGGTGCTCGAGTAGACGTGCTGCAGTGCGGCGTACCCGGTGTCGCTGGGTCGGACGATGTCCATGGTTCCTCGGTTCAGCGCACGGTGGACCCGGGACGCGGGCCCTCGGCTCGATCGGTGAAGTACTGCAGGGCGGTGCGGGCGAGCGGGCTGCTCCCGGCGACCAGGTGCGCGACGTGGTCGCCGACCTGGGTCGCGTCGATCCACCGCGGGTCGTCGATCCCGGCGGCCTGCCGGGCGCGGGTCCGGACCACCCCGAGCACGAGCTGCGCGACGCGTGGACCGCGTCCGCCGAGCTCGGCGTCCAGCGTCAGGGAGAGGGACTTCGTCGCCGCGGCGCTCAGCGCGACCCCGGCACTCCCGGGGAACGGGATGTCCGCGCTCATGCCGTTCAACTGCATGAGCACTCCGGTCCCGGTGATCCGCGGCAGGAACGCCCGGAAGACCCGGAAGACACTCGTCAGGTTGCCGTCCAGCAGGCGCTGCCACTCGTCGTCGTCGAGCGCCAGCGCCGGCTTCCGGCCCTGGTCGCCCCAGGATGCGAGCGACACGACCACGCCGTCGAACGCCCCGAACTCCTGCGCCATCGCGGTCACGTCGTCGTCCAGCCCGGGGTTCATCGCGTCGAGCACCCTCGTGTGCAGGGTGCCGGGGAGCCCGGCCGTCGCGAGCCGTGCCGCGACGGCATCGAGTCGCGCGCCGTCCCGTCCGGTCGCGATCACGGTCGCGCCCGCGGCGAGCACCGACCGGACCACGCCCTCCCCCACGCCGCCGCTGCCGCCGACCACGACGACCGTCCGTCCTGTCAGGTCCGCAGTGGGTGTCGTCCATGTGTCGATGGTGCTCATCGTCCGTGCTCCTCGTGTTCGTCTGCTTCCGGACGTCCGTCGTCCGGTCCGTCGCCGTCCAATCGGCGCATGTGCTCCTCGAGCGCGCGCAGTGCGCCGTCGAGCCCTGCCAGTGCTGCGTCGTCGAGCGCGTCGCCGAACCACGTCGCCGCAGCACGGAGGTGCGAACCGACGGCGGCCCGGTGGGCGGACCGCCCGGAGTCGGTGATCACGATCGACGATCCGCGCGCGTCCCGGAGGCCTCCGCGCCGTTCGACCAGTCCTCGTCGCTCGAGCCGGCGCAGCTGGTGGGCGAGGCGACTGGAGTCCCAGCCGATCGCCGCGGCGCACGTCGTCGGCCGGGCGTCGCCGCCCATGTCGACCAGGTGCGCGAGCACCGTGAACTCCGCCTCCGACAGGTCGGCTCCGTCGCGCAGGTCGGCGCCGACACGGCGGCGCAGCCGCTCCGTCACCACCTGGAGCCGTTGCCACGTGGCCAGTTGTCGCTCGCTCAGTCGCTGTTGCACAGCGGCTACAACTACCTGACGCGTCAGGTATTCCCGTCGCGACCGCAGATCGGACGGGAGGCGCGGGTCGGGCCCGCACCGCGCCTCCCGTCCGCCGTCTCACGCGTCGGCGACCCGACGTCGAGCGGCCGCTCCGATGAACTCACCGAGTTCGAGTTCCAGGGCGAGCAGCTGGTCGTCGTCGAGACGCGCAGCACCGGCCGCCGCCCGTGCGCGGTACGACGGGCTCGCCATGCGTTCCTCGAAGGTGCGGTAGGCGGACTCGAGGTCGGCCTTCGGCGGGAGGGTGGCACGGTTGACCATCGCCTTCGCGGTCGCGAGCGCGTCGCCGTCGAAGGAAGCGAGGCGCCCGATGACGCCGGCCACGTACTCGTCGAGCTGGTCGTCGTCGAGCGCACGCGTCACCCACCCCCAGCGCTCGGCGGTGTCTGCGTCGTAGTCCGCGCTGGTCAGGATGACCTCCAGCGCGCGGTCACGTCCGATCTGTCGGGGTAGTCGCTCCGTCCCGCCACCACCAGGGACGACCGCCGTGCCGACCTCGGGCTGTCCGAAGCGGGCGCGCTGCCGGCTCGCGTACCGCAGATCCAGTGCGAGCGCGAGCTCGTTGCCGCCGCCGCGCGTGCGCCCACGGATCACCGCGACCGTGATGTACCGGGCCTCCGACAGCGCGACGACGAGATCGAGCCAGGCCGCACCTCCGGGGAAGTCGTCGATCCGCGCGAGGTCGAAGTGGTTGAGGAAGAAGTCGTCGGTGCTGCTCTCGAAGACGAGCACCTTGAGGTCCGAGTCGCCCGCAAGCCCCGCGACGACGTCGGCCAGGCCGTGAACGGTCGCCCCCGTCATCAGGCCGACGGGTGGATCGGAGACGACCACGCGTCCGACCTCGGGTGACTCGCGGGTGAACTGTACAGCGGGCATCGGATCTCCGTTCGGTTGGTGCCAGCGACCGTACGGAGGCGACGGCCCGGGAGCGTGTCCCGGTCGGGGGCAGGCTGCCGGGCCGCGCGACCGGCGAAGATCTGGTCAGCGGAACGCAGAGGGCGCATCGCGGAGAGGAACACCCATGTCGACCGCCGAGAACACCGAGACCGTCGTGGGCTTCTACACGCAGTCGTTCAACGACGGCGAGCCCGAGGCCGCGGCATCGCGCGCCCTCGGCACGAGCTACGTGCAGCACAACCCCTCGGCCCCTGACGGTGCGGAGGCATTCATCGCCTACGTGCACTCCATGCGCACACGGTTCCCCGGACTCCACGTGGACGTCAAGCGGACCGTCGCCGAGGGCGACCTCGTCGTCACCCACAGTGCGTTCCACCTCGCACCGGGCGACCGCGGCATGGCCGTCGCGGACGTGTGGCGGCTCGAGGACGGACGCATCGTCGAGCACTGGGACGTGATGCAGCAGGTACCGGAGCAAGCGGCCAACGCGAACACGATGTTCTGATCGAGCCGAGCTCCGCCTCCAGGATTCGAACCCGGACCTAACGGCACCAAAGGCCGTCGTGCTGCCATTACACCAAGGCGGAACGCGCACGGAGGCGCCCGGCCATCCTCCCACGACCGACGAGTCCGACGGCGCACTCCTGGGCAGGGTGTCCGCGCCATGGACACGCTCGGCCTCCCGAGAACTGCCTACGGTGCAGGGACGGGGAAGCAGTCCTCGCCGGCCACAGGAACGGAAGCACCATGTCGAACGCGATCGTGATCTCAGCCTTCGGAGGTCCGGAGGTCCTGCAGTGGCGCTCAGTGCAGCCGCCGGTGGTCCGGCCGGGCGAGGTCCTCCTCCGTGTCCGGACGGCGGCGGTCGGCCCGACCGACCTGCACATCCGCGCCGGTAACCTCACGTCGGTCTTCCCGCAGCGCCCCGGCGACGTCCTGGGATTCGAGGCGGCCGGTGTCGTGGAGGAGGTCGGAGCCGGGGCCGATGCGCGCGTCGGGGACGAGGTCGCCGCGCTGTTGCCGGCCCAGGGCGGGTACGGCGAGCTCGTCGCCACCCCGGTCTGGTACCCGAAGCCCGCTTCGGTGCCGTGGGACGCCGCGGCCGCCTTGCCCGCCTCGGCCGACGCCGCCGTCGGCACGATGCGCGCCGTCGGGATCGAGCCCGGAGGGACGCTCGTCGTGCTCGGTGCCGCCGGCGCGGTCGGGAGCATGGTCGTGCAACTGGCGCGGACCCGGGGCATCCGGGTGATCGGCGTCGCGAGGGAACACGACGCCGCGCTCGTCCGCGACCTCGGCGGCGAGTTCGTCGCGTCCGGTCCCGGTGTCTTCGACCACGTCGACACGACGGTGGACGCGGTCATCGACGCGGCCGGTCGCGGCGGCCTGGCCGAGGCGGTGTCCGTGGTCGGTGACCCCGGCAGGGTCGTCACCCTCGTCGGGGGCCCGGAGGTCGCCTCGTCCGGAGCGCTCCTGTCCCACCCGAGCCCCGACCGTGCGCCGGACGCGCTGGCGGTCACGATGCCGTTGCTCGCGTCCGGAGCGCTCCGCCTCAAGCGACGCCTGACGCTGCCGGTCCGGGAAGCCCGCGAGGCGCACCGGCTCCTCGAGTCGGGCGAGACCCGGGACAAGATCGTGCTCGCGTTCGACTGATCCCCGGGCACGGGCCGCGGCGGCTGGCCGTGCAGCCCCTGCTTCCGCCAAGATGGTGGGATGCCGCAGGAGGACGAGGTCGACCGCATCGTCGCGGCGTGGGGTCGCGAGCGCGCCGACCTGGACTTCGGCCCGCTCGAGGTCCTGTCCCGCGTCGACCGGCTCGCCCGACACCTCGACCGTGCACGACGGGCGGCGTTCGACGCGAGCGACGTCGAGCCGTGGGAGTTCGACGTCCTGTCGGCACTGCGGCGGGCGGGTGAGCCGTACGAGCTGAGCCCGAAGACGCTCCTCCAGCAGACGCTGGTGTCGAGCGGCACGATGACGAACCGGGTGGACCGGCTGGCTGCCCGCGGGCTCGTCGCGCGTCGGACCGACCCGAAGGACGGCCGGGGCATCCTCGTGTCGTTGACCGCCGACGGGCGCGCAGCGGTCGACGCCGCGATCGCGGACCTGCTGGCCGCCGAGCGGGCCATCCTCGCCGGGGTGTCCGACACCGAGCAGGACCAGCTGTCGGGGTTGCTCCGACGACTCATCCTCGGGCTCGGCGACTGATCCGACCGCCGAGCGGCTTCATCCGTTCGGCCGATTCCACGGGCCGGGCTTCGGTCGTCGGGTCGATGTGCGACGACGCCGGCTCCGGCCACGATGATCGACGTGCCCCGACTCCGCGCCCTCATCCGTCGCCGCCGCTCCACCCTGCTCTTCGTGCTGGTGCTCCTGCTGCTGGCGGCGGGCATCACGGCCACGACCTCGGCCATCGGGGCGCAGCGCCAGGCGAAGGCGGCGGGCGAGCTCTGCACCGCGGACGACCTCGCCGCCCGCTGGCACCACGGTGCGCTGTTCCTCGACGCGCGATCGGCCCGGACGGGGAAGACGGTCCTGACGCACCGGGGTGACGAGCCGACGCAGACCGGCAGCACGATGAAGGTCGTCACGGCAGCCGCGGCGGTGTCCGCGCTGGGACCCGACCACCGGTTCACGACCCGGGTCGTCGCGGGCACCGATCCGGGCGCGGTCGTGCTGGTCGGCGGCGGTGACCCGACCCTGAGCCGGCTGCCGTCCGGTCAGGACAGCGTCTATCCGCACGCACCGCACCTCGACGACCTGGCGCGGCAGGTGCTCGAGGCTCGTGCAGGGCAGCCGGTGACCTCGGTGCAGGTCGACACCAGCCTGTTCGACGGGCCGGCGTGGCACCCGAGCTGGCCGGAGAGCGCCCGGACCAGCGGCAGCGTCTCGAACATCACGTCGCTCATGGTCGACGGAGACCGCGACGACCCGACCGAGTCGTACTCGCTGCGGAGCGCCGGGGCGGTCGCGCGCGCTGCGACGGCGTTCGCGGCACTCCTCGGGCCGGACGTCCGGGTGGACACGACCTCGGTGCCGGCGCCGTCCGGCGCGCAGGTGCTCGCGACCGTGCGGTCGGCGACGGTGTCGGAACTGGTCGGGATGCTGCTCACGGACTCCGACGACACCCTCGCCGAGGTGCTCGCCCGCCACGTCGCCATCGCCGAGGGCGCCGGCCGCTCCTTCGACGCCGTGCAGGCCGGGAGCACGAAGGCCCTGGTGCGCTACGGGGTGCCGACCGGAGGCCTGCGCCTCGTCGACGGCTCGGGCCTCAGCCCCGACAACCGGGTACCCGCCTCGGCACTCACCACGCTGATGCGCGCCGTCGCTTCGAAGCAGGACGGCCTCGGTCCGGTCGACGCCAGGCTCGCGGTCGCGGGACGGACGGGCACGCTCGGCGACCACGGCCGCTTCACCGGTGCCGCAGCGGACGCCCGCGGGCACGTCCGCGGCAAGACCGGGACGCTCGACGACATGTACGGCCTGACCGGGGTGACCGACGAGGTCGGCGGGGACCGCGTCGTGTTCACCGTCTTCGCCGAGGGCACGAGCGACTCCGGTGCCCGGAAGGAGATCGACGCCCTGGCAGCGGCGTTGTGGCGGTGCGGCGGACACGCTCCGGCGCTGCGGGGGTAGCCTCCGGCCCATGCACGCGATCACCCTGGCCGTCGCCGACGTCGCACGCTCGGCGGAGTTCTACCGCGCCCTGCTCGGGATCGACGGCAGCGGGGTGATCGGCGCCGAGTACCCCGCGACCGACACCGAGGCGGGCGGCACCACGGCGATGTTCACGCTCGACGACGGACTCATCGTCAGTGTGTACGGCCGCGACGACATGGCGAAGGACTCCGGGGTCGCCCTCGCGACCGCGCCGAGCAGTACGATCGGGCACTTCGTGGACAGCCAGGCCGACGCCGAGGTGTTCCTCGACCGCGCGCGTGCCGCCGGTGCGACGATGCTCGCGCCGCCGTACACGCGGCCGTGGGGCATGTGGTCCGGCTTCTTCCAGGACCCCGACGGGCACCTGTGGGAGGTCGTCGCGAATCCCGGCGGCGGGGCCCCCGAGGACGCGAAGCCAGCGGAGTAGACCCGCTCAGACCCCGAGCTGCTCCGCGACCTCGAGCCAGCGCTCCTCGAGCTGCTCCACCTCGGCCTCCAGACCGGCCAGGCGAGCCTGCAGCTCGCCGAGCCCGGCGTAGTCGGACTGGTCGTGCGTCGCGAACTGGTCGAGCAGCTGCTTCCGGTCGGCACCGATCTTCGCGATCTTGCGGTCGAGCGCCGACATCTCCTTCTCGGCCGTCCGACGCTCCGCGCCCGACAAGCCCGAGGCGGCCGCAGCCGACGCGCCGGGACCGGGCGTGGCGGTGGACCCGGCCACGGGACCGGCCGAGCCGGTCCCGCCAGCCGTGTCGGGCCTCCCGGCAGACGCGGCGGCAGCCGCGGACGCGGTCCCGCCACCGGTGCCGGCCGCACGGAGCCGCATGTACTCGTCGACGCCGCCCGGCAGGTGCCGCAGGTGCCCGCCGAGCACGGCGTACTGCTGGTCGGTCACGCGCTCGAGCAGGTACCGGTCGTGGCTCACGACGAGGAGGGTGCCGGGCCAGGTGTCGAGCAGGTCCTCCATGGCGGCGAGCATGTCGGTGTCGAGGTCGTTCGTGGGCTCGTCGAGGATCAGCACGTTCGGCTCGTCGAGCAGGATGAGCATGAGCTGCAGGCGGCGCTTCTGGCCACCGCTGAGGTCCTTCACCGGCGTGGAGAGCTGCGCCGAGGTGAAGCCGAGCCGCTCGAGCAGCTGGGACGGCGTCATCTCCTTGCCGTCGGCGACGTAGCTCGTCTTCTTGCGGGCGACGACCTCGCGGACGCGGTCATCGGCGAACTGCGCGAGGTCGGCGAGCTGCTGGTCGAGGACGGCGACCTGAACGGTCTTGCCGGTCTTCACGCGGCCGCTCGTGGGCTGCAGGCGTCCGGACACGAGGCTGAGGAGCGTCGACTTGCCGGCGCCGTTCGGGCCGAGGATGCCGGTGCGTTCCCCCGGCGCGATCCGCCACTCGATGCGGTCGAGGATCTCGGTGCCGTCGAACGAGACGCTGACGTCGAGCAGGTCGACGACGTCCTTGCCGAGGCGCGCGGTGGCGGTCTTCGCGAGGGCGACCGTGTCGCGGATCGGCGGCACGTCGTCGATGAGGGCGTTCGCCGCGTCGATGCGGAACTTCGGCTTGCTCGTGCGGGCCGGGGCGCCGCGGCGGAGCCACGCGAGCTCCTTGCGGGCCAGGTTCTGCCGGCGCTGCTCGCTCGCGGCGGCCTGCCGGTCACGCTCGACGCGCTGGAGGATGTACGCCGCGTAGCCGCCCTCGAAGGGGTCGACGACGCCGTCGTGGACCTCCCACGTGTCGGTCGACACCGCGTCGAGGAACCACCGGTCGTGCGTCACGACCACCATGCCGCCCTGGTTCGCGGACCACCGGCGGTTGATGTGCTCGGCGAGCCACTGGATGCCCTCGACGTCGAGGTGGTTCGTGGGCTCGTCGAGGAACAGGACGTCCCAGTCGCCGACGAGCAGGCGCGCGAGGGCGACACGGCGGCGCTGGCCACCGCTCAGCTCGTCCACCGACACGTCCCACGGGATGTCCGACACGAGGCCGCCGATGATGTCGCGGATCTTCGGGTCGCCGGCCCACTCGTGCTCGGCGAGGTCACCCACGACGACGGTGCCGACGGTCTCGCCCGCGGGCAGGATGTCGCGCTGGTCGAGGTACCCGACGGTCAGGCCGCGGCGGTGCGTGACGCGGCCGCCGTCCGGTTCGAGGCGCTGGGACAGCAGGGCGAGGAGGGTCGACTTGCCGTCGCCGTTCCGGCCGACGACGCCGATGCGGTCGCCCTCGTCGATGCCGAGGGTGACGTTGTCGAAGACGACCTTGGTGGGGAACTCGAGATGCAGGTTCTCGGCGCCGAGGAGATGAGCCACCCGTCAAGGGTAGGCGGCGTGGCCGGGTGGTCGGTGCGGGAGGCGGTCCGCAGCGTGCGAGGTTCCTCGCTCCGTGGGACGGGCTTCGGGTCGCACGTCGGGCGGGACCTCGCACCGAGCGTCCGTCAGGGAGCGGCGCGGGTCGGGAGGCGCGGGTCAGGTCCCGGTGGTCGGCTCGCCCTCGCCGGCGGCTTCCTTCGCCCGCTTGAGGCGCGCCTGCGCCTCCCAGTACTCGATCTCGCGCTCGAGCTCGGCGAGCTCCTGCTCCGTGCCGCTCACCCGCTTGTCGCCGTGGGCGTTGCGGGCATCGCCGAGCGTGGCGTACCGGTCTTCGTGGCGAGCCGGCTCGAGGTACCGGCCGTGGTTCCGCTCGCCCGGCGCCCAGTCGTGTCCGACGGCGAACCAGACGATGCTGCCGACGACGGGGACGAGGACCACGAGGAGCACCCAGGCGAACTTCGGGAGCCCACGGATCTGGTCGTCGGTCTTCGTCAGGATGTCGATCAGGGCGAAGACCAGCAGGACCACGCCGGCCCCGTACAACAGCACGCTCATGGTCTCGGATTCTATGGATCGGCTAGGAACCGGCGCTACGCCCCGAACGCGTGGCGCGGTTGCGATCCGGCAACGGTCCGCTGCGGGGATCCACAGGGTCGCCGGTCAGAGGGCGGCGACCCACTCGTCGGAGCCGTCGGTGAACCGCTGGTGCTTCCAGATCGGCACCCGCTCCTTCACGAGGTCGACGAGCGCACCGCAGGCAGCGAACGCCTCTGCCCGGTGCGGGGACGACACGGCTGCGGCGAGCGCCACGTCCCCGATGCCGAGCGCGCCCACGCGGTGCAGCACGGCGATGCGGACCTGGGGGTGGGCGTCGGCGATGGTCCGGGCCACCTCGGCGATGACCTCGCCGGCGCTCGGGTGCCGTTCGTACTCGAGCGCGGTCACGCCCTTGCCGCCGTCGTGGTCGCGGACGACCCCGGCGAAGGTGACGACGGCGCCGTCCTGGTCGGTGGCGACGACGGCCGAGACCTCGTCGACGGTGATCGAGCGGTCCACGACGTCCGCCACCACGACCCGGTCGCCGACCGTCGCAGCGTCCGTCACGAGGCGCTCCGCGGGGCGTGGCCCTCGCCCGAGACCTGGGCGAGGACGTGGTCGAGCAGGCCGTCGAGGACCGCGAGTCCGTCGGCGACACCGCCGCGGGACCCGGGGAGCGTGACGATCAGGGTGCCACTGCCGGCGATCCCCGCGATGCCACGACTGAGCAGCGCGGTCGGTCCTGCTCCGGCGAGTCCGCGGCGCCGGATCTCCTCGGTGATGCCCGGGAGCTCGAGGTCGATGAGCGGTGCGATCGCCTCGGGCGTGCGGTCGGTCGGGGTGACGCCGGTCCCGCCCGTGGTGATCACGACCCGGGCGTCCGACAGGAGCTCGGCGGAGACCGTCTCGGCGATCGGTCCGCCGTCGGGCACGATGACCGGCTCGGCCACGGTGAAGGCTCGCTCGCGGAGCCAGCCCGCGATGACGGGACCGGTCCGGTCGAGCGCGGGGTCGACGGACGCCTGGGTCGACACCACCACGACGGCCGCCCGGCCCGTGGTCGGCTGCGAGGTCATCGGTTGCTCCAGTCCCCCGAGCGTCCGCCGTGCTTCTCGAGCACCCGGACGTCCGTGATCGTGGCCGTGCGGTCGACGGCCTTCACCATGTCGTACACGGTCAGGGCCGCGATGCTCGCGCCGGTCAGCGCTTCCATCTCGACGCCGGTCCGTGAGGTCGTCCGCACGGACACCTCGACGAGGACGCGGTCGTCGTCGCCGGTGATGTCGACCTCGACCCCGGCGATCGGCAGCGGGTGGCAGAGCGGGATGAGGTCGGAGGTCTTCTTCACCGCCATGATCGCCGCGATGCGGGCGGTGCCGATCACCTCGCCCTTGGGCAGCGAGCCGTCGAGGATGCGGGCGACGACGTCGGGGCGGGTGACGAGGGTCGCGGTCGCGGTGGCGGACCGCGCGGTGACGTCCTTCTCGGAGACGTCGACCATGTGGGCGGTGCCGTCGGCGCGGACGTGCGAGAGTTCGTTGGCGGCGGGTGCTGGTTCGGTCAACGGAGACTCCAGACGGTCAGCGGGTCACCGGGCGCCACCGTGGCGGTGCCGATCGGGACGTGGACGAGGTGCGTGGCGGTGGCGTAGTGCGCGAGCAGGTGCGAGCTGGGACCCCCGACGAAGTGCACGCGGCCGTCCTCGACCCGGCCGCGCCGGACCTGGTGCTTGCCCTCCGGCGAGGTCGCGGTGTCCGCAGCGGGCAGCACCTCGGCGACGCGGTCGTCGGGGATCCCGGCGTCCGCCGCCAGGAGCGGGCGGAGGAAGACCTCGAACGAGACGAGCGCCGACACGGGGTTGCCGGGGAAGGACACCACGGGGACCGGACGCCCGGCGAGTTCGACGGTACCGAACGCCTGGGGGCCGCCGGGCTGCATCGCGACGGGGGTGACGGCGAGATCCCGCGGTTCGAGGGCCTGCCGCACGACCTCGTACGCCCCGGCGCTGATGCCCCCCGTGGTGAGCACGAGGTCGGCCCAGTCCCCCACCGCATCGTCGAGGGCCGCGACGAAGGTCGATTCGTCGTCCGGCACCCGCACCGACCGCGAGGCCACCCCGATCTCGGCGAGCGCCGCCCGCAGTGCGATCCCGTTGGCGTCGCCGATCGTGGCGTCACCGGCGCCCTGGAGTTCGGAGCCGGTGGACACGACGAGGACCCGGAGCTGCCGGACGACGTCGACCGTCGAGACCCCGGCCGCGGCGAGCGTCCCGAGCACCGCGGGTGTCACGGCAGCACCGGCAGGAGCCAGCTCGCCCCCGCTCGGCAGGTCGGTGCCCGTCGCCCGGACGAAGGTCCCGGGGGCGAGGTCGTCCGGCACCGTGACCTCGGCCAAGGCCAGCGCCGCGGGGAACGCCCCGGGGTCGGTGGCCTCGACCGGGAACACCGCGTCGGCGCCGAGCGGGATGCGCGCCCCCGTCATGATCGGCGCAGCGGTCCCGGGGTCCAGTGCCGGTGGCATCGTCCCCGCCGGGATCGGGGCGACCACCCGCAGCACGCGACCGGCGTCGGCGGCACGGACGGCGAAGCCGTCCATCTGGCTGTTGTCGAACGGCGGGAGCGGCACGGGTGCGACGACGGCACGTGCGAGCACGCGGTGCCCCCGTCCGCCGCCGGCACCGGTGGCGAGGTCGTCGATGTCCCGCGCCTCCGGGACCGCGGAGCGCCTGGCGGACAGGACCGGCGCGACCAGGGCCGCGATCTCGTCGCGGTGCTGACCGATCGTTCGCACGTGCGCCTCCGAACAGGTGAGAAGTGTGCCCGCTCCCGGTCCGGCCGGGGGTGGTCCCAGTAGCGTAACGAGCGCGCAGAACGCGCCGAGGACCATTCGGAGGACCTGTGGAGAACGACGTGACCACGACCGGGGCTGTGGACGAGACGCGCATCGGGGTGATCGGCGGTTCGGGCCTCTACGAGCTGTTCGAACCCGGCACCGCGGACGAGATCGACGTCGACACCCCGTTCGGCGCCACGTCGAGCCCGATCAGCATCGGCACGATGGCCGGCAAGCGCGTCGCGTTCCTCACTCGGCACGGCCGCGCGCACTCCGTCGCCCCGCACCGCATCAACCACCGCGCGAACCTGTGGGCGCTGCGGTCGCTCGGGGTCCGTGCCGTGGTGTCGTCGAGCGCCGTCGGCGGGCTGCACCCCGACTACGCCCCGGGGACCTTCGTCGTGACCGACCAGCTGATCGACCGCACGTGGGGCCGCGCGGACACGTTCTTCGAGGACGCCGTGCAGCACCTCTCCTTCGCGGACCCGTTCGACCCGGTGCTCCGACGCGTCGCGATCGGTGCGATCGAGCGCCTCGACGTGCCGTCCCGCCCGACGGGCACGTGCGTGGTGATCCAGGGGCCGCGGTTCTCGACGCGTGCGGAGTCCATCTGGATGCGCGAGGCCGGCGGCCACACGATCAACATGACGATGACGCCGGAGGTGCCCCTCGCGGCCGAGCTCGGCATCGGGACGGTGAACCTCTCGTTCGTGACCGACGCCGACGCCGGACTGGCCCCGTCCGAGGCCGAGGCGGAAGCGCAGGCAGCCGCCGGAACCAGCGAGGCCCCGGTCACGCACGGCATGGTGATGGAGCGTCTTGCCCGCGCGAACGAGGTGATCGTCCGCGCGATCGGCTCGATCGTGGCGGCGATCCCGGACGACTACACCCCGCGCGAGCTCGTCCCGGCCGAGGCGAGCGCGAGCGCCATGACGAGCGCACGGCCCGCAGCAGCGACCACGGGAGCCACCGCGTGACCCGCCTGCTCGTCACCGGCGGCGCCGGCTTCATCGGCTCCGCCATCGTCCGCCGCGCCCGGGCTGAGGGCCACGAGGTGCGCGTGCTCGACTCCCTCCGCGACGACGTGCACGGCGACCCCGCCGAGGTCGTCACCGCCCACCAGCAGCAGGGCATCGAGTTCGTGCACGGTGACGTCCGCGACCGGGTCGCCCTCGACGCAGCCCTCGACGGCGTGGACGTGGTGTGCCACCAAGCCGCCAAGGTCGGCCTCGGCGTCGACTTCCAGGACGCCCCGGACTACGTCTCGACGAACGACGCGGGCACGGCCCACGTCCTCGCCGGCATGGACCGCCACGGCATCGGCCGGCTCGTGGTCGCGAGCTCGATGGTCGTCTACGGCGAGGGGGCGTACACGACCGCCGCCGGCGAGCCCGTGCGCCCGCCCGCCCGTCGCCGCGCCGACCTCGACGCCGGTGAGTTCGACCCGATCGGGCCGGACGGCACGCCGCTCCTGCCCGGCCTGATCGACGAGTCCGCCGCGCTCGACCCCCGCAACGTGTACGCGCAGACGAAGGTCGCGCAGGAGCACCTCGCGTCGTCGTGGGCCCGTGCCACCGGAGGCCGCGCGATCGCCCTGCGGTACCACAACGTCTACGGGCCGGGCATGCCCGCGAACACGCCGTACGCCGGCGTCGCCTCGCTGTTCCGCTCGGCGCTCGCCCGCGGCGAGGCCCCTCGCGTCTTCGAGGACGGCCGCCAGCGTCGCGACTTCGTGCACGTCGACGACGTCGCCGGCGCGAACGCCGCGTCGATCGCCGCGACGGCGGAGCTCCCGGCGGAGACCTTCCGTGCGTACAACGTCGGCTCCGGCGTCGTGCACACCATCGGCGAGATGGCGGCCGCGATCGCCGGCCCCGAGGGGCCGCGACCGGTCGTCACGGGCGAGTACCGGCTCGGGGACGTCCGGCACGTGACGGCGTCGTCGGACCGGATCGCCGCCGAGCTCGGGTGGCGTGCCGAGGTCGACTTCGAGCGCGGCATGCGGGAGTTCGCGACGGCGCCGCTGCGCGCCGCGGTGCAGTAGGCCGCGGGCCACTCGCCGGCGCCGCCGCGAGCGGGCTGAATGTGTCGCCCGGGCTGAGCGGCCGAGCGGGCACGACTCGCCGCTCGCGTTCGGCGAGCGGGCGGAACCGGCCGCACAGCGGCCGCGAACGGGACGTTTCGTGCCCGCTCGGCGACCGGGCCGGCAGGCAGGCGGGCGGGCAGGCAGGCAGGCGGGCAGGCGGGCCAGCGGGCAGGAGCGCGACCGCCTGGAGGCGGGGGGGGGGGGGGGGGGCGCCCGCCCCCGCCCCCCCCCCCCCCCCCCCCCCCCCGCGGCCGCCGCCGCCCGCCCCCCCCCCCCCCCCCCGGGCCGCCCGCGGGGCGCAGCCCCGCCCCGCCCGGTGCCGCGGCCCCCACCCGCGCGCGCG
>NZ_JAVDSI010000017.1:0-56838 GCF_031455235.1 Curtobacterium sp. 320 | reverse complement strand
TGTCCGGGCGGCTCCCGCATAACACCCCAATGGGGGTCCCGGCCCCGCTTGCGCCCGGGGGCGGGGGGGCCCCGGCGGGCCCCCCCCCCCCCCCCCCCCCCCCCCCCCGGGGGGGGGGGGGCCCCGGGGCCCCCCCGCCTCCAGTCCGTCAGTCGTCCTCGTGCGCAGCCAGGGTGGCGAGCACGAGCTTCGCGATCCGCCGTTGACCGGAGTCGTTCGGGTGGATGCCGTCCGTCGAGTAGATCCCCGTGCCGGAGTGGTCGGCCTGCGGGAGAGCGTCCGCCAGGCCGACGAAGGCAGCGCCACCCTTCGCTGCGGCGTTCTCGATCTCGGCGAGGTAGGTCGACCACGGGCTCCCCATGCCGTCCGTCATGCTCGAGGCCGGGTCGAATTCACCGATCACGAGCAGCGAGGGTTTCGTGGGGAGTGCCGCGAGCGCCTTCAGGAACGCCACGTACTGCGTCCCGAGTTCCTCGGGGGTGAGCTTCGACGCGTCGTTGCCACCCAGCGTGATCGTGATGAGGTCCGGGGCAGCACGACGCATCGCTGTCAGGAAGCCCTTCTGGTCCTCGGTGAACGTCGCGATCGTCGCTCCGGAGTGGGCGGAGTCGTAGCGGTGGATGCCCTTGGCCCGGTCGCCGTCGAAGATCGTGAACCCCAGCAGGGAGAACGGCGAGACAGCGGTGACGGTCACCGTGTGCTCGCCGCTCGACAACCCGTCCACCGTCGTCGTCGTGCCGGTGCTGGCATTCCCCGTCGTGGTGACGGTCTCCGGTGCGGATCCGTCGACGCTGTAGGTGAAGTCGCCGGACCCGGGGTAGCGCGCCCACCAGATGTCGATCCCGGTGCCCGTGAAGGCATAGGTGCGCGAAGCGCCTGCCTGCATCGCGACCGATCGGTAGCCGAGGTCGGGTGCGGTGGCGTCGAACTGGCTCGAGCCCGTGCTCGCCGTCGCCCAGTCACCCCATGTCGAGTCCGGGCCGTACACGGCGAACTGTGCCGGGAGGTACCCGGCGCCACCGGTGACACCGTCCGTCGGGTGCTGCGTGCGGAGCCCGTCGAGCGTGAGGTCCATCCACCGGGTGGAGCGGGCGGAGGCACCCTGCCCCTCGGTGATCGAGTCTCCCAGGGCGACCCAGTTCGCGGGTTCATCGGCCCGGTCGGCCACGGCCGCGTTCCAGGTGGCGAGGGGATCGGCGGCCTTCGGGGCCGTCTGCGTGGAGCACCCCGACACGACGATCGCCAGGAGGGCGACGGCCACGCCGGCCACGACCCGGGCTCCCCCTCGACGCCGTCCACGAACAGTGCTCCCCAGTGGGCCGTTCACGTTGCCTCCCGTGCGTTGGGGTGTGGACCGCGACCGAGCGCCGGGTCGGGCAATGCTACGCGCCCCGCTCGCGGAGCTCGAGACCGGACGACTACGGGAGCACCTGCTGGAACACCGCGACGGCCCGACCGATCCCGACGATGATGCCGATGACGTACACGGCGATGCTGATCCACAGCGGCCACATGGGCCGTCCGGGTGCGACCTTGCGGACGACCACGTACCGGCCGATGACGTAGACGATCGGCGACAGGAACGCCCACGGCCACGAGAACGGCCGGATGACACCCCGGCGGCCGAGGACCCGGTGGTCGAAGAACGCGAGCACGACGTTCGCGGCGTACAGGAGCACGGAGAACGCCTGCAGCAGGAAGTACCCGGCGGTGTAGATCGAGGTCGGGTCCACCGTCCGGACGCCTCCCGGACCGACGCCGTACCGGACCTGCGGCTCGTAGAGGAAGGTGACGGGGAGGGAGAGCAGCGGGAGCAGCGCGAGGACCCAGACGAACCAGGTGTCCGTCGGCACCTGGTCGGGGAGCCGCGGACGCGGCAGCTGCGAGATCGGTGGGCCGACCTGCGCGGTCCACTGGGTGCCGTCCCACCACCGGGTGGCGTGCTGACCTGACGGATCGGGGTACCAGCCTGGCGGCGTCGGTGACGACACGGTGCGCTCCTCGGAGTTCGACGGGAGCGTCAGCCCCCGTGCCGACCGTAGTGCAGCACGGCGGTGACCGCCGCGAACCACGGCATGACGGATGGCTCAGGTCCTGGTCACACCTCGGCGCGCGACCGAACCGCTTCGTCCGGAGCGACGTCCTGCTGCACCGCGAACTGCGTCCGGTGCAGTTCCTCGTAGCGCCCGCCCGCCGCGAGCAGCTCCTCGTGCGTCCCGCGCTCCACGATCGAGCCGTCCTCGACGACGAGGATCTGGTCCGCGCTCCGGATGGTCGACAAGCGGTGCGCGATCACCATCGCCGTCCGTCCCTCGAGCGCCTCGCTCAGCGCAGCCTGGACGGCAGCCTCCGACGTGGAGTCGAGTGCCGCCGTGGCCTCGTCGAGGATGACCACCCGTGGCTGGGCGAGCAGGAGCCTCGCGATCGTCATCCGCTGCCGCTCGCCGCCGGACAGCCGGTAGCCGCGCTCCCCCACCATCGTGTCGAGCTGGTCCGGCAGGGACCGGATCAGCGTCTCGAGGCGCGCGCGGCGGACCGCGTCCCACACCTCGTCGTCGGAGGCGTCGGGCCGCGCGAGTCGCAGGTTCGAGCGGATGGTCTCGTGGAACAGGTGCCCGTCCTGCGTCACCATGCCCATCGTGTGGCGCAGGGACTCGAAGGTCACGTCACGGACGTCCTCGCCGGCGAGCCGGACGGCGCCCTGGTCGACGTCGTAGAGCCGCGAGAGCAACTGCGCGATCGTGGACTTGCCCGCGCCCGAGGTCCCGACGAGCGCCACGGTCTGGCCGGGCTCGATCCGGAACGAGATGCCGTGCAGGACCTCGTCCCCGCCGCGGGTGTCGAGCGTGGAGACCTCCTCGAGCGAGGCCAGCGACACCCGGTCGGCGGAGGGGTAGGCGAACCGGACGTCGTCGAACTCCACCGCGACCGGACCGTCCGGCACGGTCACGGCACCGGGCTTCTCCTGGATGAGCGGTTCGAGGTCGAGCACCTCGAACACCCGCTCGAAGCTGACGACCGCGCTCATGATCTCGACGCGGGCGTTCGCGAGGCTGGTCAGCGGCACGTACAACCGGGTGAGCAGGAGCGCGAGCGTGACCACGTCACCGGTGTTCAGCTGGCCGCCGAGCGCGAGGACCCCGCCGAGGCCGTACACGAGGGCGAGGGCGAGGGCCGCGACGAGCGTCAGGGCGGTGACGAAGACGAACTGCAGCATCGCGGTGCGCACACCGATGTCCCGGACGCGCGCCGCACGGACGCGGAACTCCTCGGACTCCTCCTCCGGCCGACCGAAGAGCTTCACGAGGGTGGCTCCGGGTGCGGAGAAGCGCTCGGTCATCTGCGTGCTCATCGCCGAGTTGTGGTCGGCGGCCTCGCGACGCAGGGCCGCGAGTCGACCGCCCATGCGGCGGGCGGGCACGAGGAACACCGGCAGCATGAGCACCGCGATCACCGTCACGAGCCAGGACGTGCTGAGCATCACGGCGAGCGTGAGGACGAGGGCAACGAGGTTCGTGACCACGCCGGACAGCGTGCCGCTGAACGCCTGCTGCGCCCCGATCACGTCGTTGTTGAGGCGGCTGACGAGCGCGCCCGTGCGGGTCCGGGTGAAGAAGGCGATCGGCATCTTCTGCACGTGGTCGAACACCGCGGTACGCAGGTCGAGGATCACCCCTTCACCGATGCGGGCGGAGTACCACCGGGTCGCGAGCGACGAGGCAGCGTCGGCCACGGCGACGACGGCGATGACCACCGCGAGCCAGACGATCGTGCCGACCGCGCCACGAGCGGCGATGACGTCGACCACCTGGCCGGCGAGCACCGGAGTCGCGACCGCGAGGAACGCGCCGACGATCGAGAGCGCGATGAAGACCACGAGCTTGGCGCGGTACGGCGTCGCGAACGTCATGATGCGCCGGAGCGACTCGCGGGAGATCCCGTTCCTGCCGTCCTTGGCGGTGGAGATCTTGTAGAGCGAGCTCCAGGCCGCGCCTTCCATGCTCATGGCAGTTCCCTCCGCACCGCGGAGTCGACGCGGGCCGGCAGCCAGGATACGGCGGTCCGGTGCGCCCCGCGCCGCCCGCGGTAGCGTGCAGGGATGGACAGCGAGGTCGCGTCGCCGGACGTGTGGTCCGGGACGATGCTCGTCACTCGAGGTGGGAGACCGATCGAGCGGCACGCTGTCGGGCGGACCGCCGGCCCGGGCTCGCCTCCGTGCACGCCGGGGACTCGGTTCCAAGCCGGGTCGATCAGCAAGCAAGTGATGTCGGTGGTCGCGCTGAGGCTCGTCGACACGGGACGCATCGGACTCCACGAACCGATCGCCGCGCACCTCCCGCACCTCCCGCGCGACTTGCGGAACGTCACCCTGCACCACCTTCTCAGCCACACGTCCGGTCTCGGTCACTGGGGCGACCTCGAGGGGTTGCCACCTGTGCTCGAAGTGCCGCCGACGCGCGACGAGCTCCTCCGCCTGACCGTTCGCAGCCGGCCGGAGGATCCGCCCGGACGCCGTTGGCGCTACAGCGGGCCCGGGTTCCTCTTGGTCGCCCGGGTCATCGAAGCCGTGACGGACGCCCCCTACGCCGATGCCGTCGACGAAGCGGTCCTGGACCCTGTCGGGATGCGCCACACGACCTCGGGGCTGTTCGCGGTGCCCGGCGCAGCGGTGGGCCACTCCGACGGGGTACCCATCACGGTCGAACCTGCGTTCACGGATCTGCCCGGCACCGGGGACCTGTGGACGACGACGGACGACCTGGCGCGATTCGGTCACGCGCTCCGGACCGGCGCGCTCCTCAGCCCGGAACTGACGACAGCGATGACGTCACCGCAGGTCCAGCTCGATCGGCCTGATCCGTCCGGTGTGGAACTCTCCGCGACCGCCTACGGGTACGGAACGTTCACGGGTCGGGTCCTCGGTGTCGACGGGTGGTTCGTACCCGGCGACAATCCCGGGTTCCAGTCGGTGCTCGCCCACGTGCCGACGTGGGACGTCGACGTCGCAGTGCTCAGCAATGAGTCGAACGGGGTCGGGCCCGCGCTCGACCGACTCCGCCGGAGCCCGGGTCGATGACCGACGTGCGGGAGATCCTGCTGACGGAACTGCGTGGACAGCGGCGTCGCGTGATTGCGACGCTCTCCGGACTGCCGGACGAGACATTGGTGCGATCCAGGCTCCCGTCAGGTTGGTCGCCGCTCGGGATGGTCCGCCACCTCACCTACGACGTGGAGCACTTCTGGTTCCAGTGCGTCGTCGCTGACGTCGCGATCGACCTGCCGACGGACGACGAGGTCTGGCATCCGGACGTCTGGCCTGATGCTCGCGCCGTCGTCGAGGCGTACGAAGCGGCGGGCGCACGTTCGGACGCCGTCATCGAGTCCACGCCGCTCGATGCGCTCCCCTCAGACCAGGCACGGGCGACCTACCCGGGGGCGCCGAACCGGAACCTCATGGCCACGATGGTGCACGTGATCACCGAGACCGCCACGCACGCCGGCCACCTCGACATCGACCGCGAGTTGATCGACGGACACCAGCACCTCGTCCTCACTGAGTTCACGACGCAATCGGCTCGGCGCACGCAGCGCCGACCTGGCAACGTGACCAGGGATTGACGGGAGGCGCGGCTCCATCCGGCACCGCGCCTCCCGTCCGTCGCGTGGTCAGCTGAGCGGCTCGACGCCGTAGCTCGTGACCACCGTCCGCAACTCGTCCAGGTACGCCTGCGCCTGCACGGTGAGGGGAACCGAGGCGTGCGCGATCCACCCGATCTCGATGCGCTCGTCGACGTCGAGCGGGATGGCGACGATCTCGGGGTCGAGGTCGTCGCTGATGAGCCCGGTCGAGATCGTGTACCCGCCGAGGCCGATCATGAGGTTGAAGATCGTCGCCCGGTCCGAGACCCGGATCTCGCGCTTGCTCGACATCGTCGACAGGATCTCCTCCGCCAGGTAGAAGGAGTTGTTCGCACCCTGGTCGAACGTGAGTCGGGGCAGGTCGGCGAGGTCGGCGAGGGTCGCCCGCTCCCGCGACGCGATCGGGTTCCGCCGGGACACGAAGATGTGCGGCTGGGCGACGAACAGCGAGGTGAACACGACGCCGGCGTCCCGCAGCAGTTTGCCGAGGACCTGCTTGTTGAAGTCGTTGCGGTAGAGGATGCCGACCTCGCTCCGCAGGGTGCGGACGTCCTCGATGATGTCCCAGGTGCGGGTCTCGCGGAGCGAGAACTCGTACTCGTCCGCGGCCGCCGCCTCGACCATCCGGACGAAGGCCTCGACGGCGAACGAGTAGTGCTGCGCCGACACCCCGAGCAACCGACGCGACGCCTGCCGCCCGACGTACCGCTGCTCGAGCAGGGAGACCTGCTCGACGACCTGCCGGGCGTACCCGAGGAACTCGACGCCGTCGACGGTGAGCACGACGCCTCGGGCCGAACGGGTGAAGAGCGGGCGACCGATCCGTGTCTCGAGGTCCTTCATCGCCGCGGACATGGTCGGCTGCGACACGTAGAGCAGATCGGCCGCGGCGCTCATCGAGCCCTCGGTCGCGACCTCGATGAAGTACCGGAGCTGCTGCAGGGTGATGTCGTTCGAGACCCGGGTCATAGGCAGAGGCTATACGACCGCATAGTGTCTCGGTATTACCTGATGGCCTCGGGATCCCGCCATGATCGATGCATCATGGCGAGCGAGATCACCTTCAGCATCACCCGGACCCGGTTCGACGAGGACTACTCCCCGTCGGACAGCTCCCGGCTGACCACGAACTTCGCCAACCTGGCGCGCGGCGAGCGCCGGCAGGAGAACCTCCGTGCTGCGCTGGCGATGATCGACGAGCGCGCGAACGAGCTCTCAGCTGCCGGTGATCGCTACCGCCTGCAGCTCGACATCGTCTCGGCCGCACTGCAGTTCTCCGACGGTGGATCGGACGCCGAGTTCCCGCTGCTCGAGATGCTCGACGTCACGATCGTCGACCAGCACACCGGCGAGCACCACCACGGCATCCTCGGCAACAACTTCTCGTCGTACCTGCGCGACTACGACTTCTCGGTGCTGCTGCCGTCGTCCGAGGGCCTGCCGTCCGACTTCGGTGTGCTGCACGGGGCGCTCTTCCAGCGGTTCCTTTCGTCGTCGGCATTCCACGACGGGTTCGCCGCCGAGCCCGTCGTCTGCATCAGCGTCTCGACGAGCCAGACCTACCGCCGGACCGGGTACGTCCACCCCGTCCTCGGCGCCGAGTACGAGCACGAGCACTCCTCGCTCACCGACGACTACTTCGGCCGGATGGGCATGCGGGTCCGGTACTTCCAGCCCGCCGGAGCGTCGGCCCCGCTCGCGTTCTACACGCGCGGCGACCTGACCGGTGACTACACGGACCTGCAGCTCATCGGGACGATCGCCACCATGGAGACGTTCCAGAAGATCTACCGCCCGGAGATCTACGCCGCGAACACCCCGGCCGGCAGCACGTACCGCCCCACCCTCGACCACACCGACTTCACGCCCACCCCGGTCACCTACGACCGCGGGGAGCGCAGCCGCCTCGGGATCACCCAGGGCCGGTGGACCGAGGAGCACCTCGTGACGCCACACCGCGCACTCCTCTCGCAGTTCGCTGCCGAGCCCGTCCCCGCCCGCTGACCGTCTGGACCGTCACCTCCATGAGTTCTCTCCTCCCCACCGCGATCGTCGGCAGCCTGCCGAAGCCGTCCTGGCTCGCCGAGCCCGAGCGCCTCTGGTCCCCCTGGCAGCTCGACGGCGCCGCCCTGACCGAGGGCAAGCAGGACGCACTCCGATCCGCCGTGCACGAGCAGGAGCACCGCGGGATCGACATCGTCAGCGATGGCGAGCAGACCCGCCAGCACTTCGTCACGACGTTCGTCGAGCACCTCGAGGGCATCGACCAGGAGCGCAAGGAGACCGTCCGGATCCGCGACCGCTACGACGCTGCCGTCCCCACGGTCGTCGGCGCCGTGAGTCGCCCCGCCCCGGTGTTCGTCGACGACGCCAAGTTCCTCCGCGCGCAGACCGACCGGCCGATCAAGTGGGCGCTGCCCGGCCCGATGACCATGATCGACACGCTCTCCGACCAGCACTACAAGTCTCGCGAGAAGCTGGCGTGGGAGTTCGCCACCATCCTCAACCAGGAAGCGCGGGAGCTCGAAGCCGCCGGCGTCGACATCATCCAGTTCGACGAGCCCGCCTTCACCGTGTTCCACGACGAGGTGCAGGACTGGGGCGTCGCCGCGCTCGAACGCGCCACCGAGGGCCTCCGTGCCGAGACCGCCGTGCACATCTGCTACGGGTACGGCATCGAGGCGAACAACAAGTGGAAGGAGACGCTCGGGGCGGAGTGGCGGCAGTACGAGCAGTCGTTCCCGCTCCTGCAGCAGTCGTCGATCGACATCGTGTCGCTCGAGTGCATCCACTCCCACGTGCCGCTCGACCTCGTGGAGCTCATCCGGGGGAAGAAGGTCATGCTCGGGGCGGTCGACGTCGCGACCGAGGTCGTCGAGACCCCGGACGAGGTCGCGGAGGTGCTGCGGCGGGCGCTCGAGTTCGTGGATGCGGACAAGCTCATCCCCAGCTCGAACTGCGGGATGGCGCCGCTGGCGCGGGGTGCGGCGCTCGGGAAGCTCAGTGCGCTGTCCGCTGGTGCGGACATCGTGCGGGCGGAGCTCGTCGGCACGGCGGTCCCGTCGGCTCGCTGACCGCTTCGAGACACCACGGCGGCTCTCTTCCGGAAGGAGGAGAGCCGCCGTTCGTGTTGTTGCGTCCGCCGCGTGCGCCTAGCATCTCCGGCCCCATCGATGCGTCGGTACTTCACATTGACGTTTTACGTTTCGTCGGACAAGATAGGGCCGCTGCGACCCGCAGCTCTGGAAGATCCGGCAACGACGCCGAGACAAGGGGAATCCACATGACCAAGCGCGCCTTCACCATGGCCGCCGGGATGCTCGTCACCACCGCACTGCTCTGCGGTCCGATCGCCACCACAGCAGCAGCCGCCGCTGCGCCGGTCGGCCTCTCCTCTGCACAGCAGACCGTGGGAATCAACGGCTGGTCCGCGGAAGACTGGAGGGAGATCGCGGAGCGGGCCCGTGCAGCTGGCGACCTCGAAGGTGCGGACGTGTCGATCCGGATGGCTGAGCGCGTCGATGTCGGAGGCGCCACCGCAGGATCCGGTGCCCGGAACATCTGGACGACGATCGCGAAGAAGGCCGTCATCCAGGCGCTGCGCTACGGGGTGAACAAGCTTCCGGCCAAGATCCGTCCGTACGTCAACAGGATCATCAACGTTGTTGAGGAGATCGACCAGTTCCAGCAGGGCGCAGTCGTGCTCGCGCTCACGAAGGCGGGTGTGCCCTACGACGTCGCAGTCACCGCCGCTCAGTGGATCGTCATCTTCGTCGGCCTCTGATGCACTCGCCACGCGACGACGACTCCCGGCTCGGCGTTCTCGACGGGTTGCAGATCCTCGGCCTCCTGCTTGCAGCGTTGCTCTTCGCGGCGCTTCCGCTTGCAGTGGGCGTCGTCATCGCGTGCGCGGTGCCCGGCCTCGGCGGCCTCCGTACCGGCCTGAGCTCCATTGCGGTGCTCGGGTTGCTGATCGCGATCGTCATCCTCGCGGTGGTCATCGGTGAGCGGCCGCTCCGGTGGACAGCGGTCTTGGTGCCGGGCCGTCCCCGCTTGCAGCGTCCGATCGCGGAGCTGGTGGTGTTCTTCCTGCTGATGGCCGCCCTTCTCCTTCCGCTCGAGAGCCCACTCGGCGCGCTGACAGCGGCGGCCATCGCGTGCGGTGGGTACCGCTGCCTCGATCCACTCCTGCTACGACTCGAGGCGCGTCGTGCCCGGGAGTGACGGCAGCTGCCCGGGCGGACACGGAACCCCTTGCTCATCGCAGCAGTCGGGGACTCGCCCGTGGCACCAGCAACGTGGTGGGCACTCCTGGCAGGCCCGGGGTGCGGTCATCGTGTTCGTGTGCCTGGCGTACGGTGCAGCGTGGGTGCTGCTCTGGCCAGCGATCCGGGCGAGCGCGGATCTCTCGAATCCCGTCGGAAGCCCCGGCGCGTACATCGCGACCGTGGCGATGATGTTCACACCGGGCCTCGCAGCGCTGCTGGTCGCGGTCATCCTCCAGCGTCACCGCGGGAAAGCGCTCCTGGTGGAGCTCGGACTGACTGGATTCTTCACACGTCAGGGCTGGCACTTCGCCGGCGCTGGCATCGCCGGAGCTGCAGTGCTGGTTCTGGGCAGCTGGGGCCTCGGCCTGCTGTTCGGGTGGGTGCACCTCGACCCTGAACGGTCTGTGGCAAGAGACCTCATCGTTCGGCTCACGGGTGAGGAGCCGCCGATGCCGATGGCGCTCCTTGCGCTGCTGCAACTCCTGAACCTCCCCATCGGGATAGCGATCACAGCGATCGCTGCGACGGGCGAGGAGATCGGTTGGCGCGGCTGGCTCCTCCCGAAGCTGCTGCCGCTCGGCACCGGATGGGCCCTCATCCTGAGCGGGGCGATCTGGGGTCTCTGGCACGCCCCCGCGATCCTGCTCGGCCTGAACTACGAACAACGTGACCCGCTCGGGATCGTCATGATGACGATCGGCTGCGTCGGTGCCGGCGTGCTGATCGGCTGGCTCCGGCTTGCGAGCGGATCGCTTCTGCCCTGCGTCCTCGCACACGCGGCGCTCAACAGCTTCGCCACGTACCAGTCGATCCTCTTCCCGCCGTTCGACCAACGCCTTGTCGGGCCGCTCGCCATCACCGGGTGGATAGTCATGACGCTCTTGATCGTGACCGGCGCGTTACGGGCAGCTCGACTTCGGCGGCGACGGGAATCAGAACGCGGCAACCCGTGAGCCGGTGATCACACCGAACCGCTGCACGAAGGCACGGAGCGCCGCGTCCATCGTCGCCATACCCCGGTCCGCTACGTCGTCTTGAACAACGCAACGCCAAGGTCGCGCGTCGCAGTCGGGAACTGATCCGCCCATACCGTCATCGCTTCGTGCAACGCGTCGAGAGCATCGTCTGCCTCGGCGACGAGCAGTCCAGGCTCCGGCGGGACGTAGTCGCTGAGCATGCCGACTGACATCGTCCGAGAACCATCGGGCTGCGCCGTCCACGGGTTCTTCGCCGCGACCCCGCCAGTGATGCTTTGCGGCCGCCATCGGTGAAAGTCCACGCCGCGGCGTGCGTCGAGTGCCTTCCACCGGCTGTCACCGCTGAGCGTGCTGAGGACCGCCACGAGGTCCACAGCTGCGGGCACTCCTGCTTGATCGGCGACGTCGGAGAGTTTCGTGACGACGAACGGGCTGAGGCTCTTCCAGGCGTCCCGTTCCTCCGAGAACGGCGGGAAGCCCTTCGCCGCTGGGAACGCAGCATCCACAAGTGGTCTGATCGGCTTTCCGATCAGCAACGCGCGGAGGGTGATGTTCGCCAGCCCGTGGCTTGCGCTGAGGACGTAGTAGCCGGTCATCTCCGCGAGCGCGCGAGCTCCGAGTGGCCGGCCGATGGAAGTCGCTTTCTCGGTGAGCCATCGGTGCGCGTCGCGGCTACAGGTGAGAGCAAGCCCTAGTTGCTCACCCAGAGCCGCCATATGGCCGACCACCTCAAGAACACGACCGTCTGGCAGTCCGTTGATTGGCCCATGCCCTTCCGAGAACTTCGCCTTGGGCCCCATCTGCTGCCACCGTTGAGAGGTTGCCGCGATGACGTTGTCGCGTTCATCGAACGGTGTGGGTTCACCGGCGAACAGGGTGTGCAGGACGGCGGACGCGACAGTCCTCTCAGAGGCGGGTTCGTCAGTCATCGGATCAGTTCCTCTATTTCGATGGTCGCGGTGTTCGGCATCGTGCGGTGCGGAGTGACAATCACCAGTAGCGTTTCTCTTTCCATTTCCACGGGTCGCCGTGCATGTTGTAGCCGGCGTTCATTCAGACGCCTGGCCGGTCCTCATCTTGTATGACGATGCCGCCACCTGGTCGAAGAACCGCTCGAACGGCGCTCCTCGCCAGGGCATGTCGAGTTCGTCCAGCGGTGGGTGACGAAGTGAGTATCGGCGGAGACGTCTTCGATTCGGCTGCCGAGGGTCGTCCCAGGACCATGACCGACCCCGCTGTCCGCAGTCGCGATCGAACGATCAGTTATCCGGGCTCATCTCTGGTGCCCCTCCGACGGAGAGCACTGGCGAATCCGCGACCGTTGTCTGCCCGGGCGGGACTCGGCTTTCCTCGCGATCGTGGCGGCGGCCGCCGAACCTTCGGGTGGATATCGCAATCATCACTCCTTCTCAAGCGGTCGACGGTACGCAAGGGTGACGCAGTTCGCAGTAACGGCCGCGGGGATGAACCGGTTCGGCCCTAACAGCAGCCTGCCACCGATTCGGCGTCACGTTTCGGGCTGCGACCGGTAGTGATGATCGATGATGGTGCGGACGGCCCGTTGCGACTGTTGGCCCTTAGAACGCAGCGTGGCCAACGACAGCGAGGACGGCAACCCAACAGCCATGATTCCGGCGACGGTGACACCCGCGAACTGGTGGCTCAGGACCGCGGCACCGGCACCCGTCGAGATGTCGACGCCGATCGCCGTCGAGCTTGTGGGGAATCCGTTCCGCCGTGAAAGACCAACGCCGAAGGTGCGGAGACGTTCGACGGCTGAACCGTGCGCAGGTGGCAGTTGCCGGCGGATCGCATGTCGCGAATCCTGAGGTCGACTCCTGACGTCATCCCATCGGACGTGTCGCAACGTTGCACTCTTCCAGCGAATGGCCGCAGCACGGGATACACCGGTCCCTGATTCGGGCGGCAGATGCCCTTGTCACCGGGGACGCCATCGTCACGCACTACGACAGGCAAGCGCGTCGATAGGAGCCGCGGCCGCGTTTGATCCCGTCGTACTTCACCGCGGATCAGGATGGTGCCGTGGGCTCAGCGGAAGCACTGCCACATACCAGCGTTTTCCTCCCCGCCCATGGTCCGGCGGTCCGCCGGGTAGGCCGGCAGTGGTTGCCGTTGCGTTGAACCGCATGTCCCCGTCCGGGGGCATGCCTTCGGGTGCTGGCGCTCCTACACTGAACGTACTCCGCAACGCCCCCCATCCGAGCCCGTCGAACAGGTTAGAACATGCACGTGTCAGCAACCGTCCTCGGACGTGAGTTCGGTCTGTCTGCGCAGGAGATGAACTTCATCCTCAAAGAGGAAGGGTTCCTTTACGGAGAACCGTCTGCGTACGGAGTGACGGAAAAGGGTGCAGAGTTCGCGTCCGAGGAGGACCACCACCGCGGTACCGGCGGCTATAGCCACTACAACCGGTATTGGACGACCCGGAAGTGGGACGAACGCATCGCCGATGAGCTCGTCATCGACGACGAGCGCAAGCGTGAGCTCCGCGACGCGATCGCCACCTCGAAACGAGCCGCGAATGAACTCGACGACAACGAGCCGGAACCCTCCGACGAGCACACGCCCTCAGCCGGCTCCGACGACGATCGGAACCGTGCACTGATCCTCGCCGTCGGTGCCTTACTCGTCGCGGCAGCCGCGATCGGTGTCGTCACAGCCGCCCCGCGGATCCGGCAGTGGTGGGTGGGCACTGCATGTCCTGGCCTGCGACGGCTTCGTCCCGGCACCTCGAAGAAGCCGTCCCAGGACCCCGAAGAGCCAGCGGACGAGCCCTTAACCGACCGGGACTGAATCGGAGACCGCGCGATGGCGCAAGCGCAGGTGCCGCATCACCTGCGTGCTGAACGCCGCGCAGCGCAGACCGCGCTCAGGGCGTGCCATCGGGTAGGAACGCGACCCCGAATTCTTGCACCGTCGTCGTGCCGTCATCCGGGTCGAGTTCGACGTCGACGGTGACGCTAACCCGCGAGCGGGTGGTGGCTTCCAACCACCAGTCGTCATCATCACCGCCGTCGCCGACACTCACTTCCGCGCCGGCGATGTCCCCGAGGTCCGACGCGCGAATTCGCCCGCGGAACACCACTGTTGCGTGGGCGACACACGTAGCCCACTCGCCGTCTCCGATGCTCTGCACGGCGACGTCCTCGATAGCGGTCACCACTGGATTGTGCAGCAACGAGGGTGGTGCGGCGATGGAACGCGTAAACGGTCCGAACGGTTGAGACGTCCCCCACGGAGCATGCGCGAGCGCCTGCGTGAAGGAGACCACCGCGGACGTGAGCGCCGCCTCCCGTTCACTGATGACGTGCCGCAATCGGCGCAGTTCAATCGTCGCGTGCTGCAGATCTGGCTGCGTGTGCACACGGCTGCGCTCAATTCCCCACGCGTCGAGATCGTCGAGGAGATCAGGATGTAGGGACTGCTTGTCGTTGGCGAGGAAGCCGCCATCGTTCGTGAGGATGACGATGTGGTCTTCCGAGAGCACGTCGAAATGCTCGACCATGCTGAACCAGATCATGGCGTCCCGGAACCCGACACTGCCCGCGCTCTTGTCGAGGAACGGCCGACGACGGTCCAACTCACGGGCGACGAGGTCTTCGGCGAGAACCGTTGCTTGATCCAGGACCGTCACCGCCGGATGGGCAAGCAGCAGCCCGAGCGCTGTTTCCGCTTCACCGATGACCGCGTCCGTGTACTCGTTGATGGCAGCGCGAACAGCGTCACCGTTCACGTTGGACTGCGCGTCGGAGCGTCGGAATGCGCTCTTCAGCTGCCGGGTCCGTTCCGCTGCTGCCTCACGCGCTTGCCGCAGCGTTTCGGCGAGCACCGTCGGCGGGAGGAACAGTTGCACGTCCCCACCGTCGAGTGCTTCGAGGAACTCCGCACTGTACGGCCGGCGTAGAAACCGGTCGGCGAAGAACGCGTTGCTGTCCGGGTAGATGGCGATCCGCACCGCTGAACACTACCGCCGTTCCGGCACAGCGACGGTCCGGGGCGCCATCCGCGAGCGAACGGAGCAACCACGACCGTGACGGTCGAACCTGCGACCGCAATCACGGGTCGCTGCCCAGTGGCGCGGTGAATAGCAGCAAAGTTGGACCGCCCCTCGGACTCTCAACGCGAAACGACCCGCCGAGATTCGTCGCCCGCTCCCGGAGCCGTCCGGGCCGCTACCGGTTATCCGTAGCGCCCCGCCAACACCATCGTCGATGACCACCAGCCAGACCTCCCTCTCGGCATCCCCAGCGGTGACTGCGAGGCTGCACGCGCCAGGGTATTTTGACGCGTCCGCTAACACTTCGCTGACAATGAAGGACGCCGCGGTTTCCACGCGTCGGTGCGGACGGACGAACAGGCTGATGAATACTGCACCTGCATCATGACCGGGAAGCCCGTGTCTTCGACGCCGGCTCACCGCAACTCACCGCGGCTGTCACGGCCACCCCCCGCGGCGTACCCCACAGGCATACGCGAAATCCCGCCACCGTCACAGGTGAATGCTGAACGCAGGCCAGGTCTACTTGACTCGTGCTTCCTGGACCGTTCGTCACTGCGTGCGCTTGCCTCCGGCAGTGCTTCCTTTCCTCCGGTCCGGTAGATTCGCTTCGTGGCGGATTACGACTTCCGGGGGCTGTCTCCAATCGACTTTGAGGCGCTCATCCGCGATCTGCTCAACGCGGAGGCAGGTCGCGTGTTCACGACGTTCGCTGTCGGTCGCGACGGCGGAATCGACTGTCGCAGCGTCCTAGGAGCGGACGTCATCGTCGCGCAGTGTAAACATCGCCCTGACGCATCCCGGGCGACGATGGCGGCCGCGGCGGCAAAGGAGCTCCTGAAGGCGCAGAATCCGGGGTTCACTAAGCCGGGCCAGGAATTGACGGGCTACTACTTCGCGACCTCCGCTGATCTCAGCCCGGACGGGGTGGACGAGGTTGCTGCCGCTCTCGGACAGCTCGTTCCGGACAGCAGCTATGTGTGGACGCGAGGTCGCATCAACACTGCGCTGGTGTCTGCTCCCCAGGTTGAACGCCACCACTTCAAACTGTGGCTCAACAGCGCGGAGGTGTTCGAACGCATCGTCGGCTCCGGCGAATGGGAACGCAACGAAGCGTTCATGCAAGGTGTGCGCGAGCATGTCCGCGTCTGGGTGCATACGCCCGTGTATGGCGTGGCATACGATGCGCTGCGCGAGCATCACGTGGTCATGGTCGCCGGTCCACCCGGCGTTGGGAAGAGCACTCTTGCGGAGATGCTGCTGATCAATCATTGGGCGGCTGGATACAAGGTCGTCCAGCTCACTTCGGACGTTGCGCAGGCATGGCGGCACCTCCGCGATCCGGAGGAAAAGGTCGTGTTCTACTACGACGACTTCCTCGGCCAGAACGCCACTGTCGAACTCGGTAAGAACGAAAGCAGCGAGCTCGGGCAGCTGATCCGAACGCTGCAGCGCTCCCCATCACGGAACGCGTTGCTGGTGATGACCACGCGCGAGCAGGTGCTCAACACGGCACTGCATAGCGGGGACGACCGTGTGGCTCGCGCGCTCGAGTCTCAGACGCCTGTGCGTGTGCGGCTGTCGGAGATCACCCGCAGCCAACGTGCGCAGATGCTCGTCAACCATCTCTATGTCTCGTATGAAGGCTCTGACGTGCTTCCTGGCTTCGCCGACGACCTCCGCTATCGCGACGTCGTGGATCACCCAGGCTTCAACCCGCGGCTGCTGGAGTCGGTGCTGCTGCAACGTCCTTCGACGGTCGACGATCTGTACACGTTGCTTCTTGATGCGCTGAACCATCCGGACTCCATCTGGTCGGGGAGCTTCAAGCAGCTGTCCGGATTGGCGTTCCGGATTGTGTTGCATCTTGCCATCGACCCAAGCCGGTCGCTGCCGGAACGCTCCCTGTCACGGTTGATGTCCGCTGAAGACGATCCGCGGGACTACACGCCTGCTCTCCGTATGCTTGAGGGGACGTGGATCCGGATAGCGACGCTCGGCAACGAGACGCATATTGCTTTGTTTGATGCGAGTCGCCGAGATTTCCTCCTCGATCGTCTCAAGGAACCGGCGCTGTTCGCTTCGGCACTCCAGCACGCGTCATCACTTCGCCAGATCGAGTACATGCTCCGACAACGGTCACGTGATGACGGAAACGGACTCAACGAGGACGAAACGACGGCCGTTGAGCAAAGGACCGTCGCGCTGCTCAGTGAAGCCTCGACGACGGCGGAGCAGGCGGAGCGGACCAGACCTGGGCCGCGGATCGACTGTATGACCGTTGAGGAACGCTTGGACGCGCTGGTTGCTGTCGCGGGGATCCTGAAATTGTTGTCGTCATCTGTCTCATCTGCTCTACCGGACGCGTTCAAGGAGGCGTTGGAGTTCCTCGACGGCGAGCTCGAGCCGCTTGATAACCCGACACCCGCGGCCGCGTTCGAATTGGCCACGCTGCTTGACGGAATTGACGAGGAGTGGTCGCAGGAACGCGCCGAGGTAGCCGCCACAATCGGTGCCTTAGCTGTGTCAACCACCGACGACCTCCGTGAATTCTCGTACCTGGACTTCCAGCTTCGACGGCGCATCGACTCTATTCACATCACTTCCGCGGTCGTCGATGCGGTGCAAGACGAACTGAATGCGATTCCGTGGGCGTGGGGGTCACCGACGAGCATGATGGAAGCGCTCGAGGAGCTCGAAAACGTCACCAGCGACCTCGGCATTGACATCGGCAGCGACGCCGACGAGTTGCGAGAACGCATCGCGAAGATGCCGGAACCAGAGGTCGACGACCCGAACAGCGACGTGCGTCGCCTCCCGAACTCCTACGACGGTGACAATTCAAACGTCGCGATCGCGGCACTGTTCGAAATGCTTCGCACAGGCGGGCCGAGCATCGACGGTTGACCGCCGCAGGGTCGGCATCGCCACACCCCGGCCCTCACGACACGCTCGTGTTCGTGCACCGAAGAGCCGCTTGGAGCTCCCGTGACTGCGGTGATACACCGAACGGGAGAGCTTGGCGCTTGACCTTCAATCGCGCGTTTCGCCGGCGTCGAACCGGTCGACGGGAACGGCGCTGAGAGAACCGACGGTGATCGATTTCGCCATGGCCAGCGGCCGACCTCGCGCAGCGGCGAAATCTCCGCACGCCGTCAGCGCTTGTCCGTGCTCAAACCCGTCCATGGCTGTTTGCACGAGAGCGGCGGCTGCGGGCACGCGGACGGCTCTCTCGTACTGTGGCAGCGTCAAACCTGCGGTACCAACCCACAGACCGCCGCACCATTAGACTTTTTGGTCGTGACAACGAGCGACCCCGATCCGCTGCCTATCCGTCGGCTGTATGCCCACTCGCTTGTCGGACTCATCGTTCTTGGCGTGTTCGTCGAGATCGCATTGTTCTCGACGGGACCATGGACCGCAAAGGACTCCCAGGCGGGACGACTCGATTGGATGGCAACATGGGGATGGACGCTCCGCGATGCAACCCCGGAGACGCTCCTGACGTATGTCGCCCTCGCGCTCGTCCTCTACGGCATCTCGCTCGGTGGACAAAGCGCGTTCAAGGACACCGCTGAACGAGCTCGCGTGCGTCGAAGTGTTGGCGTCATGGGCGCAGCGCTCGCCATGTCCGCGATGGCGCTGTGCATCTTCGCGATCGCTGGCACAACCGCCCACTCCAAGCTGATCCCACTCCTGGTCGTCATCGTCCCGACCACAGTGGCAACCTGGACGCTCGGTATCGAGGTGAGCCGTTTCGTTGTATCAGCCCACGGTAAGCAACTCGAGAACGCCCGCGCGCAGCTCAAGTCCGTGGAGGCACGAATAACCGCACTGGGACGGCACGCCCCCATCCGACGTGGGTCGAACCGCCTCGAGCGGCTCCCACTCCCGGACATCTCAATTGCTCTGACCAGCATCGTCCTTCGCGCGGCGGTCATCGGACTGGTCGTCGGCCTGACCGCGACCGCGACCACGACGGCGCCGGCGCCGGCGCTGGACGGCTTCCTCCCGGCAACGCTGATCTCAACAATCTTCAGCGCAGGCGGGTTGATCATGTTCGCGGGGATTACATCCGGCAATCTAGTAATCAAGAGCAAACGCAGTAAGTGGTGGACCAGCACTGTCGCGACCGTGCTATACGTCCTGTTGCTACTCCTCGGGTTTGTCAATCTGCTCACTATCGTCCCAAACGCCGAGCCAGCGACATTGGCTTTCCTGATCTTCGGACTCCTGTCGCCCGTGGGGTTCCGTAGACGGTGGGCCTCGAAGCAACCGTCGGCAGGACGCTGGGCATGGTCCCTTCGAGGAGCACTCGTCGCGTTCGAAGGCAGCTCGCTGTCATACAACAAGAACCAGACAGCGAGGCGCATTGACGAGCTCGAGCGCCTCAAAGTGGACACCAACAGAACTTTCTGGCGCCGCCTCTCCGACGGCATCCGAGAAGCCCTCGAATGATGCATCGACTGGGACTTCGGTCCGCCCCGAAGCCATATCCTGTACGCCGCACTCCCACGCGGTAGTGCATCGTCGGCTCGCCGCGACTTGGTAGGACGAGTACCAGCTCCAGGGGACTCGGGCTCTCCGCGGCGGGCGGTAGTCCTTGCTTCCGGAACCCACGGCTCAGGCGGGGCCGGCCGGCGAAAGCCGAAACCGACGCAACACCGAAGGCAGCCCGGAATGGGAAGATCTGAAGATGCCTACCGCTCCAGCTGCCCCTGAGCTGTTCGACACCCCCGTTGCAACACTGGCGCTACTTGTCGCCTTAGTGAGCCTCTGCGTCGCACTGGTTGCTTTGGCCTGGCAGGTCGCGAAGCACTTCCTCGACGGTGGTCGGGTCCCGCATCATCCGCGACCGACCGAATAGACCGATCACCGATCACATCCAAGAGACGAAGCACCCACCGACGAGCAAACTCGCCCAACGGGTCCTCACTCGCCTGGTCCGGCCAAGGAGCCGGCGCGAGATCCACAGGACGAGGACGGGTAGTCCTAGGCATCACATCCAACCTTCCCCGACACGTGGATCCGAGATCGCTCGACAGTCGGACTGCAGCCCCACTCAGCCCAGCCACACCGCAAAACACCGCACCAGCAGAAATTGGCCAACTCCAAGCGACCATGGCCAACTTCACTTCCGAGTGGCCAACCTCACTCACACGCTCAACGGCCAAGTAGGAGGCAGTCGGGTCAAAGCCAACGGGGCGCCTCCACGAATCAGACCAGACTCAGAAGTCCCAGTCCTCGTCCTCAGTGTTCACAGCCTTGCCGATCACGTACGACGACCCCGACCCCGAGAAGAAGTCGTGGTTCTCGTCGGCGTTCGGCGACAGGGCGGACAGGATGGCCGGGTTCACGTCCGTGATGTTCTTCGGGAACATCGGCTCGTAGCCCAGGTTCATCAGCGCCTTGTTGGCGTTGTAGTGCAGGAACTTCTTGACGTCCTCGGTCAGCCCGACCTCGTCGTAGAGGTCCTGCGTGTACTGCACCTCGTTCTCGTACAGCTCGAACAGGAGCGAGAACGTGTAGTCCTTCAGCTCGTCACGCTCGGCCTGCGTGAGCTGCTCGAGCCCCTTCTGGTACTTGTACCCGATGTAGTACCCGTGAACGGCTTCGTCACGAATGATCAGGCGGATGAGGTCGGCGGTGTTCGTCAGCTTCGCCCGCGACGACCAGTGCATCGGCAGGTAGAACCCGGAGTAGAACAGGAACGACTCGAGCAGCGTCGAAGCGACCTTGCGCTTCAGCGGCTGGTCGCCCTGGTAGTAGTCCATGACGATCTGGGCCTTCTTCTGCAGGTTCGGGTTCTCCTCGGACCAGCGGAAGGCTTCATCGATCTCTGGCGTCGACGCAAGGGTCGAGAAGATCGACGAATAGCTCTTGGCGTGCACCGACTCCATGAACGCGATGTTCGTGTAGACGGCTTCTTCGTGCGGGGTGATCGCGTCGGGGATGAGCGACACGGCGCCGACGGTGCCCTGGATGGTGTCCAGGAGCGTCAGGCCGGTGAAGACGCGCATGGTCAGCTTCTGCTCGGCCGGCGTCAGGGTGTTCCACGACTGCACGTCGTTCGACAGCGGCACCTTCTCGGGCAGCCAGAAGTTGTTGACGAGGCGGTTCCAGACCTCGACGTCCTTGTCGTCCTGGATGCGGTTCCAGTTGATGGCCTGGACCCGATCAATGAGCTTCAGCTTCTCGACCAACGCACGTTTCCTTCAAGAGATGGTGATGATTACGGGACTGGAGGCGCGGTGCGGGCTGGCACCGCGCCTCCAGAATGCAGAGCGGCGGGCTCTACAGCATGCAGCTGACGCAGCCCTCGACCTCGGTGCCCTCGAGGGCGAGCTGGCGCAGACGGATGTAGTAGATCGTCTTGATGCCCTTGCGCCATGCGTAGATCTGTGCCTTGTTGATGTCGCGCGTGGTGGCGGTGTCCTTGAAGAACAGCGTCAGGGACAGGCCCTGGTCCACGTGCTGCGTCGCCGCGGCGTACGTGTCGATGATCTTCTCCGGGCCGATCTCGTACGCGTCCTGGTAGTAGTCCAGGTTGTCGTTCGTCATGAACGGCGCCGGGTAGTAGACGCGACCGAGCTTGCCTTCCTTGCGGATCTCGATCTTCGACGCGATCGGGTGGATCGACGACGTCGAGTGGTTGATGTACGAGATCGAACCGGTCGGCGGGACGGCCTGCAGGTTCTGGTTGTAGATGCCGTGCTCCTGGATGGACGCCTTCAGCGCCTTCCAGTCGTCCTGCGTCGGGATCGTGATGTTCGCGTTGTCGAAGAGCGAGGCGACGCGAGCCGTGGCGGGGGTCCACGCCTGGTCGGTGTACTTGTCGAAGAACTCGCCCGACGCGTACTTCGAGTCGCGGAACCCGTCGAAGGTCTCGCCGGTCTCGATCGCGATCTTGTTCGACGCGCGAAGGGCGTGGAACAGCACCGTGTAGAAGTAGATGTTCGTGAAGTCGATGCCCTCTTCGGAGCCGTAGTACACGCGCTCACGAGCGAGGTAGCCGTGCAGGTTCATCTGGCCGAGGCCGATGGCGTGCGACTTGTCGTTGCCGTCCTCGACGGAGCGGACCGACGTGATGTGCGACATCTGCGACACCGACGTGAGGCCGCGGATGGCGGTCTCGATGGTGCGACCGAAGTCCGGCGAGTCCATCGTCAGCGCGATGTTCAGCGAGCCGAGGTTGCAGGAGATGTCCTTGCCGATCTCGTTGTACGAGAGGTCCTCGTTGAACGTCGTCGGGGTGTTGACCTGCAGGATCTCCGAGCACAGGTTGGACATGTTGATCCGACCCTTGATCGGGTTGGCCTTGTTCACCGTGTCCTCGAACACGATGTACGGGTAGCCCGACTCGAACTGGATCTCGGCGATGGTGGTGAAGAAGTCGCGCGCCTTGATCTTCGTCTTCTTGATGCGCGAGTCGTCGACCATCTCGCGGTACTTCTCGGAGATCGGGACGTCGCCGAACGGGATGCCGTAGACCTTCTCGACGTCGTACGGCGAGAAGAGGTACATGTCCTCGTTGTTCTTCGCGAGCTCGAACGTGATGTCCGGCACGACGACGCCGAGGGACAGCGTCTTGATACGAATCTTCTCGTCGGCGTTCTCACGCTTGGTGTCGAGGAACCGCATGATGTCCGGGTGGTGGGCGCTGAGGTAGACCGCGCCGGCACCCTGACGCGCACCGAGCTGGTTCGCGTAGGAGAAGGAGTCTTCCAGCAGCTTCATCACGGGGATGATGCCCGAGGACTGGTTCTCGATCTGCTTGATCGGGGCGCCGGCCTCGCGGATGTTGGAGAGGAGCAGGGCCACGCCGCCGCCGCGCTTCGAGAGCTGCAGCGAGGAGTTGATGCCGCGCGAGATCGACTCCATGTTGTCCTCGATGCGGAGGAGGAAGCAGGAGACGAGCTCGCCGCGCTGGGCCTTCGCGGTGTTGAGGAACGTCGGGGTCGCGGGCTGGAAGCGGCCGGCGATGATCTCTTCCACGAGGTCGATCGCGAGCTGCTCGTTGCCCTGTGCGAGGCCGAGGGCGGTCATCACGACGCGGTCCTCGAAGCGCTCGAGGTAGCGCTTGCCGTCGAACGTCTTGAGCGTGTAGCTCGTGTAGTACTTGAACGCACCGAGGAACGTCTGGAACCGGAACTTCTTCGAGTACGCCAGGTCGTTGAGCTTCTGGATGAAGTCCAGCGAGTACATGTCGATCGTCTCGCGCTCGTAGTACTCGTTCTCGACCAGGTAGTCGAGCCGCTCCTTCAGGTTGTGGAAGAAGACGGTGTTCTGGTTGACGTGCTGCAGGAAGAACTGCTTCGCGGCTTCACGGTCCTTGTCGAACTGGATGTTCCCGTCCGCGTCGTAGAGGTTGAGCATCGCGTTGAGGGAGTGGTAGTCCATCCCCGTCTGCGGCGACGTCAGATCGACGTCTGCAACTGCTGCGTCCAAAATGCATCCAATCCTGTGTTGACCGCTGACACGTCGTCAGGAGTCCCGAAGAGTTCGAATCTGTAGAGGACGGGGACGTTGCACTTGCGTGCGATGACGTCCCCCGCGAGACCGTAGGCCTCGCCGAAGTTCGTGTTGCCCCCGACGATCACACCGCGGATGAGCGAGCGGTTGCGTTCGTCGTTCAGGAACTTGATGACCTGCTTGGGGACCGCTCCCTGCCCGTTGCCGCCACCGTAGGTGGGCAGCACCAACACGTACGGCTCGTCCACGTGGAGGAACGGGTCGTTCGGGTAGAGCGGGATCCGGTCCGCGTCACGGCCGAGCTTCTCGACGAAGCGTGCGGTGTACCCGGACACGCTCGAGAAGTAGACCAGTCGGCTCATGGTGCCCCTCCGATGAGAAGGTGCGGACAGACGGACCGTGGGTGTCCTGCGGTGGTGATCCGAGCCTCCTGAACGAGCTCGGGTCACCACCCGCGGACGTGGGTCGAACTACGCGAGTTCGGCGCTGAGCGTCGCGATCTTGTCGGGACGGAAGCCCGACCAGTGGTCGTCGTCCGTGACGACGACGGGCGCCTGCAGGTAGCCGAGGCTCTTGACGTGCTCGAGCGCGGCTTCGTCGGTGGAGACGTCGTGCACTTCGTACTGGATGCCCTTGTTGTCGAGCGCCCGGTACGTCGCGGTGCACTGGACGCAGGACGGCTTGGTGTAGACGGTGACGGCCATGATCTCCCCTGGTTCTGCTGTTGCTGTGGTGGTTGTACTGGTGCCTGTGTGCAGCAGGTTCCGGGAGGGGCCGCTGCGATGCCTCCACACTACATCTAGTGGCTGGCGGAGTCACCGACCACAAGAGGAAGTGTTACAGCCGTGTAGTTCTCCACAAGCTCCTCCACAGTGTGAACAGCTCGGAGAGGCCCGTGATTCCGCCATTCTCCAGCGGACCACCGACACTTCCCCACACCCGTGGACAGCGTCGATCCACATGTGTGGAATCAGCGTGTCGGCGTGTCGCGGGCAGCTCGCCGTCCACACCTCCCCCGGACGGGTGACAGGGCCGTCCGTCCGGTCCGTACACTCGTCTCGTGAGCACGTACGGCCCCCTCCTCAAGACTCCCGGCGTGGGTCGCGTCATCGCCGCGCAGCTCACCGCACGGTTCCCCTTCGGCATGCTGTCGCTGGCCTACCTGCTGCACGTCGAGCACGTCTTCGACTCGTACGGTGCCGCCGGACTCGTGCTCGCGACGACGAGCATCGGGCAGGCGATCGCGGGTCCGCTCACCAGCCGCTGGATGGGCAGCTGGGGCATGCGGCCGGTGCTCATCCTGACGAGCCTCGTCGCGCTCGTGAGCATGGCCGTCATCGCGTTCTTCGTCATGCCGCTGTGGGCCTACGTGGTCGTCGGGTTCCTGGGCGGCCTCGCCGTCCCGCCCGTGCAGCCGGCGGTGCGCACCATCTACCCCAAGATGGTGACCTCGTCGCAGCTCACGCCCCTCTTCTCCCTCGACGCGAGCGCGCAGGAGCTCATCTGGGTCGCCGGCCCGGTCATCACCACCTTCGTCGCGACGCAGATCGGCACGGTCCAGGCGATCGTCGTCGCGATGGTGTTCCTCGTCGTCGGCGGCACGTGGTTCATCGCCTCCCCCGAGCTCGGCCGGGTCCGCATCCCGCGGTCGAAGCGAGCGTTCGGCGTGGTGCTGAAGCGGCCGTCGGTCGTCGTCGCCACCCTCACGGGCCTCCTCCTCATCGGGGCCTGCGCGGCGGTCGAAGCGAGCGTCACGAGCGTCTTCGGCGAGGGCAGCCCGAACGCCGGCATCGTCCTCGCCGTGTTCGCCATCGGCTCGCTCATCGGCGGCCTCACGCTCGGCCACCTGCCGATCTCGCGCAACACCCTCTGGACGCGCATGTCGATCGTGTTCGTCGGACTCGCCCTCGCCGTGGGCGGCACGGACTTCTGGTGGCTCTGCCTCGCCCTGGTCATCGCCGGCGCGGGCATCGCTCCGGCCCTCGCGGTCATGTTCGGCTCGGTCTCGGCGACGGTGAAGTTCTCCGACACGGCCGAGGCGTACGGCTGGATGGGCACCGGCCAGCTCATCGGTGCAGCGGGTGGTTCCGCGGTCGCCGGGTTCCTCATCGACAGCCAGGGCGCGACCGGCGGGATGATGGTCGGTGCCGTGATGGCCGCGGCGGGCGTCGCCCTCCCGCTCGTCACGAGGCGCTGGCTGCCCGACCTGCGTGGTCGCGACGCGAGCCCCATCCCCGACACCGAGCCGGTGAACATCCCCACCTAGGGCGCAAACACGCGTGTTTCGCCGTCCCACGTGTCGATCGACGCGTGTCACGTCGATCACGTGGTGCGACGCCCAGCCTGGAGGCGCGGCGCACCCCCGCCACGATCGGCAGGATGGGTGCATGGTCACCTCAGTCCCCCTCCGCGACGGCGCATCGATCCCCGCCATCGGCTTCGGCGTCTACAAGGTCGACGACACCGAGGCCGAGACGGCGGTCGGTCTCGCGCTCGGCGCCGGCTACCGGCACGTCGACACCGCCGAGATGTACGGCAACGAGACCGGCGTCGGGAAGGCGATCCGCGCCTCCGGGCTCGACCGTGACGACGTCTTCGTGACGACCAAGGTGTGGAACGACCACCAGGGGCGCGACGCGACCCTGCGGGCGTTCGACGCGAGCCTCGAGCGACTCGGGCTCGACACCGTCGACCTCTACCTGATCCACTGGCCGGCCGCGGCGAACGACCGCTACGTCGACACCTGGCGCGCCCTCGTCGAGCTGCGCGAGTCGGGGCGCGCGCGCAGCGTCGGGGTGTCGAACTTCCAGGTGCCGCACCTCGAACGGCTCATCGACGAGACGGGCGAGGTCCCGGCGGTGAACCAGGTCGAGCGGCACCCATGGCTGCCGCAGCGTGAGCTCATGGCATTCCACGCCCAGCACGGGATCGTGACCGAGGCCTGGTCGCCGCTCGGACGCGGGCGGCTCATCGACGAGCCGGTGCTCACCGGCATCGCGGACGCCCACGGGGTGAGCGTGGCGCAGGTGCTCGTGCGGTGGAACGTGCAGCAGGGGGTGGTGGTGCTGCCGAAGTCGGTGACGCCGTCGCGGATCCGGTCGAACCTCGACGTCGACGGGTTCGTGCTCAGCGACGACGACCTGGCGGCGATCGCGTCGCTCGAGTCGGGGCAGCGCACGGGGTCCCACCCGGACTCGGTGTCCTGACGCGCGTAGGTTCTTCGGGGTGAACGATCCTCAACAGACCGCGCGTGAACACCTCCGGCCGGACGAGCACCTGTACTGGGCGGGGACGAGCGACCCGGCGAAGCTCTTCGCCGGACAGGACGTGTTCCTGGTGCCCTTCTCGGTGCTCTGGTGCGGGTTCGCCGTGTACTGGGAGGTCACCGCCGCGACGTCCGGCGCACCGGCGTTCTTCCTCGTCTTCGGGGGCGTCTTCATCCTGCTCGGCCTGTTCTTCGTCTTCGGCCGGTTCCTGCTGAAGGGTCACCGGAAGCGCACGACGGTGTACGCGGTGACGTCTCGCCGAGCGCTCGTCATCACGCCTCGAGGCTCGCGGGAGGTCTCGGTGGGCCGCACCGACCGGACGATCACGTGGAGCAAGGACCGGCAGCACTGCTCGGTGGAGTGGAACACCGGCCAGCCATCCGGGCTCCAAGCGTTCGTCAGTGGTTCCGGAGCGGCACGCCTCTACGCGAACACGGGTCTCGACGCGTTCGCCTTCGGCCCGCAGCCGTTCGCGTTCTGGGACGTCCGCGACGGTGAGGAGCTCGTCCGCGAACTCGACCGGGTGGCGAGCTAGCCCCGGCGGTCCTCCTCCGACTGCCACGGCAGGTGCAGGTCGCCGGGCTCCGGCTCGACGTCGCCCGCGTCGTCGGCGCCACCCGTGCCCGGAGCGGCGACGATCCGCGAGGGGTCGATGCCGTCCGCCTCGAGGTCGGCACGATCGCGCTGCGACGTCTGCGACGCCTCGGTCTCCCGCTCGCTCGACGGGCTGTACGAGGTGTCGGCCGCGCGCTGCTCACGCTCCCCGACGCCGTCCGCGCCCTCGTGGTGTGCGGCCTCGCGCAGGGCGTCGGTGCGTGCGTGGTCGTCGGAGTGCTCGGGGCCCGGGACGTCGGGGGTGCTGTCGCTCATGGCGCCGACCGTAGGCCTCGCTGCCCGAGCGACGTCCCCGGCAGTCCGATCGACGCACCCGACCGGTGGTCCGCCCGAGGGCGACCGCTCGATCCCGCAGCATCGGTACCGATCCGGTCACGAGCCCGGAACGCGCCTCGACCCCACGCTACGATCGCCGCGAGCCAGGCGAGATCCGACGCCGGCCGGGGACGAGGGGGATCATGCGACGAGCGGTGACGAGGGGACGGACGACTGCGGTGGCGCTGCTGTCGGCGGTCGCAGCCATCGGGCTGACCGGCTGCTCGGTGTTCAGCGGACCCGATCCGGTGCCGAGTCCGACCCGGTTGGCCGTGCAGGGACCGGACGCCACCGAGCGACCGACGCCCACCGCCTCCCCGACCCCCGAGCAGGTCCTCCCTGCCGGGACGGTCGCCGCCGAGACCGACGTCGTGTCGAAGACCGGGGACACGTCGATCCACGTGCGGGTCACGGCCGATGCCGACGGCGTGTTCACGGTGCACCTCTCGGACTACCGGACGACGAACCCGCAGCCGATGTCGATCCAGTTCCGCCACCGCGTCGCCGGGTTCCAGGACGGCTACGACGCGGTCGCCCGTGGGTTCGTGCAGTGGGACCGCGCGTCCGGGCCGCCCGACTCGTACACGCTCGACGCCGGCGCACGGCCCGACTACCTCGCGAGCGCCGTCCTGGTGCCGATGTCGTCCGGCGACGGCAGCAGCGACGCGGACCGCCCGTGGGTCGGCTCGGTGCTCGCGGTCGGCACGCTGACGTGGAAGATCCCGAACCCCTACCCGGACCTGCGCGTGACCGTGGGGAAGGCCCGCCCGGGTGCGTACGGGTACGTGCAGGACGTCGACGGCACGCCCACCTGGTACATGGTGTCGCACGGCGACGACCTCACCACGGTGTCGAAGCGCTTCGGCGTCACCCCGGCGCAGTTCGAGTGGATGAACCCCTACCTCGAGCTCCGCGGCGACAAGTGGCTCAACGAGGACGCCACCCTCAACATCTCCCCCGCGAACCGCTGACGCCGGGGGGCGGTCCGGTCCGTTACGGTTGACCAGCACTCGCCACACGCAGGAGGTCCCACCGTGACGATCGTCGCCGCAGCAGACGGCTCAGCCCTCGGCAACCCCGGCCCGGCCGGCTGGGCCTGGTACGTCGATGACGACCGCTGGGCCGCCGGTGGGTGGCCGAACGCCACGAACAACCAGGGCGAGCTGACCGCCGTCCTCCAGCTGCTCCGCGCCACGAAGGACACCGGCGAGCCGCTGCACATCCTCTGCGACAGCCAGTACGCGATCAAGGCGTGCACCGAGTGGCTCGCGGGCTGGAAGCGGAAGGGCTGGCGGAAGGCCGACGGCAAGCCCGTGCTGAACGTCGAGATCATCAAGGAGCTCGACGCCGAGCTGCAGGGCCGCAAGGTCACGTTCGAGTGGGTCCGCGGCCACGTCGGGCACGAGATGAACGAGGCGGCGGACGTCCGCGCCCGCGGTGCCGCGACCGCCTACCAGCAGGGCACCGAGGTGCCGCACGGCCCGGGGTGGCCCGGGGTCGAGGTCACCGAGCCGGCCGCGCTGCCCGAGGCGACCCCGCCCGCGACCCTGTTCTGATGCAGCCGCGCGACGCTCAGTAGGTGCCGTCGCGACGATCCTGACGCGTGATCTGCTCCCCGGACGCCGGGTCGACCCCGCTCCGCGTCGTGGTCGTCGTACGACGTCCGCCGAACGCCACTGCGAGGCTGATGACGAGCAGGACCACGCCCGCTGCCATGAGGATGTAGCCGATCAGGCGCAGGTCGACACCCGCGAGCTGGATGTTCAGGGCGAACGCCACGATGGCGCCGACGACGATCAGGGCGATGCTCGATCCGATGCGCACGGTGGGGTCCTCTCGATCCTGGTCGCGGACCGATCGGCCCGGGACTGGCGTCGAACCTACCCGTTCGTCAGAGCGCCCGTTCCCAGAGCGCGACCGTACTGACGAGGTGGTCGTACCGGTACGGCTTCTCCTCCCCCGTCGGCTCGTAGCCGAGCGCCCGCCAGAACGGCTCCGCCACCGCCGCGTTCGACGCGACGATGCCGAGGCGCAAACGCTCCACACGCAAACACTCCAGGCGCGAGCGCTCCATGCCCGAGCGCCCCGACGCCGCCCGGACCCGCTCGACGACCGCGTCGTGCATCGCCCGCCCGAGGCCCCGACCCTGCTCGCCCCCTCGGACGACCAGCAGCCCGATGTACGCGACGGAGGGCGACGGGTACCCGAGCAGCACGTCCGCGAACGCCACGAGCCGCTCCCCCTCCCACAGCCCGAGCCCGACCTTCCCCGCCGGATCGAACCCGTCCGGCACCGACAGCAGCGCGCTCAGCCCGTCGGACGGCCCCGGCGGGTACCCGGTGATCCGCAACGCGTAGTCCGGCACCGACTCGAGCAGGTCCTGCAGCGTGGCGACGTCACCGTCGGCCGAGGAGCCTCCGAGCTCGCGCACCACGGGCATCAGTCGACGTCCACGTCCGACCAGCCGTCGAAGCGACCGATCTCGGTGACCCGCACCACGGCCTCACCCGCCTCGTCCGAGGCGTCGAGGTCGATCGTGGCGGAGAACCCGAAGTCCTTGTCGCCGGCGGGGTCGGCGAAGATCTGCCGCGCACGCCAGACGCGCGCTGAGCCCGCCGCCCCGGACACCCCGGTGGCCCCGGCCTCGTCGAGCACCAGGTACTGCATGGACCGGGCGTCGGCGTCCGTCCCGATCTCGTCGTGCGCCTCGTAGTACTCCTCGAGCACGGCGTCCCACGCGTCCTCGCCGAAGCCCGCCGCACCGTCCAGCGCCGCGAGTCCGGCGACGTCGTCGGCGGCGGCGAGCAGCACCCGCTGGAACAGGGCGTTGCGCACGAGCACCCGGAACGCCCGCGGGTTCCCGGTGAGCCGCGAGAGCTGCGGCGGCGCGATCTCCTCGTGTTCCTCCGACGCGAGCAGGACGTCACCGTTCAGCAGCGCCTCCCACTCGTCGACGAGCGAGGAGTCGGTCTGCTTGACGACCTCGCCGAGCCACTCGACCAGGTCGTCGAGCTCCGGGGTGCGCTGCTCGTCGGCGATCGTCTGCCGCATGGTCCGGTACGCGTCGGACAGGTACCGGAGCACGAGCCCCTCGGAGCGGGTGAGCTGGTAGAACCGCACGAAGTCGCCGAAGGTCATCGCCCGCTCGTACATGTCGCGCACGACGGCCTTGGGCGAGAGCGCGAAGTCGAGGACCCACGGCTGCTCGGCGGCGTAGGCCTCGTAGGCGGCCGTCAGCAGCTCGTCCAGCGGCTTGGGCCACGTGACCTCCTCGAGCAGCTCCATCCGCTCGTCGTACTCGATGCCCTCCTGCTTCATCCGGGCGACGGCCTCGCCGCGCTCCTTGAACTGCTGCTGCGAGAGGATCGCCCGCGGGTCGTCGAGGGTGGCCTCGACGATCGAGACCATGTCGAGCGCGTAACTGGGAGACGAAGGATCGAGCAGCTCGAACGCCGCGAGCGCGAACGGCGAGAGCGGCTGGTTGAGCGCGAAGTTCGGCGCGATGTCGACGGTCAGCCGGTACTCCCCGTCGACCTTCTCGATCACCCGCGCGTTGATGAGCGTCCGCGCGATGGTCAGTGCCCGCCGGGCCATCGCGAGCTGCCGTGACCGGGGTTCGTGGTTGTCGAAGACCAGCGACCGGACGGACTCGAACGCCGAACCGCCGCGCGCGACGACGGAGAGCACCATCGCGTGCGTGATCCGCATCCGCGAGACCATCGGCTCGGGCTCGGCCGCCATGAGCCGCTCGAACGACGCCTGGCCCCACGACACGAAGCCGTCCGGCGCCTTCTTCCGCTTGATCTTGTTCTTCTTCTTCGGGTCGTCGCCGGCCTTCGCGACCGCCCGGGCGTTCTCGATGTCGTGCTCCGGCGCCTCGGCCACGACGTCGCCCTCGGTGTCGTACCCCGCACGACCGGCACGACCGGCGATCTGGTGGAACTCTCGAGCGGACAGCTGCCGCATCTTCGTGCCGTCGAACTTCGTCAGCCCGGTGAGCAGCACCGAGCGGATCGGCACGTTGATGCCGACGCCGAGGGTGTCGGTGCCGCAGATCACCGGCAAGAGCCCGCGCTGGGCGAGCTGCTCGACGAGCCGCCGGTACTTCGGGAGCATGCCGGCGTGGTGGACGCCGATGCCCGCCCGGATGAGTCGGGACAGGGTCTGCCCGAACCCGGCGCTGAAGCGGAACCCGGCGATGGCCTCGGCGATCTGGTCTCGGCGTTCGCGTGACGCGACGCGCGCCGACATGAGCGCCTGCGCCCGTTCGAGTGCGGCGGCCTGGGCGAAGTGGACGATGTAGATCGGCGCCTTGCCCTCCTCGAGCAGCCGTTCGACCGTCTCCTGCACGGGCGTCATCACGTACTCGTACTCGAGCGGCACCGGACGCGAGACTCCGGTGACCCGCGCGGTCGGCCGTCCGGTCCGGCGCGAGAGGTCGTCCGCGATGGTCGTGACGTCGCCGAGCGTCGCGGACATGAGCAGGAACTGCGCCCGTTCGAGGACGAGCAGCGGCACCTGCCACGCCCAACCGCGGTCGGGGTCGCCGTAGTAGTGGAACTCGTCCATCACGACGACGTCGACGTCGGCGTCCGGTCCCTGCCGGAGCGCGAGGTTCGCGAGGATCTCCGCCGTGCAGCACACGATCGGGGCATCGGCGTTGACGCTCGAGTCGCCCGTGACCATGCCGACGTTCTGGGCGCCGAACAGCTCGACGAGCTGGAAGAACTTCTCGGAGACGAGTGCCTTGATCGGCGCCGTGTAGTAGCTCCGCTTCCCCTCGGCGAGCGCGGCGAAGTGCGCCCCCGCGGCCACGAGTGACTTGCCGGTGCCGGTGGGCGTCGAGAGCACGACGTTGGCGCCGGAGACGAGCTCGATCACGGCTTCGTCCTGCGCCGGGTACAGCGGGCGCCCGCCCTCGGCCGCCCAGGCCGCGAACGCCTCGTACACGGCGTCCGGGTCGACGACACCGTCGACCGCCGCCGGCAGGGCGGCGACGAGCGGGGGCTGGGTGGTGACGTCGGTCATGGCACCATCCTCCCAGGTAGGTGATGACGGACGGGAGGCGCGGGGCGGCGCCGAGCCGCGCCTCCCGTCGGTCAGACGCGACGGGAGGCGCGGCTCGATACGCGCGCATAGACTCACGTCGTGCGCGAACTCGGCTTCCTCTCCTTCGTCCCGAACCACGGCGGCACGGCCGGCGCCGCCGCTGCCCTCGAGGACGGCCTGCGGCTCTTCGAGACCGCTGAGTCGCTCGGGTACGGCACCGGCTGGGTCCGCGGGCGCCACTTCGAGCCATTCCTGACCAGCCCGATGACCTTCTTCGCGGCCGCCGCCCAGCGGACCAGCTCGATCGGCTTCGGCACCGCGGTCCTCGGCATGCGCTACGAGGACCCGATCCGCCTCGCCGAGGACACCAGCACCGTCGACCTCCTCAGCGACGGCCGCGTGCAGCTCGGCATCTCGACCGGCATCGCGGGCTACGGCCCGATCCTCGACCCGGTGTTCGGCGCGTCCGACCGCAGCTTCCGCGACGAGGCCGAGGCGCGCGCGTCCCGCCTGCTCGAGGTGCTGCAGGGCGAGCCGCTCGGCACTGCCGGCACGGGCTACGAGAGCATCCCGGCCGGTGCCGAGCTGACGCTGCAGCCCCTCAGTCCCGGACTCCGCGACCGTGTGTGGTGGGGCGGCGGCAGCATGGGCACCGCGGTGCGGACGGCCGAGAAGGGCCTGCTGCTGCACTGTTCGACCCTGAACACCGAGGACACCGGTGCGCCGTTCGCCGAGGCGCAGGCGGACCAGATCGCCGCGTACCGCGAGCGCTTCGCCCAGCTGCACCCCGACCGCACCCCGAAGGTCGCCGTCGGCCGGATCGTGGTCCCGCTGCTCGACGACCACGACCGCGCCGTGCACGAGGAGTTCCTCACCGGGTACGCGAGCGGCATGGACGACGAGGGGCGCCCGCTCTCGGGGAACCCGCCGTTCCGCTTCAGCAAGGTCGTCTCCGGCGAGCCGTCGGCCATCGTCGACGCGCTGCTCGCCGACCCGGCCGTGCGGTCGACCGACGAACTCGTGATCACCCTGCCCGCGAACGGTGACGCCGCGTCGCACGAGCGGATCCTGCGCATCGTCGCCGAGGACGTGGCACCCATCGTCCGAGCGGATTGATGCGGGGCATCCGGCGGGCCCGCGCCGGGGGTTGGTGAGTTCCCCCGGGAGCCCGACCGGATGACCATCTCGTCCCTGATCCGCACGGGATGGTGCACCCATCGTTCCACCTACCGAGTGGTTTGTCACACCGGATTGCGGTTGGTGGACCGGAAAAGTGACGTTCGTTCACTGGCTTCTCCCAGGCGGGAAGAAGTCAACCGGTTGGCATCTGCCGGAACGAACGAATGCGTCCCCGCGCGGACGCGGGGACGCATTCTGGACGCACCAGGGCCACCAGGGCTCCATCGGCCGGATCAGGAGACCGTGTCGCACGCATGGCGACCCCGTTCTCGGTGCGCACGCCGACGGTAACCAGCCGCCTGGCGCAGATCGATGTTACTGAATGATCACGGCGTCAGCGCGGAAACCGGACGACTTCACGCGGATTGGACCGTCACGGTGCCGGATTCGTCCGACACCGATGCGCCGACGTGCAGCGTGAAGGTGCCGGACTCGTGGGCCCATGCACCGTCCCAGTGCGCGAACGCCCGGGCCGGGACCTCGATCGAGACCTCGGTGGACTCCCCCGCGTCGAGCCGCACGGGCGCGAAGCCGACGAGCCAGCGGACCGGACGGTCGACCGCCGAGGACTCCCGCGAGGCGTAGACCTGCACGACGTGCTTGCCGGCCCGGTCGCCCGTGTTCGCGACGGTCGCGGTGACGATGACCGCGTCGCCCTCGCGGACGGTCGGCGTCGCGGTGACGCCGTCGATCGTCCAGGTCGTGTAGCCGAGTCCGTGGCCGAACGGGTACGCCGGCTCGGTGCCCGCGCGGAGCCAGGCCCGGTAGCCGATGTGCACGCCCTCGTCGTAGGACACCTTCCCGTCGACCGGGGTGACGTCGAGCACGGGCACGTCCGCCATCGCGACCGGCCAGGTGGTGGGCAGCCGGCCGCCCGGCTCGCGAGCACCGGTGAGGACGTCGGCGAGCGCGTTGCCGTACTCCTGTCCGCCGAACCACGTGAGCAGGACCGCGGCGACGTCGTTCCGCCACGGCATCTCGACCGGCGAGCCGGCGTTCACGACGACCACGGTGTTCGGGTTCGCCGCGGCGACCGCGCGGACCAGGTCGTCCTGGTGACCGGGGAGCGCGAGCGAGGAGCGGTCGTAGCCCTCGGACTCGACCTTCGAGTTGGTCCCGACCACGACGACGGCGATGTCCGCCCCGGTCGCGGCAGCCACGGCCGCGTCGATCAGCACCGACGGGTCCTCGTCGCTCGGCTCGGTACCGAACTGGTACGCGAGCACGCCGCCGAGGGTCTCGTCCTGGACGACGTCGTACTCGATGCGGATCGCGACCTGCTGGCCGGCCGTCACGGACACGGGCACCGACCGTGCCGGCGGGTTGAGGAACGCTGCGCCGAGCTGGTCGCCCTCGAACGGGACGTCTTCGTCGAGCACGAGCTCGCCGTCGATCCACATGCGCGAGCGACCCGCTGCGCCGATGCCGATCCGGACCGTGCCGGTGGACGGCGCGGTGTAGGTCGTGGTGATGTCGAGCCGGTCGGCCTCGCGCGTGGGGGCGTCGCCGCCGAACCAGAACAGCGCGGTGGCACGGCGGTCCTCGACGTACAGCTCCTCGCCGTCCTTGACGAACGCGACGCGGGCGCCGGGCTCGCCGGTGCCGGGGTTGGTGATGGTGGACAGCGGGAACTCCGCGATGCCCTCCTGCACGACGGCACCGATCGCGTAGTCCACCGTGGCGCCCGGGAACGCCGAACGGATCCCGTCGAGCGGCGAGACGACCTGCGACGGCACGACCGTGGCCGAGCCACCGCCCTGCGTGCGGGCCTGGTCGGCGTTGTGGCCGATCACGGCGATGCGTGAGACGGCGGGCGCGTCGAGCGGCAGCACGCCCATGTTGCGGACGAGGACGGTGCCCTCGGCCTCGGCCTCGCGGACGAACGCGACGCCGTCCTCGACGTGCACGGGCTGCGCGGCCACGGGCTCGAAGCCCTCGAGTGCGCCGACGCGGGCGGCGAGGGTGAGGATGCGGCGGACCTTCCGGTCGATCGCCTCGATCGGCACGTCGCCGGACTGCACGGCGGCGAGCAGCGGCCCCTCGCTCCACCACTGGTTCGGCCCGGGCATCGCGACGTCCTGGGACGCCTTCGCCGAGTCGACCGAGCGGACGCCGGTCCAGTCGGAGACGACGATGCCGTCGAAGCCCCACTCGGAGTTCAGCGGCGTCTCGAGCAGCTCGTTCTCGGACGCGGTCACGCCGTTGATCGAGTTGTACGACGACATGATCGCCCAGGCGTGCGCCTCGGTCACGGCCTTCTCGAACGCGAGCAGGTAGAGCTCCCGCAGGCCACGGTCGGAGACCTCGGTGGACGCGGTGAAGCGGTCGGTCTCGTAGTCGTTCGCGATGTAGTGCTTCGGGGTCGCGGCGACGCCGTTCTCCTGCACGCCCTCGACGTACGACGCCGCCAGGTCGCCGGTGAGCACCGGGTCCTCGCTGAACGCCTCGAAGTGCCGGCCGCCGAGGGGCGAGCGGTGCAGGTTGATGGTCGGGCCGAGGACGACGTCGACGCCCTTGCGGCGGGCCTCGACGGCCGCTGCGGCGCCGTAGCGCTTCGCGATCGCGCGGTCCCACGAAGCGCTCAGCGCCGTCGCGGACGGCAGGTTCAGCGACGGGTCGCGCTCGTCCCAGACCTCACCGCGGACGCCGGACGGGCCGTCCGACATGAGGATGCGGCGCAGCCCGATCTTCTCGATCGGCCAGGTGGTCCAGAAGTCGCGCCCCGTCAGGAGCTGCACCTTCTCGTCGGTGGTCAGCTGGCCGACGAGCGCCTCGATGCGCTCGGCCGTACTGGAGGCGGTGGTCACGTCGTCCACGGTAGTCACGGTGGTCGGTCCTTTCGTTCAGAGCCAGAACAGGTGGTCAGCGCACGCCGCGGATGCGGGACACCGAGGCGATGCCGAGCAGTCCGACGACGGCGCCGGTGATGAAGAAGCCGCTGTACCCGCCGGTGAGGGCGATCACACCGGGGGCGGAGGCGGGGACGATCGACTGCGGCAGGGCCTGCGCGATGTTCACCACGCCGAGGTCCTTCGCGTTGTCCTCGTCGGAGGGGAGCACGTCGGTGATGAGGGCGAGGTCGACGGCGTAGAAGACACCCATGCCGGCGCCCATCACGAACTCACCGACGAGCACCATGCCGAGCGACGGCGCGAGCGCGATGAGCACGAGGCCCACCACGCCGACGACACCGGCCACGGCGACGAAGAGCTTGCGGCGGCCGAGCCTGTCGGACAGCCACCCGGCGACGAGGGACGTGAGGACGATCCCCACGACGTTCCACAGCGTGCCCTGGAACACCGCGTTCGCGACGTGCTCGGACTCGACGCCGATGTCGTCGCGCAGGAAGTAGGTCAGGTAGCTCACCGCGGTGTACTGCGCGGCGACCATGAGGAAGCGGGTCAGCCAGGCCCAGCCGAGGTCCGGGTGCTTCACCGGGTTGAACACGAACGACCCGAAGACCTGCCCGACGCTGAGCTTCGACGTCGGCCGGTTGGTGAGCACGCGGTCGCGGAACACGAGCGCGTAGAGCACGACGACGATCGACCCGATCGCGCCGGGGATGATCATCTGCGTCGCCGAGGTCGAGAAGAGCTGCACGAGGAACGTGCCGCCGACGAGCGCGAGGTTCTGGGAGAGCCCGAGCAGCGCCGCGACCCGGCCGCGCTGGGACCGCGTGACGTGGTCCGGCATGACGGCGGTCAGCGCCGCGATCGTGGCGTTGTAGGCGATCTGCGTGACGCCCCACGCGAGGACCAGCACGACGGTCGAGGTGGTCGTCGCGACGACCACGAGGCCCGCGAAGCCGACCACGGTGCCACCGATGATCCACGGACGACGCATGCCGAGCCTCCCGGCAGTCCGATCGCTGAAGCGACCGGCAAGGGGGTTGGCGACCATCGCGGCGAACGCGCCCACACCGAGCGCCAGGCCGAGCACGCCCGCCTGGTCGTCCGGCGCGATCTCGGCGACCTTCAGCGCCATGGCGACGAGCACCGGCGGCAGCAGCGCGATGTACAGGCCGAGCATCGCGATCGGCATGCCGAGCGTGTACATGAGCGGATTGCCCCGGCCGCGCGTGGGCGCGACGGCGGTCGGGGTGTCGTTGACGGTCAGGGCATCGTTGGCCACTGCAACCTCTTCTCGGGGACGCCGCCTGCGTCGGCGACTCGCACGCCTTCGTCGGCGGCTCGTGCCACCGTAACACCAAAACCAACCGGGGCTAGGTTTTCTGGGCGGTCGCCGAGAGCGGTACAGTCCTGCCATGGCACGACGGGGTTCGTACGCGAAGGGCATCGCGAAGCGCGAGGAGATCCTCACGACGGCGCTCGACCTCGTCGCGTCGCAGGGCTTCCGTCGCACGAGCATCAAGGACATCGCCGATGCCGTCGGGCTGACGCAGGCCGGGTTGCTGCACTACTTCGACTCGAAGGACGAGCTCTGGGTCGAGATCCTGCGGCGCCGCGACGAGATCGACCTGCAGCACGACTGGCACGCCCCGGACCCGGCAGCGCTGCTCGCCGCGATCGTGCGGCACAACGCCGAGGTCCCCGGCCTCGTGCAGATGTTCGTCAACCTCTCCGCCGCGGCCGCGACCGACCCGGAGCACCCGGCGCACGAGTACTTCCGCGAGCGCTACGAGCGCAGCCGCCGCGACCTGTCCTCCGACTTCCGCGCCATGCAGGAGGACGGACGACTCCGCGTCGACGTCGACGTCGAGGAACTGACGAGCGTGCTGCTCGCGGTCTCGGACGGCATGCAGATCCAGTGGCTGTTCGACCCGTCGCGCGACATGGCGCAGCACGTCGAGCTCGTCGCACGGCTCGCGATCGCCCAGGTCGCCCCCACCGCCTGACCCCGGGCAACGGGGTACGGACAGGGCCTGGTCGGGTCAGGTCGCGCCGGGCAGGATGGAGCCTGCCCGCGAGGGCGACCCGACGACGATGTGGAGTGACGCGATGACGCGTGTAGTGGTGACCGGCGGCAGTGGCAAGCTCGGGCGAGCGGTGGTGCGCGACCTCGATGCGCACGGGTACGACGTGGTCCTGGTCGACCGCGTGCCCTTCCCCGACAAGCCCGAACGGGTGCAGTTCGTCCGCACCGACCTCACCGACCACGGCCAGGTGCTGAACGTCCTGCTCGGCGTCGACGACCGGTACGACCACGTCGACGCCGTGGTGCACCTCGCCGCGGTCCCCGCTCCCGGGCAGGTGCCGGACGTCGCGCTCATCACGAACAACGTGACGTCGTCGATCAACGTCTTCCACGCCGCACGCGCCGCGAAGATCAAGAACCTGGTGTGGGCGTCGAGCGAGACCCTGCTCGGCATCCCGATGGGTGAGCACCACCCGCCGTACCTGCCCGTCGACGAGGAGTTCGCGGTGCGCCCGCAGTCGTCGTACTCGCTCGGCAAGGCCGTGGAGGAGGAGATGGCCCGCCACTTCACCCGCTGGGACCCGGAGCTGAAGATGATCGGTCTGCGGTTCTCGAACGTGATGGACGAGACCGACTACCCCGCGTTCCCCTGGGACGCCACCCCCGAGGCGAAGACGTTCAACCTCTGGTCGTACATCGACTCCCGCGACGGCGCCCAGGCCGTGCGCAAGGCCCTCGAGGCCGAGCTCACCGGGTTCGAGGCGTTCGTGATCGCGAGCCCGGACACCGTCATGGACACCCCGACGATCGAGCTCGTCGAGCGCTACGTGCCGGACATCGAGCGCCGCGCGGACATCGACGGCGTCAGCTCGCTGCTCTCGTCGGAGAAGGCCCGCGAGCTGCTGGGCTACGCCCCCGAGCACAGCTGGCGCGACCACCGCGCCTGATCGTCAGGCGGCTGGGACGAGCAGGCCGTCGAGCACCAGGTCGCGCGCCGCCGGCAGCAGGTCGGCGGCGAGCACCTGCTCGTCCACCCCGGTGATCTGCGCGAGGGCGCCGACGATCGCCGCCACCGACAGTTCCCCGTCGCAGGCCCCGACGAACGCGGCGAGCGCGGTGTCGGCGTCCACGCGGCGTCCGAGTCCACCGCCCTGCACGAGCGTCATCACGGTCGGGTCGTCGTTGCCCGGCCAGTAGAAGCGCTCCTCGGTGACGTCGCCGGCGACCACGAGGTGGGCGGCGGCGAGCGCGACGTCGTCGTGCGCGGCGAGCCACGCGGCCGCGTCGAGGACCCGCGCGACCGTCGCGCCGAGACCCGCGGGGTTGGAGCCGAGCGTCTCGGGGACGCGCTCGAAGCGGCGGAGGTGCGCCGCGCCTCTCCCCACGGGCTCGGCCGCCCCGTCGCTCCGCAGGCTCCGCGACGCGCCGGAACCGGCCCGCGTGGGCCCCGGCCGGGGCTTCCGGACCACGACGTACCCGAAGCCGACGCCGGTCACCCGACGGTCCGCGAAGTCGTCGAGCCACGCGCCGACCAGCCGGTCGAACTCGGGCGTCCCGGGCTTCGTCCCGCCGTCCCGGATCCACGTCTCGGCGTAGGCCGTCGGGTCCTGCCGTTCCCGCTCGACGACCCAGGCGTCGAGCCCGAGTCCGTCGGTGTCTGCGCGCTCGAACCAGGACCGCACGCGGTCGAGGCCGTCCGTGCCCCAGTGGTACTCCCAGTTGCCGAGCAGCTGCGCGGTCCCGCCGGGTTCGAGGTGGTCGCCGAGCCCGGTCAGGACGGTCTCGACGAGGGCGTCGCCGACCATGCCGCCGTCGCGGTACTCGTAGGCGGGGACGCCCTCGCTGCGGGGCGTGATGACGAACGGCGGGTTCGAGACGATGCGGTCGAAGCGCTCTCCCGCGACCGGTTCGAACAGGGAGCCGAAGCGGAACTCGATGCCGTCGATGCCGTTGAGCTGCGCGTTGAACCGGGCGATGTCGAGGGCCCGGCGCGAGATGTCGGTGGCGACGACCTCGTCGGCGAAGCGCCGGGCGTGCATCGCCTGGATGCCGCAGCCGGTGCCGAGGTCGAGCACGCGACGGACGGGCACGGGGACCTGCAGGCCGGAGAGCGTCGTGGTGGCACCGCCGATGCCGAGGACGTGCTCCTCACCGAGGGCCGTGCCGAGTGCGAGTTCGCCGAGGTCCGAGACGATCCACCAGCTGCCGGCGCCGAGGTCGTCGACGAAGGCGTAGGGGCGGAGGTCCACGGCGGGAGTGACGGAGTCGGCGTCGACGCGGACCAGACCGCTCGCTTCGACGGACTGCACGCCGGTGGACGGGAACGCGGCGTCCGCGTCGGCACGACGGACCGGGAGCCCGAGCACGAAGAGCGTCGCGAGGGTGCCGAGCGGTGTCGTGTCGCGAGCGGCGAGCGCCCGGAGCGCCGCGACGCGCGAACCGCGGTGGAGCGACGCGGCGGCCTCGGCGCCCCACAGGGCGTCCACCCGCTCGACCGTGAACCCCGCGTCGGTCAGGTCCTGGCGCAGTGCGTCGGTGACGGCGGCGTCGGCGCCGATCGTCGGGAGCGTGTGCGGGGTCCGGGCGGACGCGGCGGAGTCGGCGGAGGCGGGGGCGTTCACGCGGCGCCCTCGGCGAGGTCCGTGCGCATGAGGGCCGCGGGGACCTCCCACGCGAACACGAGGTCGAGGAGCCCGGGGAACCGCTGCTCGACGTCCTCGATGCGGACGCGGCTCGACCGGGTGAGCCCCTCCTGGTGCTGCTCGAGGAGCCCGGCCTCGCGCAGGACGCGGAAGTGGTGGGTCAGCGTGGACTTCGGCCGGTCGATGCCGACCCAGCCGCAGCTGCGGATGCCACCGGCGGCGTCGACGAGGTAGCGGTGCAGGATCGCGAGCCGGATCGGGTCGCTCAGGGCGTCCATCACGACCGGCAGGTCCATCTCGGCCACGGTCGGCTGCGGCAGGTGTTCGGGAGCATCCACGGTCGCGGGCATGGACGGGACGCTACCACCGTTCCGCTCGTAGTACGACTTGCGTCGTACAGCACGACTCGATACTGTACGACTCTCTTCGTACTGTCCCGCTCGCAACGGAAGGTGGCGCACATGGCGCAGTCAGCTCGCTCGGTCGCCGGGTTCTGGATCCTCGCGGCGATGCTCCTCGTGTCCGTCGCCTCGTCGGCGGTCCCCTCGCCGATCTACCCCGTGTACGCCGCGGAGTGGCACCTCACCCCGCTCATGCTCACCGGCGTGTTCGCCATCTACGTCGCGGGGCTGCTGGCCAGCCTGCTCGTCGCCGGGCGCCTGTCCGACCACGTCGGCCGCAAGCCCGTGCTCGTCGTCGGCGGCCTCGGCGTCGCGCTGTCCCTCGGGCTCTTCGCGGTCGCGGACGGTGTCGGCGCACTGATCGTGGACCGCATCGTGCAGGGCGTCTCCGTCGGACTGCTCATCGGCGCCCTCGGAGCGGCGCTCATCGACAACTCGCTCGAGCGCTTCCCCACCCTCGCCGGAGTGCTGAACGGCGTCATCCCACCGATCGCCCTCGCGACCGGTGCCATGTCGAGCGGCGCCCTCGTGCAGTGGGGTCCCGCGCCGGAGCAGCTCGTGTACCTGCTCTTCGGGGCGCTGCTCGTCCTCATGGTGATCGCACTCGTCGTCGTCCCCGAGCGGGTCACCCCGCGACCGGGTGCCCTCCGCTCCCTAGTCCCACGGATCAGCGTGCCCCGGTCCTCGCGGCGACTGTTCCGCAGCGTCGCCGGATCGCTCATCGCGAGCTGGGCCCTTGGCGGGATGTTCCTGTCGCTCGTCCCCTCGGCGCTCGGCGCGGTCTTCGGTATCACGAACCACTTCGCCGCCGGTGCCCTGATCGCCGTCGTCACCGGGGTCGGCGCGCTGACCGGCCTCGCGACGCAGCGGATGGACGCTCGTCGTGCGGTCCTGATCGGCTTGGTCGCCCTCGTGCTCGGACCGATCGTCACGGTGGCGTTCGTGATGGCGCACTCCCTGCCCGGCCTCGTCGTGGGCAGTGCGATCGCGGGCGTGGGCTTCGGCGCCGGGTTCCAGGCACCGCTGCGGATGCTGCTCGCCACCGCGGCACCGACGCACCGTGCGGGGCTGCTCTCCACGATCTACGTCGTGAGCTACCTGGCGTTCGGCGTGCCGGCCGTCGTCGGAGGGCTGCTCGAGCCGACCGTGGGGCTCGTGCCGGTCATCGCCGGGTACGGGGCGTTCATCGTCCTCGCCGCGGTCGTCGCCCTCGTGCTGCAGCTCGTGTCGCGGGACGCCGCCGCGGTCGAGGAGCAGGCCGCCGAGGTGCTCGAGCGCACCTGCACCGGCTCGGTCCGGGTGTCCCCCGCCGAGTAGGCGCGACGGGCGCGCGGCTCAGTGCCCGGGCCGCGCCCGCTTCGCGCCGCGCCCGCGCACGCCGACCGTCCGGGCAGCACCGGTGTGCGCCGCGTCGACGTCCGCCTTGCCGCGATCGGCGGCGTTCCGGAGCCACTGCGGCCCGTGCGCCTTCGCCCAGTCCCAGAAGCGGTGCAGCTGGGCACGGAGCCACGTGATGATCCGGTGGAAGAAGTGGAACTCGCTCGCGAGGATCGTCAGCCCGATGAAGACCACCAGCCACCCCGGTCCGGGCAGCGGCACGAGGATCAACCCGATCACGACGACGAGCCCGCCGACGATCCCGACGAGCACCTTGTAGAAGAGGTGCAGGTGGGGACGCGCGTGGATCCAGGCGCGGACGTCGTGGAACCACTGGAACCGCCGGTGCGGCGTCTCGGCACGTTCGACCGCGTCGGTCCGGTCGTTCGGGTCGCCTTCCATGTGCCGCAATGTAGGGCGCGCGGCTGGGAAACCGCGGCGCGCGCGGTGGACGTGCGGTGCGTCCGGGACGGGAGGCGCGTGGCGGGGCCGACCCGCGCCTCCCGTCAGACGGTGCGGGCCAGGAGGCGCGTCACGCGTGCGCCACGCACGTCGCGGCCCACGGGACGGCGGCGAGGCGCGCCTCCGGGATCGGTTCCCCACCGACCGCACAGCGGCCGTAGGTCCCGGCGTCGAGCCGCGCGAGCGCGGCGTCCACCAACCGGATCCGCTCGCGGGCGTCGTCCCGCACGGCGCCGAGCGAGCCGCGCTCCCAGGCGAGGGTCGCGCCCTCGGGGTCGTGCTCGTCGTCGGAGTTGGCGTCCTGCCGGGCGTCGCTGACGTCCCGCATGCTCCGCTCGACGTCCGCGAGGAGCCGCTCGTTGCGCGCCCGCTCCGCGACCAGTGCCTGGCGAGGATCGTCCATGCCGGCCACCGTAGTCGGCCCGGAATGACCGTGCTGTCGGATGCGTTCGTATCCACATGACGAAGATCGGGTTCCTGTCGTTCGGACACTGGCGCGACGTGCCGGGGTCGAAGGTGCGCAGCGGTCGTGAGGCCCTGGTCCAGGCGATCGACCTCGCGGTCGCCGCCGAGGAGGCGGGCGTCGACGGCGCGTACTTCCGGGTCCACCACTTCGCGCCCCAGCAGGCGGCGCCCTTCCCGTTGCTCTCCGCGATCGCAGCGAAGACCAGCCGCATCGAGATCGGCACCGGCGTCATCGACATGCGCTACGAGAACCCGCTGTACATGGCGGAGGAGGCGGCTGCGACCGACCTCATCTCCGGTGGTCGGCTGCAGCTCGGCGTATCCCGGGGCTCACCCGAGACCGCCCTCGCCGGTTACCAGCAGTTCGGCTACGTGCCGGACGCCTCCGACGAGAACGGCGGGGACATGGCCCGTGCGCACACGTCGGTGTTCCGACGGGCGATCGCCGGCGAACCGATGGCGAACGCGAACCCGCAGATGACCGGCTCGGTCGGGTCCCTGCCGATCTCGCCGCTCTCCGACTCGCTCGGCGACCGCATCTGGTGGGGCGCCGGCACCCGGGCCACCGCGGAGTGGACGGCCGAGCAGGGCATGAACCTCATGTCGTCGACCCTGCTGACCGAGGACACCGGTGTGCCGTTCGACGAACTCCAGGCCGAGCAGATCGAACGCTTCCGTCGGGTCTGGGCCGAGTCCGGCTGGGAGCGGACCCCTCGGGTCTCGGTGTCCCGCAGCATCATCCCGATCATCGACGACGAGTCGCGGCACTACTTCGGTGTCCGGGCACAGGTCGAGGGCCAGGACCAGGTCGGGCACCTCGACGGCGGGCTCGCACGGTTCGGCCGGTCGTACATCGGATCCCCGGAGGACCTGGTGGCCGAACTCGCGGCGGACCAGGCCGTGCGGGCTGCCGACACCGTGCTCGTCACGGTGCCGAACCAGCTCGGCGTCGAGTTCAACGCCCGGCTGCTCGCCTCGGTGAAGGACGTCATGCGCGAGGTGGACGCGGCGCCCGTCCCGGCGTAGTCCCCCTTCCTGCCGACACCCGGGCTGGGACTGTGGCCGCTTCCCGCACTCCCGTAGCGTCGACGTGCACCTTCCCCCGCACCCCGAGGAGCACCCCGTGACGCTGCCGGCCGCCGGCTGGTTCCCCGATCCGCAGGACGCGAGCCGCCTGCGCTGGTGGGACGGGCGCGCCTGGGGAGCGGCGACACGGGCGCTGCCGAGCCGGACCGAGCCGATCGTCCCGGTGGTCGTCGCACCCGTCGGACCGTCGTTCTCGGTGCAGCCCGCGGCGATCCGGACGCGCTCCTGGGCGTCCGGGGGCTCCGGCGTCCACCGGTTCAGTGCGTTCTCGACCCTGGCGGTGCTGCTCGCGGCGGCCTCCGTGGTGGTGAACCCCTGGGGAGCGAGCAGTGCGGCGGCGATCGTGGCGGGGCTGCTCGGCGTCGCATGGCCCGGGGCGACCGGGGGCTGGCGGGTGCTGGCGCGGAGTGCTTCGGCGAGCGCCCTGGTCCTCGCGGTGGCGACGGCTGCCGTGGCGGCGTCCGCGCAGTTCCACCTGTTCTGACTGGTTCCGCCCGGCTGGCGTGCGAACCCTACCGCCGCGCCCGCGGGTGCGCCGTCTGGTACACGTCCCGCAGCATGTCCGCCGTCACCATCGTGTAGATCTGCGTCGTCGCCACGCTCGCGTGCCCGAGCAGCTCCTGCACGACCCGCACGTCCGCTCCCCCCTCGAGCAGGTGCGTCGCGAACGAGTGCCGGAACGTGTGCGGCGACACGTGCTCGGAGAGCTCCGCACGCTCCGCTGCCGCCTGGATCACGAGCCACGCACTCTGCCGTGACAGCCGTGCGCCCCGGGCGCCGAGGAACAGCGCCGGCGTCGACGCTCCCCGTGCCGCGAACACCGGGCGAGCCCGCACGAGGTACGCGTCGATCGCCGCCCGCGCGAAACTGCCGAGCGGCACCACCCGCTGCTTGTTGCCCTTGCCGGTGACCTTGACGACGGACAGCCCGTCGTCGAGGTCACCGGAGCCGTCCGACAGCGTCGTCACGTCGTCGACCGAGAGCCCGACGGCCTCCGAGATGCGCGCGCCCGTGGCGTAGAGGAGTTCGAGCAACGCCCGGTCCCGCAGCCCCACGAGGTCGTCGGCCGCACCGTCGGGCGACCCGTCGGACGCGGCCCCGAGCAACCGCTCCATGTCGTGCACCGAGATGGCCTTCGGCAGCCGCATCGGGGCCTTCGGCGGCCGCACGGATGCGCCGGGGTCGAGCTGGAGCCACCCCTCGCCGGCGGCGAACGCGGTGAACGACCGCACCGAGCTGAGCATGCGTGCCACCGACCTCGGCGCGAGCGGCCCGGACGGTCGGGTCGCGAGGTGCTCCACGAACCCCGCGAGGTCCGCGCGCGCGATCCTCCCGACGTCGTCGAGCACGGCCGGTCCCCCGGCACGGTCGGCGCCGTCCGACTCCACGATCGGAGCGGACGCGAGCCAATCCGCGAACGTCAGCAGGTCCCGCCGGTAGGCCGACAGCGTGTGCTGCGAGAGCCCCCGCTCGATCGCGATGTGCCGCAGGTACGTCTCCGTGGCACGCTCGAACGGGATCACCCCACGAGGCTAGCGTCGCTCGGGGAGCGTCAGTGCAGCGACCCGTCCGGCTCCCCCACGCGGAACCCGGTGAAGGCGACGGTCAGTCCCGCGCAGGACGGTGCCGCACAGAGCAGCCCCGCTGACACGTGGGCGTCGGGGTCGAGGTACGCCACCCGCACGAGCCGCGGCGGCTCGTCGTCCGCCCACGCCCGGATCGTCACGGCATCGCCGTCGCGGCTGGCCCGGACCGTGACGACCCGACCGGTCCACTCCGGCACGGGGGCCACCGACCAGTCCGACGCATCGCGCGTGACGACGGCTCCGACCTGGGGCGTCCCGTCGGCGAACTCGACGCCGGCCTTGATCCAGTTCCGCTCGTCGACCCGCAGGAACACCCCCGCCTGGTCGAACTGCTCCGTGTAGTCGAGCACGAACGACACCTCGACCGAGAACGCCCCGTCGACCGGGCGGAGCAACGCGTGCTCGGAGTCGTGCACGAACCCGTACGAGGTGGTGCGCCAGGCGTCACTGCCCTCGACGGCCGTCACCCGCAGGGCGTCGCCGTCGAGCGTCGCCGCAACGGGCTCGTGCGTCCACCGCCCCTGGTCGAGCAGCGCCGCGAGGCTCACGCCGCGCGCCGCTCGAGCGCGTCCACCGCGAGCACGGCCACGACGAGCCCGGAGTTGTGCAGCCGACCGTCGAGGATCGCCTCCACCAGCTCGGCACGGGGCACCCACCGCTTCACGATGTCGGCCTCTTCCGCTTCGCGGTCGAACGCCGTCGCGGTCGCGCGCACCCCACGGGCGCGGTAGATCTGCAGGAACTCGTCGCTGCCGCCGGACGAGGTGTTGTAGGTGACGAGGGGCTCCCAGTCGTCGGCCTCGAGGTCGGCCTCCTCCGCCAGCTCGCGCTGCGCCGCGGTCAGGTGATCTTCGCCCGCCATGTCGAGCAGCCCCGCCGGCAGCTCCCAGTCGCGCATCCGCACCGGGTGCCGGTACTGCTGGATGACGAGCACGCGGCCCTCGTCGTCCTCGGCGTAGACCGCGACGGCACCGGTGTGGTCGATGTACTCCCGGACCATCGTCTCGTCGTGGTACGCGATGCTGTCGCGGCGCACGTCCCAGACGGCGCCCTCGTACACGACGGTGGACTCGGTGACCTCGAACGAGGCGGGTTCGTCAGCGATGGGTGCGTCAGTCACGCGACCATCCTGGCACTGGCGCGCCCCGCTCGGCGGCAACGCGAAGCGTTGCGCGGGGCGCGCCGACCGAGCCTGCGAGGGAGGACGGTGCCAGCTGGCACCGCGCCTCCAGTCAGAGACCACTCGCGTTACGCGACCTGCTCCTCTTCCTGCGGGTCGAAGAGACTCGACGCCTCGTGCCGCTCGATCGCGGCACCGACGAGCCCCGCGAACAGCGGGTGCGCGTCCGTCGGACGCGAGCGCAGCTCGGGGTGCGCCTGCGTCGCGATGTAGAACGGGTGCACCTCGCGCGGCAGCTCGACGTACTCCACCAGCGTGCCGTCGGGCGACGTGCCCGAGAACACCAGTCCGGCGTCCGCGATCTGCTCGCGGTACTTGTTGTTCACCTCGTAGCGGTGACGGTGCCGCTCGGACGCCTCGGGAGCGCCGTACAGCTCCGCCGCCAGCGAGCCCTCGGTGAACGACGCCGGGTACAGGCCCAGGCGCATCGTGCCACCCAGGTCGCCACCGGCGATGATGTCCACCTGCTCCGCCATGGTCGCGATGACCGGCGTCGAGGTCTCCGGGTCGAACTCGGTGCTCGACGCGTCGGTCAAGCCGACCTCGTGCCGGGCGTACTCGATGACCATGCACTGCAGACCGAGGCACAGACCGAGCGTCGGGATGCCCTGCTCACGCGCGAACCGCAGTGCGCCGAGCTTGCCCTCGATGCCGCGCACGCCGAACCCGCCGGGGATGCAGATGCCGTCGACGTCGCCGAGCTGCTTCGCCGCACCCTCGGGCGTGGTGCAGTCGTCGGAGACGACCCACTTCAGCGTGACCTTCGCGTCGTGCGCGAAGCCACCCGCACGGAGCGCCTCGGTGACCGACAGGTACGCGTCCGGCAGGTCGATGTACTTGCCGACCAGGGCGATCGTGACGTCCTTCTTCGGCTCGTGCACGGCACGCAGGACCGGGGTCCACGAGGTCCAGTCGACCGGACCCGCCGCGAGCCCGAGCGCGTCGACGATGACCTGGTCGAGGCCCTGGTTGTTCAGCAGCGTCGGGAGGTCGTAGATCGACGGCACGTCCACCGCGTTCACCACGGCGTCCTCGTCGACGTCGCACATGAGCGCGATCTTCTTCTTGTTCGAGTCCGACACCGGACGGTCGCTCCGCAGGACCAGCGCGTCCGGCTGGATGCCGATCGAACGGAGTGCGGCCACCGAGTGCTGCGTCGGCTTCGTCTTCTGCTCACCCGAGGCGTTCATGAACGGGACGAGCGACACGTGCACGAAGAACACGTTGTTGCGGCCGAGCTCGTGGCGGACCTGCCGCGCGGACTCGATGAAGGGCTGGGACTCGATGTCACCGACCGTGCCGCCGACCTCGGTGATGATGACGTCGGGCTGCGGGTCGTTCTGCGCCTGCTCGCGCATCCGACGCTTGATCTCGTCGGTGATGTGCGGGATGACCTGCACGGTGTCGCCGAGGTACTCGCCCCGACGCTCCTTCGCGATCACCGTCGAGTAGACCTGGCCGGTCGTGACGTTCGCGGACTGCGACAGGTTGATGTCGAGGAAGCGCTCGTAGTGCCCGATGTCGAGGTCCGTCTCCGCGCCGTCGTCGGTCACGAAGACCTCGCCGTGCTGGAACGGGTTCATGGTGCCCGGGTCCACGTTGAGGTACGGGTCGAGCTTCTGCATGACGACCTTGAGGCCACGAGCCGTGAGGAGGTTGCCGAGGCTGGCCGCCGTCAGGCCCTTGCCGAGGGACGAGACGACCCCGCCGGTCACGAAGATCTGCTTCGTCACCTTCGGGGTCGCGTTCGAAGAATTGGTTCCGCCGCTGAGAGTGTCCGCCACGGGATTCCATCGTACGTCAGAACTGCCAGGAGGCGCGACCTCGGTTCGCCGTGGGCGTTGCGTCGGGCGTGTGGCCGGGTCTCCGGGCGCTCCGGCGGACGGTCGGGGCGGCGGCCGGGAGCCGCCGCGTTCGCACCGTGCGCGTTCTCTCGCCCGGTGCGAGGTTGCACGCACGGTGCCCGGCTACGACCCCGCACCGAGTCGGGAGCCTCGCACCGACCGACACCCGACGCACGGTGCGAGGCGGGCGCGAGCCGCGCCTCCTGGACCGGCAGGCGGGGACGCGATCAGGCCTTCTGGCCGGCGACGTCGAGCAGCTCGCGCGCGTGCTCGATGCCGCTGGCACTGTCACCGAGGCCGGACAGCAGCCGCGCCATCTCCTGCAGGCGGTCCTCGCCCTCGAGGCGACGGACGCTCGACGACGTGACCGCCCCGCTGGCGTCCTTCACGACGTTGAGGTGGTTGTTCGCGAACGCCGCCACCTGCGCCAGGTGCGTCACGACGATGACCTGCGTGCGCTCCGCGAGCTTCGCCAGACGACGACCGATCTCGATCGCCGCCGCACCGCCGACGCCGGCGTCGACCTCGTCGAAGACGAACGTCGGCACCGTCGTGCTCCCCGCCATGACCACCTCGATGGCCAGCATGACCCGGGAGAGCTCACCACCCGACGCACCCTTGCCGATCGGCCGCGGGTCGGTACCGGAGTGCGGCTGCAGCAGGATCGACACCTGGTCGCGGCCGTGGCGCCGGTAGTCGCTGGCGTCCGAGACCTCGACCACGAGGGTCGCCCCGGCCATCGCGAGGGACTTCAGCTCGGCGGTGACGCGCTCGGCGAGGTCCTTCGCCGCCTTGGTCCGTGCCGTCGTCAGGGCCGCGGCGGCACCGGCGAGCGTCTGCTCGTCCTGCTCGACCGCCTGCTGCAGCGCCACGATGCGGTCGTCGTCGCCGTCCAGTTCGAGCAGCCGATCACTCGCGCGCTGCCCGTAGGCGATCACGTCGTCGACGGTCTCGCCGTACTTGCGCGTGAGGCCGGCGAGCAGGGCCCGCCGCTCGTTGATGAGTTCGAGGTCGTGGCCGGCGTCGGGTTCGAGCGAGCCGAGGTAGCTCGACAGGCTCGCGGAGGCCTCGGACGCCTGGATGCCGAGCTCCGTGAGTTGCTCGAGCACGGGCTGCAGTTCGGCGTCGGACGCCGCGACCCGCTCGATCGCCCGGCGAGCGGACTCGACGAGGCCCACGACGTCCTGCACGCCGTCGAGCGACTCGCTCGAGAGGGCTTCGTGCGCGAGGCCCGCGGACAGCCGGAGTTCTTCGAGGTTCCCCAAGCGCTCGGCACGGTCGGCCAGCTCGACGTCTTCGCCGGGCTGCGGATCCGCCGCTTCGATCTCGTCGGACGCCGCGCGGATGCGTTCGGCCTCGGCCACCCGGTCGTCACGGTCACGGGTGAGGGTCTCGAGCTCGCCCGTGTGCTGCTGCCAGGTGTCGTAGGCCCGCACGTACGCCGCGAGGACCTTCTCGAGCGCCGGACCGCCGAAGCCGTCGAGTGCGGCACGCTGCGCGGACGCCGAGGTCAGCCGGATCTGGTCCGACTGTCCGTGCACGGTGACCAGCTGGTCCGCGAGCTCGCCGAGCACCGCGACCGGGGCGCTGCGCCCACCGACGGTCGCGCGGCTGCGGCCTTCGGCGGAGACCGTGCGCGTCAGGATGAGCTCGCCGTCCTCGACCGTGCCGCCGGCGTCCTCGACGCGTTCGGCGACGGCGTCGTGCTCGGGCACGTGCCAGCGTCCCTCGACCACGGCCGTCGACGCGCCGCGACGCACCGAGCCCGCGTCGGCGCGAGCACCGAGGAGCAGGCCCAGCGCGGTCACGATCATCGTCTTGCCCGCACCGGTCTCACCGGTCACCACGGTGAAGCCGGGGCCGAGCTCGAGGGTGGTCTCGCCGATGACCCCGAGGTCGGAGATGGAGATCTCCTCGATCACAGGGTGTCCTCGTCGTCCTGCTGCGGGCCGCGCCACCCGGCGACGGGGAGCTGGAACTTGGCCACGAGCCGATCGGTGAACGGGGCGTCCTTGAGGCGGGCGACACGTACCGGGTCCGGCGAGCGCCGGACCTCGACACGGGCACCCGGAGGGAGGTCGTGCGTGCGTCGACCGTCGCACCACAGGACGCCGACACCGCTCGTGCGACGCAGCACCTCGATCGCGAGGGTGCAGTCCGGGCCGACCACGATCGGCCGCGCGAAGAGGGCGTGGGCGCTCAGCGGCACCATGAGGAGTGCGTCGACGTCGGGCCAGACGATCGGCCCGCCCCCGGAGAACGAGTAGGCCGTGGAGCCGGTCGGGGTCGACACGACCACACCGTCGCAGCCGAACGACGACAGCGGGCGGCCGTCGACCTCGGTCACGACCTCGAGCATGCGTTCCCGGGAGGCTTTCTCGATGGTCGCCTCGTTGAGCGCCCAGGACGAGTAGACGACCTCGTTGCCGACGACGACGTCCACCTGCAGGGTGACGCGTTCCTCGACGTGGTACTCGCCGGACAGGGCTCGTTCGACCGTCGCCCGGAGCCCGTCCCGCTCGCTCTCGGCGAGGAACCCGACGTGTCCGAGGTTGACGCCGACGATCGGGGCGCCCGTCCCGCGCACGAGCTCGGCCGCGCGGAGGATCGTGCCGTCGCCACCGAGCACGATGACGATCTCGAGCTGGTCGGCCTGGACGTCGACGCCGAGGATGTCGACCTGCCCGACCGAGGCTTCGGCGCGGCGGATGTCGGCGTACTCGTCGAACGGCATGACCGGGACGAGACCAGCGGCGTGCAGGAGGTCGCAGACCTCGACCGCAGCGTCGATCGAGTCGCGGCGGCCCGTGTGGGACACCAGGAGGATGTGCCGGTCGTCGCTCATGCCGTCCCTTCCGTCAGTTCGGTCGCCCGGACGATCCATTCTGTCGGATTGGTACCGACATCCCGCTGGAAACGCGCCAGGTACTCGTGGTTGCCGTGCGTGCCGACGATCGGCGACGCCGCGAGCCCCGAGGTGCCCAGACCGAGGTCCCACGCTGCCCAGAGGACGTTCATGAGCGCGTCGTTCCGGAGCGCCGGGTCACGGACGATGCCCTCACGGACACCACCGCGGCCGACCTCGAACTGCGGCTTCACGAGCAGGACGAAGTCGTCGGCGGGGACGGACTCGACCAGCGCCGGCAGGACGAGCCGGAGCGAGATGAACGACAGGTCCCCCACCACGAGGCTCGTCTCGGCCGCGGCGGGGTCGAGCGCGAGGTAGGCCTCGGCCGTGAGGTTGCGCGCGTTCGTGCCCTCGACGACGGCGACACGGGAGTCGAGCGCCACCAGGGGGTCGAGCTGCCCGTGCCCGACGTCGAGCGCCACCACGCGTCGTGCACCGCGGCTCAGGAGCACCTGGGTGAACCCTCCGGTGCTCGCACCGACGTCGAGCGCGACACGGTCCGACGGATCGACGCCGAACGTGTCGAGCGCGCCGAGGAGCTTCAGCGCAGCACGCGACACCCATTCGTCCGCACCGGCGACGTGGATCGGGGCCGATGGCCGCACCGGCGCCGACGGCTTGACGACCGCGGTGCCGGCGACGGTCACGCGGCCGTCCTGGATCAGTTTCGACGCTGCCGTGCGGGACTTCGCGAGCCCGCGGGAAGCGAGGAGGGCATCGAGCCGGACGGGCCGTTCGTCCTGCAGTGTCTCGTCGCCGTTGCCGTGCTCGTCAGGCACTCGTGCTGCCGCCGCTCTCGAGACGGGTCCGCAGTTCGTCGTGCAGCGCGGAGAACGCATCGGCGCGCTCGGCCAGCGGCAGCGATTCGGCCGCGGCGGTGCGCCGCCCGAAGTCATCCGTCACGGCGTGGTCGTCCGTCCGCACCTGGTCCGGATCGCCCGGGCGGGCGTCGCGCTCGGGGTCCCGCTCGTCGTTCGACACCTCGGTCACGCTACTCGCCGCCGTACAGCTTCGGGTCGACGTCGAGTCCGTAGATCGCGAGCCCGGACTCCCAGATGAGGGCGGTCCCGGCGCGGAGCAGGTCGATCGCGTCGCCGTCGTCGAGCACCCGCACGATGTGGCCGCGCATCGCCACCGTGACGGCACCGACCGTGGCGTAGCGGGTACCGTCCGGGTCTTCCCGTCGGATCGTCACCGGGTAGGGCTCGGACAGGCCGCGGAGGTCGCCGAGGATGTAGGTGGGACGCGACCGCTGGTCGGCCGCGAGCACCTGCTTGGCCTTGTCGATCCCGGTGAGGACGAGGACGCTGGGGATACCGGCGTCGTTCGCGCCCTTGATGTCCGTGTCGAGGCGGTCGCCGATGAACAACGGGTGCTCACCACCGAAGCGCGCGAGGGCTGCGTCGAAGATCGGCCGCTCGGGCTTGCCGGCGACCACGGGCATCCGACCGACGGCCTGGTGCACGGCGGACACGAGCGTGCCGTTGCCGGGCGCGATGCCACGCTCGACCGGGATCGACCAGTCCATGTTCGTCGCGACCCACGGCACGTCCGGGTCGGCCAGGGCGAAGGACGCCTCGGCGAGGTGCGTCCACCCGAGGTCCGGGGAGAACCCCTGGATGACCGCGGCCGGCGAGTCCTCGGCGCTGGACGTCACGGTGAAGCCCGCTGCCTCGACGATGCTCGTCAGCCCCAGACCACCCGTGACGAGCACCGTCGCACCCGCGGGGACGAGCGTCTCGAGCAGCCGGACGCCCGCCTGCGACGAAGTCACCACGTCGTCCTCGGACACCTCGAGCCCGTACCGCTCGAGGTGCTCCGCGACGTCGACTGGGCGGCGCGATGCGTTGTTCGTGATGTAGCCGACGCGGGCGGTCAGCGAGGCGCGGGTCAGCGCCTCGACCGCGTGCGGGATCGCGTTGCGGCCGCGGTACACGACGCCGTCGAGGTCGGTGAGGACGACGTCCACACCGTCCGTCGGCGGCTTCGGCACGTCAGTCGGCTGCGGACCCGTCGACGTCGGAGGGGTTGTCGTCGTCGATCTCGCCGGGCTCGTCTCCGGCCGGTTCGTCGTCGTCGGGCTCGTCACCGAGGGGCTCGTCGTCGACGGCTCCGGCGAGCTCGTCTGCGGGTCCTTCGACTTCGAGCGTTTCCTCGACCACATCAACTGTCTCCCAAGCGTTCTCGTCGGCGACCTCGGCCAGGGCCGCTGCCGCACGATCGACACGGGCCCACCACTCGTCGGCCTCGTCCTGGCGGCCGAGCTCCTCGAGCGTGGCCGCGTAAGCACTGTAGAGCGCCGGGGACCAGCTGTAGGCAGTGGACGGGTCGAGCTGTGGAATCTCCAGCTCGCCGAGTGCAGCTGTGGGATTCCCGAGGTCGAGGCGCGCACCGGACATGGCGATGGCGAGCTCGACCTGCACGGCCGTGTCCAGCGCCGCGCGGTCGACGGACCGGCCGAGCTCGAGCGCCCGCTCGGGACGGCCGAGACCACGCTCGCAGTCGACCATCATCGGCAGCTGGTCGTTCCGGCCGGAGATGCGTCGGTAGGTCCGGAGCTCTCGCAGCGCCGTCGCGAAGTCACCGAGGCGGTACGCCGTGATGGCCGCTGTCTCACGGACGACGCCGACCCGGCCGGCTCGACGAGCCGCGCTCAGTGCGTGCTGGTTCGCGGTCTCGGGGTCCTCGTCGACCAGGAGTGCCGCGGCCACGAGGTGGCGGGCGACCCAGTCGGCGTTGTCCTTGCTGAGCGTCTTGAGCTCCGCCCGGGCGACCTTGTCGAGATCGCGTGCCTGGATGTCCTCGGGGATCTCCGGGTCCTCGTGGCGGGGGCGGATCGACTTGGTGCCGTACGGGTCGCGGTCCTCCCAGTCGTCCCGCGAGGCCTCGCCGAACCGTGCACCGGCGTGACGGCTGCCGTCGCCGAAGCGCTGACGGTCGTCGCGACCACCGCGGTCACGGTCCTGGCCGCCGCGGGACGGACGGTCCCCGTCACGACGGGGTCGGTCGCCGTCTCGCGCGGGACGGTCCGAGCGGAACGGACGGTCACCGTCACGACGGGGTCGATCGCCGTCACGGGCGGGACGGTCCGACCGGAACGGACGGTCGCCATCACGAGCCGGACGGTCCGACCGGAACGGACGGTCGCCATCACGACGAGGACGGTCGGAACCCCCACGGAACGGACGGTCGCCATCACGAGCCGGACGGTCCGACCGGAACGGACGGTCGCCATCACGAGCCGGACGGTCGGCACCCCCACGGAACGGACGGTCGCCATCACGAGCCGGACGGTCCGACCGGAACGGACGGTCGCCATCACGAGCCGGACGGTCCGACCGGAACGGACGGTCGCCATCACGAGCCGGACGGTCCGACCGGAACGGACGGTCACCGTCACGACGCGGACGGTCGTCGCCACCACGGAAGGGACGGTCCCCGTCACGACGGGGACGATCCCCATCGCGAGCCGGACGGTCCGAACGGAACGGACGGTCGCCATCACGACGAGGACGGTCGGAACCCCCACGGAACGGGCGATCCCCGTCACGAGCAGGACGATCCGAGCTGCGCGGACCGTCACCACGAGGAGGACGACTCGAGTCGTCACGGTCACCACGCCAGGCGGGCCGCCGGCCACCATCGCGGAACGGACGATCGCCGTCCCGGTAGGAGCGCGCTCCGTCACGGGACGAACCAGCATCCCGAGCAGGACGATCCCCGTCGCGCCGGGGAGCATCGCGCCGGTCGCCCTCGCGCCGCTCGAAGTCGCGCGGCCCGGACGACCAACGGTTCCCACCGTCACGCCGAGGGGACCGGTCGCCATCGCGACCTCGTCGGTCTCCACGATCGCCGTCGTTCCGCCGCTGATCGTCGTCGTTCGCCACCGTTGCTCCTCATTGCGTGCCCGAGCACTCGCCCAGGCCATCGTCCGCTGTGTCGTTGTGTGTGTCGGCGCCGCACTGTCCCGCCCGTACGCGTGCACCCAGTCCATCACGAACGAGCGCACGAGTCGAGCGAGGTGCGGCAGAAACAGAAGTAGCCACCGGCCTCCCGAGAACGAGGGTCTCCCCTACGAGTTCTCGATGGAGGGCCGATGGCCACATCTTCTTACTAAATTGAGTCCGGCGGCGTCCTACTCTCCCACAAGGTCCCCCTTGCAGTACCATCGGCGCTGAGAGGCTTAGCTTCCGGGTTCGGAATGTGACCGGGC
>NZ_JAVDSI010000016.1:0-61258 GCF_031455235.1 Curtobacterium sp. 320 | reverse complement strand
GTTTGGGGGGTTATATTTCCCTCTTGGGCCTGGGATGCCTGGGGTTGGGGGGGGGGGGGGGGGGGGGGGGGGGGGGGGGGTGGGGGGGGGGGGGGGGGGGGGGGGGGGCCGCCCCCCCCCCCCCCCCCCCGCGCCTCCAGTGCGTTGCGTCTGCGCTCACGCGACGGGGGTCGCGCCCACCCAGTCGGCCAGCTTGCGCGCGGCGGCGCCCGAGTCGATCGCGTCGGCCGCGACGACCAGCTGCTCGCGGAAGCGCTGCAGGATCGGGCGGTCGACCTCGGCCGGGTCCTCCGCCAGGCGGAAGGACACCAGGCCGGCGGCGGCGTTGACCAGAACGATGTCGCGCACCGGACCGGTCTCCCCCGCGAGGACACGGTGCACCACGGCGGCGTTGTGCTCCGGGTCGCCGCCGAGCAGGTCCTCGATGCGGGCCCGGGCGATCCCGAGGTCGCGCGGGTCGAGGTCGTGCTCGGTCACGCGGCCGCCGGTGACTTCCCAGATGTGGCTGTGCCCGGTCGTCGTCAGCTCGTCGAGGCCGTCGTCGCCGCGGAACACGAGCGCGGTCGCCCCGCGGGTCTGGAACACGCCCGTGATGATCGGGACGAGCTCGAGCTGCGCCACGCCCACGGCGTTCGCCTCGCACCGTGCGGGGTTGACGAGCGGACCGAGGAAGTTGAACACCGTCGGGACGCCGATCTCGCGGCGGACGGGTCCGGCGTGCGCGAACCCGGGGTGGAAGGCGCTCGCGAACGCGAAGGTCAGCCCGACACGCCGGAAGGTGTCCGCGACACGCGCGGCGTCCATCGTCAGGTCGAGTCCGAGTGCGGCGAGGACGTCGCTCGACCCGGACTTCGAGGAGCTCGCCTTGTTGCCGTGCTTCACGACGGGGACGCCCGCGGCGGCGATCACGATCGCGCTCATCGTCGAGACGTTCACCGTGCCGACGACGTCGCCACCGGTGCCCACGATGTCGAGCGCCATCGGGTCGACGTCGAGCGGGACGGCCGCGTCGAGGATCGCGTCGCGGAAGCCGACGACCTCGTCGACGGTCTCGCCCTTGGCGCGGAGGGCCACGACGAAGGCGGCGATCTGCGCCGGGGTGGCCCGACCTGCCACGATCTCCTGCATGGCCCATGTGGACTGGCTGATCGTCAGGTCTTCGCGCGCCATGAGCGCGCTGATCACGGCAGGCCAGGTGAGAGCGTCGAGCATGCTCTGATCGTAGTGAATTCGAGAGACCCGCCAGTTGGCTGCGAAAACACTGTCCGTGGTTTCGGCCATAATGGAGTCTGTGACTAGCACCCCTCTCTCCAGATCCGCCAGCGGTCCGGTCCTGAACAGGCCGAACGCCGTTGCCGTGGGGACGATCGTGTGGCTGGGCAGCGAGGTCATGTTCTTCGCCGGCCTGTTCGCGATCTACTTCACGTTGCGCAGCACCTCGCCCGAACTCTGGGCGACCGAGACCGCCAAGCTCGAGGTGCCCTTCGCCTCGGTGAACACGATCATCCTGGTGCTGTCCAGCTTCGCCTGCCAGTTCGCGGTCTTCGCCGCCGAGCGCTTCCAGGTGCACCGGACGAGCTGGAACCCCAAGGACTGGGGCATGACGGAGTGGTTCTTCGTCACGTACTGCATGGGCGCGATCTTCGTCTGCGGTCAGATCTTCGAGTACGCGAACCTCTGGCACGAGGGCGTGACGCTCTCCTCCAGCGCCTACGGTTCGGCCTTCTACATGACCACCGGGTTCCACGGTCTGCACGTCACGGGTGGCCTCATCGCCTTCCTCCTGACGCTGGGCCGCGGTTTCGCCGCCAAGAACTTCGGTCACAAGGAAGCGACCACCGCGATCGTCGTGTCGTACTACTGGCACTTCGTCGACGTCGTCTGGATCGGCCTCTTCGCCGTCATCTACCTTCTCAAGTAGGAACTGGATAGCCCCCACCGCATGTTCAACAGAACCAAGTCCAAGAAGGGCCGCCGTTCACCGATGGCGACCGTGTCGCTCATCGTCGTCGGTCTCATGACCACCGGCGGTGCGTACGCGCTGTTCAGCTCCACGGCGAACGCCGACGACAGCACGAGCACCGTGGCGGCCTCGAGCCAGTCGAAGGTGAACGAGGGCCAGAAGCTCTTCGCCTCGAACTGCGCCACCTGCCACGGCCTCTCCGCGCAGGGCACCAGCGAGGGTCCGTCCCTCATCGGTGTCGGCGCCGCGTCCGTCGACTTCCAGGTCGGCACCGGCCGCATGCCGATGGCCGCCCAGGGTCCCCAGGCCGAAGAGAAGCCCGCCCAGTTCACGGACGAGCAGATCGACGCCCTCGCCGAGTACGTCGCCTCGCTCGGCCCCGGCCCGGCGGTCCCCTCCGAGAGCCTGACCAACGGCCAGGACGGCGACGCCGCCGAAGGTGCGGAGCTCTTCCGCATCAACTGCGCGATGTGCCACAACGTGGCCGGTGCCGGTGGTGCCCTGACCGAGGGCAAGTACGCGCCGAACCTGCAGTCGGTGTCCGGCAAGCACATCTACGAGGCCATGGTCACTGGCCCGCAGAACATGCCGGTGTTCAACGACCTGAACCTCACCCCCGAGCAGAAGGCCGACATCATCACGTACCTCAAGTACGTGCAGGACAACAAGTCGCCCGGCGGGTTCGCACTCGGCTCCCTCGGCCCGGTGGCAGAGGGTCTGTTCATCTGGATCTTCGGACTCGGCGCGGTCGTCGCGATGACCGTCTGGCTGACCGCGAAGTCCAACTGATCGTCCGTGTCGAACGACACTGAAGGGAACACCATGGCAGAGCACGACGACGAGGCACTGAACTCGTCCTCGGCTGTCGAGAAGCACGGCACGACCACCACCTCGGCCGGGATCGCGGTCCTGCCGACGGACCCGTTCGAGAACCCGGGCGAGCCGCCGCACCGCGCACGCCGCACCGACGTCGACCCGAAGAAGCAGCGCCTGGCCGAGCGTCAGGTCGCCACGTTCTTCTACCTGTCGATCGTGGGCAGTGTCCTCGCGATCGCGGCCTACGTCGCCTTCCCGATCGACTCCGACGACTTCGGGACCGTCCGGACCGCCAACCTCTGGCTCGGCCTCTCGATCGCCCTCGCCCTGCTCGCGCTGGGCCTCGGCGCCGTGTACTGGTCGAAGTCGCTCGTGGTGGACCGCGAGATCACCGAGCTCCGCCACGGCACCCGCGGCACCGACGCGACCCGCGCCAAGGCGGTCGAGGCGTTCCAGCTCGCCGACAAGGAGTCCGGCTTCAGCCGTCGCAAGCTGATCCGCAACTCGATGATCGGCGCCCTGGCGGCCTTCCCCCTCCCGGGCATCGTCCTCGTGCGCGACCTCGCGCCCGCCGCCGACCCGAACGAACTCCTCCGCCACACCATGTGGGCGAAGGGCACGCGCCTGACGAAGGACCCGACGGGTCTGCCGATCAAGGCGTCCGACGTGACCATCGGTTCGGTGTTCCACGTCATCCCGGACGGCATGCTCGACAAGGAGGACATGCTCGAGGAGAAGGCCAAGGCCTCCGTCCTCCTCATGCGCCTCGACCCCAAGGACCTCAACCCCTCCAAGGGCCACGAGAACTGGGGCTACGACGGCATCGTCGCGTACTCGAAGATCTGCACCCACGTCGGATGCCCGGTCGCCCTGTACGAACAGCAGACGCACCACCTGCTCTGCCCGTGCCACCAGTCGACCTTCGATGTCTCGAACAACTGCGAGGTCATCTTCGGGCCGGCGGCACGCCCCCTCCCCCAACTTCCGATCGCGATCGACGACGACGGCTACCTGGTTGCGCAGAGCGACTTCCACGAGCCCGTCGGCCCGTCCTTCTGGGAGCGTGAACGCTGATGAGCAGCACGACCACCAACGCACCCGCGTCGTCGACCACCAAGTCGGCACCGGAGCGCGGATCCCGCATCATCGGCGGGGTCGCCAACTACATCGACGAGCGCACGAGCATCTCGGGCCTCGTGAAGGAGGTCGGGCGCAAGATCTTCCCCGACCACTGGAGCTTCATGCTCGGCGAGGTGGCGCTGTACAGCTTCGTCGTCGTCCTGCTGTCCGGCACCTTCCTCACGTTCTTCTTCCAGGCGTCCATGGCCGAGGTGGTCTACCACGGCTCGTACGTCCCGCTGAAGGGCATCGAGATGTCGACCGCACTGCAGTCGACGCTCAACATCTCGTTCGACATCCGCGGCGGGCTCTTCGTCCGGCAGATCCACCACTGGGCGGCCCTGCTGTTCGTGGCCTCGATCATGCTGCACATGGCCCGCGTGTTCTTCACCGGTGCCTTCCGCAAGCCGCGTGAGCTCAACTGGGTGTTCGGCTTCATCCTGTGGGTCCTGGCCATGGCCGAGGGCTTCACGGGCTACTCGCTCCCCGACGACCTGCTCTCCGGCAACGGTCTGCGCATCATCGTCGGCATGATCGAGGGTGTGCCGGTCATCGGCGTCTGGATCGCCTACCTGCTCTTCGGTGGCGAGTTCCCGGGCACCGACATCGTCGGCCGCCTCTACACGCTGCACATCCTGCTGCTCCCGGCGATCCTCGTCGCGGTGCTCGGCGTCCACCTCGTGCTGGTCGTCATCAACAAGCACACGCAGTTCGCCGGCCCCGGCAAGACGAACGAGAACGTCGTCGGCGTGCCGATCCTCCCGGCGTTCGCGGCGAAGGCCGGTGGGTTCTTCTTCATCGTCGCGGGCATCCTCGCCCTCATCGCGTCGCTGTTCACGATCAACCCGATCTGGAACTACGGCCCGTACGACCCCTCCCCGGTGTCCGCCGGTACCCAGCCCGACTGGTACATCGGCTTCGCCGACGGTGCGCTCCGTCTGGTGCCGCCGCACTGGGAGGTCGTGTGGTTCGGCTACACGGTGTCGTTCAACATCCTCGTGCCGATCGCGGTGCTGGTGTTCCTCATCCTCGCCATCTTCATCTACCCCTTCATCGAGGGTTGGGTCACCGGCGACAAGCGTGAGCACCACATCCTCGACCGTCCGCGCAACGCCCCGACCCGCACGGCGTTCGGTGCCGCCGGCATCACGCTCTACGCGAGCCTCTGGGCCGCCGCGTCGTCGGACATCATCGCGACCCACTTCTACGTGTCGATCGACCACGTCATCCACGTGATCCAGGCCACGACGGTCCTCGGCCCGTTCGTCGCCTTCTGGATCACGAAGCGCGTGTGCCTCGCCCTGCAGAAGAAGGACCGCGAGATCGTCCTGCACGGGTACGAGTCCGGCCGCATCGTGCGACTCCCCCACGGCGAGTACATCGAGGTGCACGAGCAGCTCGACGAGTACGAGCGTTGGAAGCTCCTGCAGTTCAACGAGTACAAGCCGCTCATGATCCGTCCGAACGCCCGAGGCAAGATCTCGAGCCTGCAGAAGGCCCGCGCCAGCATGTCGCGCTTCTTCTTCGAGGACCGGATCACCCCGGTGTCCAAGGCCGAGCTCGAGGCTGCGCACGCCGCGCACCACGGCCCGGACCTCGAAGCCGGACACGAAGCGCCCGCGGTCGAGTCGAAGCACTAGGCACCCCGCGCACCGGAACCCCCGTCACCTCGGTGGCGGGGGTTTCGTCGTGCGTGCGGGAACGCGCCGTGCCGCGTTCACGTTCGATTCACCGACACGTGCTGGACTCGTCCAGGACGGTGTGGCACTGTGTTGCACCACGCACCCGACCAACGGAATGAGACCCCGATGGACAGCCGGACGGCCGAACACCCCAGGCCGAACCACTTCCTGCTCCACCTCAGCGACACCCATCTCGTGGCGGGTGACGGCGACCTCTACGGTGACGTCGACTCAGCTGCGCGGCTCGGCCAGATCATCGTCGACATCGAGTCGTCGGGGACGCGTCCCGAGGCCATCGTCGTCACGGGCGACGTCGCCGACAAGGGCGAACCCGGCGCGTACGCCCGCATCCGCGACATCGTCGAGCCGGCCGCGCGGCGGATCGGCGCACAGGTCATCTGGGCGATGGGCAACCACGACGAGCGCGGCGCCTTCCGGCAGGAGCTGTTCGGGCTCCAGCCGACCGATCGTCCGGTCGACTTCGTCTACGACGTGAACGGCCTCCGGGTGATCACCCTCGACACGAGCGTGCCCGGCGCCCACCACGGCGAGGTCTCCCCCGAGCAGCTCGACTGGCTGGCCGAGGTCCTGTCGGAGCAGGCGCCGCACGGCACCATCCTGGCGATGCACCACCCGCCGGTGCCGAGCGTGCAGGACCTCGCCGTCCTCGTCGAGCTCCGCGACCAGGACGCCCTGGCCGAGGTCGTCGAGGGCAGCGACGTCATCGCCATCATCGCCGGCCACCTGCACTACTCGACGAGCGCCGTCTTCGCGGGCATCCCCGTGTCGGTCGCGAGCGCCACGTGCTACACCCAGGACCTCACCGAGTACCAGGGCGGTACCCGAGGACAGGACGGCGCACAGTCGTTCAACCTCGTGCACGTCTACGGCCACAACGTGGTGCACTCGGTCGTGCCGATCGGGCACTACGCCACGGTCGGCGAGCCGGTGTCGTCGGCCCAGACCGAGGCTCGGCTCGCAGCGGCGGGCGTGACGATCCCGGCGGCGGCGGAGCCCGCGCCGGTGACGTCGAGCATCCCGGTGTTCACGCTCGACTCCGTGCCGGTCTCCCCCGTCCACCGCTGAGCCCGAGCGCGCGGCACGCACCGGGCGGGGCCAGGAGGCGCGGGTCGGCTCGGTGGTGCGCCCGCGGTCCCCGATGGTTGCGTGTGCATGGTGCGACATCGTGGTCGTCGTTCGACAGCGGTCTTGTCGGTGGTTGCACGCGCATCAGTTGCATGTGCATGGTGCGACACCGTGGTCGTCGTTCGACAGCCGTCTTGTCGCTCCTTGCACACGCACCTGCCCGCGCGCACAAGGAACGACATCGCCGACGTCGTACGACAACGGCCTCGTCGCTCATTGCACGCGCAACAAGCTGCGCAAACGACGAAAAGACCCGCCCGCGCGCCCGGCCTCAGCCCGCGGGGCGCTCCCACGGCGCCGGGAACGGGAAGTACTTCTCGAGGAAGTCCGTCACCCGCTGCGTCCGCTCCTCGTCGCTGACCTCGGGGAAGCTCCCGTCGTTCAGGCAGAAGAAGTCCGCGTTCCGCTTCTTGAGCAGGTCGCCGAGCGCCCGCAGACCGGACTGCATCGTCGTGTCGATGTACCGCACCTCGGCGTTCTCCTGCACGATCGCCCGGCCCGTCAGCAGCGAGTAGTAGTGGTACAGCGAGTTCGTCACCGAGATGTTCTCGGCAGCACGGAACCGTGAGGCCGCGGTAGCCGCGAACTCGTCGGCGAACTCGTGTTCCATCTCGGTCATGATCGAGGCGCGCAGCGGGGTCGGCGCGTGCTCGAGGTGCCGGGTCGTCACCGCACCGAAGCGCTGCTGCAGGAGTCGGCGGTTGACCCGGGCGGAGTTCTCGAACCCGCTGCGTGCCGGGTTGTTCGACCCGAGGCCGATCCGCGTCGTCGCGAGGATGAACTTTGTCACCGAGCCCGGGCTGAAGAACACCGAGGGGTCGACCAGGCGGCCGAAGAACATGTCGTCGTTCGAGTAGATGAAGTGCTCGCTGATGCCCGGGATGTGGTGCAGCTGCGACTCGACGGCCTGCGAGTTGTGCGTCGGCAGGACGGAGGGGTCGGCGAAGAACTCCTCGGAGCGGACGATGCGCACCTTGGGGTGGTCGGCGAGCCAGGCGGGCGCCGGGGAGTCCGTGGCGATGTAGATCTGCCGGATCCACGGCGCGAACGTGTGCACCGACCGGAGCGCGTACTTCAGCTCGTCGATCTGGCGGAAGCGGGCGGGGGCGTCGTCGCCCTCGCCCAGGACCGCACCGGACTGCGCTGCCTGTCGTGCCCGCTGGTACTCGATGGCGTTGCCGTCGACCCACGAGAACACGATGTCGATCGGGAACCGGATGTCCGACACGTGGTCGTCGAACATGTGCTCGACCGTGCGCCAGGTTCGGCCGTACCGCTCGATGTCGACGAGCACGAACTCGTCGACGGGCAGGCTGCGGCGCATCAGGGCGTTCTCGACGGGCGCGAGGACCTCGGTGTCGGTGACCCGCCAGAACTCGAGCTGCACGCTCGTCTCGGCGCCGTAGCGCAGGCGTCCGAGCGGCTCAAGGCGCGGCCGGAACACGCGCAGGACGGGCTCGTCGACGGAGCCGAGGCCGTCGTCGATGACGAGCACCGCGGGCTTCCCCGGTGGCTTCGCGTAGAAGGGCTCGTTCGCGGCGGCGGCCATCACGGCGCTCTCCGCCCGCTGCCGGTCGCGCTCGTCGAGGGCGATCACCGGCCGCTGGTCGTTGCCGCGGATGAGCAGGTGGTCGACGTCACCGGCGGTGAGGGCGTCGTCGAGGAACAGGAGGTCCTCGATCATCGACTGCTGCGGCGTCAGGTGCCCGTTGACGAGCGTCAGGCGTCCCTTCCGCACGACGACGTCGGGACGTTCGAGACCGCCGGAGGACGGTCGAGGGTTCAGCAGAGGACTCTCGGTCACCGGCTCGGTCTCGTTGCTCATCCACACCCTTCGGATCAGTGCGCCGGACCCGTTTGCCCGGCGACTCATCCTACCGTCCGCGCGGACGCTCGGTCCGCTCGTCGGTCGCCCGGCCTAGGGCCTGGAGGCGCTGCTCGCCTCCGCCTCGCGCGGCACCTTCACGACGATGCCGACGACGATGAACAGCGCGGCGGCGACGAGCTGCAGTGCCGCCCACAGCTCACCGGGGATCGGCACGACCGCGAGCGGGTTCCAGCAGACGGCGATCGCGGCCATCAGGAGCGCCGCCCACCACGTCCGCCCGCGCACGGCGAAGACGAGGACGATGAGGCTGAGCACGGTGACACCCCAGCGGGCGAACACGAAGCCGGACGAGTCGACGATCGCGACGCAGGCGAGGAGCACGATCGCCGCGATCAGCGACGGGGCGAGGGCGGGCCGGGTGAACGGCGGCAACTCGCGCCCTGCCCCTCGGCCAGACGCCAAGCCCGACCGCGTCGGCTCCGCCCCGCCCACCGGCACGCCGTGCAGCGACGATCCGGCCGGTGGTCGGCCCTTCCGTCCTGCCATCAGGCGGTGGCCCCGTCGAGGTCGATCGCCTGGATGGACCGGGACATCGGCGGGAGCTCGCGCACCCGTTCGAGCGCGGGCACGAGCTCGGCGACGTAGGCCCGGTAGCCGTCCTCGGTGAGGTGCAGGCCGTCGTCGGTGAACCGGTCGTCGAGGTGGTCGCCGTCGGCGAGGGCCGGCCACGCGTCGAGGTACTGGGCGTGGCAGGTGGCGACGAACTGGCGGAGGTGCCGGTTCGCCTCCTCGATCTTCGCCGTGTACTCCGCCTGCCGCGGCAGGATCGACACGAGGAGCAGCCGGACGCCCGGGAGCTCGCGGCGGAGGGTCACGAGCACGGACTCGACCCCGCGGACGACGTGCTCGACGCTCTTGCGGTGGTTGCCGAAGTCGTTCGTGCCGATGAGCAGGACGATGACCTCGGGCTGCTCGGCCACGACGGCGTCCAGCCGTGCGAGGACCCCGTCGCTTGTGTCACCGCCGATGCCCTGGTTGACGGTCCGCTCGTCCGGCAGCCAGGCGTCCCACGACCCCTGCTCGGTGATGCTGTCGCCCAGGAACAGGACGCTCGTGCGTTCCTCGGTCATGCTGCCTCCTCGTGTGCGGGTTCCGGGTTCCCATTCTGCTGGGTCCAGTTCCGCCCCGTCGACTCGGTGTGCTCGGACTCCCGCTCGGCGGCCGCCGTGATGCGCTCGACCATCCCGGGGAAGATCACGCCGTGGAACGGCAGGATCGAGTACCAGTACAGGCGGCCGGCGAGCCCCTGGGGGAAGTAGATCGCCCGCTGCCGGTAGTCGCTGCCGCCGTCGTCCGCGGGGGTCACGGTCATCTCGAGCCAGGCACGGCCCGGGGACTTGAACTCGGCGCGCAGTCGCAGGTAGCGCCCGCGTTCGAGCCGCTCCACGCGCCACCAGTCGAGGGCGTCGCCCTGTTCGAGGCGCTTCTGGTCGCGGCGACCGCGGTTCAGGCCGACTCCCCCGGCGAGCTTGTCCATCCACCCGCGGGCCACCCATGCGAGCGGGAAGGAGTACCAGCCGTTCTCGCCGCCGATCGACTCGACGACCCGCCAGACGTCGTCCGCCGAGGCCGCCGAGTGGCGCTTGCGGTCGTCGACGTAGACGGTGTGGCCGGCCCAGTCCGGGTCGCTCGGCAGCGGGTCCGCGGGGGTGGCCGCGAGCGTCGCGTTCCGCCAGCTGGTCTCGACCTCGCCGGTGCGCATGCGGCTCAGGGCGAGACGGACCGCACGGCGGTACCCGGTCAGCCCGCCCTCCGGCCGCGGCACCACGTCGTCGATGTCGTGCTCGCGCTGGACGCACTCGAACTGGAGCGACTCGATGATCGGCTTGGCGAGCTTCCGCGGGATCGGCGTCACGATGTTGAACCAGTGCGCCGCGAGCCCCGGGGTGAGGACGGGCAGGGGCGAGATCGGGCGCTGCGGGAGCTTCGCCTCCACGGCGTACCCGTTGAGCATCTGCCCGTAGCGGAGGACGTCCGGGCCGCCGATGTCGAACGTGCGGTTCACGTCGGCGGGGATGTCGAGCGCCTTGACGAGGTAGTAGAGGACGTCACGGACAGCGATCGGCTGGATGCGGTTCCGGACCCACCGCGGCGCCGGCATCCACGGCAGGACGTCCGTGACGTGGCGGATCATCTCGAACGAGGTGCTCCCGGACCCGATCACCACGCCGGCCTGGTACGCGATCGTCGGGACGCCGGAGTGGAGCAGGACGTCCCCGACCTCCTTGCGGCTGCGGAGGTGCTTCGAGAGCTCGCCGTCGGGGTGCAGGCCGCCGAGGTACACGAACCGGCGCACGCCGGCGGCCGAGGCCTCGCGCGCCATGGTCTCGGCGGCGTCCCGCTCGGCCCGCTCGAAGTCGCCGTCCGCGCCCATCGCGTGGGCGAGGTAGTAGACGGCCTCGATGTCGGCGACGGCCCGGCGCACGGCGTCGGCGTCCTGCAGGTCGCCGGCGGTGATCTCGACGTCGTCGTGCCAGGGGACGTCCTGCAGCTTCCGGGGCGTGCGGACGAAGACGCGGACGGTGTGACCGGCTTCGAGGAGACGTGGGACGAGACGACCGCCGATGTAGCCGGTGGCCCCGGTGACGAGGACGCGCATGCGGGGCACGGTACGCGGCTCGGCTCCGGGTAGGCTTGCCGGGTGGACAAAGCAGCGTTCTCCGTCACCGCCGATGCCGTCCGTGGTCTCATCGACCACGCGATCCTCAAGCCCGAACTCACGCGTTCGGACGTCGACGCCCAGCTCGACGAGGCCGCCGCGTACCGCGTGTTCAGCGTGTGCGTCCGCCCGAGCGACGTCGCGCACGCCGTCGAGCGCCTGACCGGCACCGGGGTCGGCGTCGGCACGGTCATCGGCTTCCCGCACGGCACCACGTCCACCGCGGCCAAGGTCGCCGAGTCGCTGCAGGCCCTCGCCGACGGTGCGTTCGAGCTCGACATGGTGCAGAACATCGGCGCCGCGAAGTCCGGCGACTGGGAGCGCGTCGAGGCCGACGTCCGCGCCGTGGTCGACGCCGCGGGCAGCACCGTCGTCAAGGTCATCCTCGAGACCGCCTTCCTCACCGACGACGAGATCGTCGCCGCGTCGCGCGCCGCACGGTCCGCCGGTGCCGCCTTCGTGAAGACCTCCACCGGGTTCGCCGGCGGTGGCGCCACCGCGGAGCACATCGCCCTCATGCGCGCCACGGTCGGCCCCGACACCGGTGTGAAGGCCTCCGGCGGCGTCCGCGGGCTCGACACGCTGCTCGAGATGGTCGAGGCCGGTGCGGACCGCATCGGCACGAGCGCCTCGGCACGCATCCTCGACGAGGTCGCGCACCGCGCCGAGACCGGCACCGCGTCGGCCGTCGGCGACGACACCACGTCCTACTGACGGTCCGGGGCGCGAGCCCCCGCGACCTCCAGCACCACCCGACCCACCACCAGGGGCCGGCGCCCACCGGACGCGACGACGCGTGCGGGACCGGCACCGCGCCTCCAGACCGCCGCATCGGAGCGCGCATGTCCACCACCCAGTCCACCCCGCTCGCCCTCGCCGTCGACCTCGGCGGGACGAAGGTCGAGGCGGCCCTCGTCACCGACGCCGGCGTCGTCCTCCCCGCCACGCGGTTCCGCAGCCCAACCGGCCCCGGCCGGACGTCCGACGAGCTGCAGGCCGCGGTCGACGAGGTCGTGACGGCCGCCCTCGCCGCGCTGCCGACGGACGCCTCGCTCGTCGGTGTCGGCATCGGCTCGGCAGGTCCGGTCGACGAGGAGCACGGACTCGTCTCCCCGCTCAACATGCCGGTCTGGCGCGGGTACCCGCTCCGGGACCGCGTCGCCGCACACGTCCCCGCCGGTGTCCCGGTGACGCTCCGCATGGACGGCCTGGCGATCACGCTCGCCGAGCACTGGGTCGGCGCGGCGCAGGGCTCCGACCACGTGATGGGCATGATCGTGTCGACCGGCGTCGGCGGCGGCCTGATCCTGCACGGCCGGACCGTCAGCGGCCCGACGGGCAACGCCGGGCACATCGGCCACGTCGAGTGCGGCGGCTTCGACGACCACTGCGCGTGTGGCGGCACCGGCTGCCTCGAGGCGATCGCCAGCGGCCCGAAGACCGTCGCGTGGGCGCAGCGGCAGGGGTTCACGGGCAGCACCGGCGAGGAGCTCTCGGCGGCCTACGCGGCGGGCGACGAGATCGCGGTCGCGGCCGTCAAGCGCAGCGGTCGCGCCCTCGGGCAGGCCATCGCGGCGGCCACGAGCCTCGTCGACCTCGAGGTCGTGGCCATCGGCGGCGGGTTCTCGCACGTCACGCCCGACCTCTTCGAGTACGCGCGCGAGGCGGTGGCGGAGCGCGTCGAGTTCGGCTTCGTGACCAAGGTGCGGATCGTCCCGACGGGGCTGTCGCAGGACGGTCCGCTCATCGGCGCCGCGGCGCTCGTGCACCGGGCCGACGTGCTGCGCTGACGACGTCGGCTCTCGACGGCACGTGCTGACGGACGGGAGGCGCGGTGCGGGGCCGACCCGCGCCTCCCGGCCCACAGGTGGTCACGTCACGGACGCACGTCCGTCGCTCTCCACAGGGCGCGTCGACGCGCCGTGCGCGTCGGGCAGGATGTCCGGGTGTCCCGAACCCGGCTGCTGACGAGTGACGACTGGCCCGAGGCCGAGCTGCGCGCAGCGGTCCTCGCCGGCGAGCTCGTGGCCGTCGGGGCGTGCTGGGCCTCCCCCGCCGAACCGCAGACCCCGTCACTCCGGGCGGCAGCCGCGGCGTGGGCCCTCCGTGACGCGCGCCTCATCGCGAGCACCCGGACGGCCGCGTGGGTCTGGGGTGCCGTCTCGCGTGCACCGGCCCCGCTCGAGGCCTGTGTCCCGCTCCGGGTCCGCGTGCACGTCGACGGCGCGCTGCGCGTCCGCGAGGTCGTGATCACGGACGAGGACGTCGTCGTCCTCGGTGGCCTCCGCGTCACCACACCGCTGCGCACGGTCGTGGACCTGCTGCGCAGCCCCGGGGACCGGCCCGGTGGGTTCGACCCGTCGGACGCCGCGGCGGTGGTCGGGCTCCTGGCGATCGGTGCGGTGTCGGTCGATGCGGTCGGCGGGTCCCTCGCGACCCTCGGGACGATCCCGATGGCCCGGCAGGCGGAGCGGCGGTTGCGGGCGGTCCTGGAGTCCGGTCAGCCCGCGCTGACGCGGTAGACGTCGTAGACCGCGTCGATCCGTCGCACGGCGTTGAGCACACGGTCGAGGTGGGTCGTGTCGCCCATCTCGAACACGAAGCGGCTCAGCGCGAGCCGGTCGGACGACGTCGAGACCGTCGCGGACAGGATGTTCACGTGGTGGTCCGTCAGCACCCGGGTCACGTCGCTGAGGAGCCCCGACCGATCGAGCGCCTCGATCTGGATCTGCACGAGGAACACCGACTTCGAGGACGGCGCCCACTCGACCTCGATCATCCGGTCGGGCTCGTTCATCAGCGACTTGACGTTCGTGCACGAGGCCTGGTGCACCGAGACGCCCTGGCCGCGGGTGATGAACCCGACGATCTGGTCGCCCGGGACCGGCGTGCAGCACTTCGCGAGCTTGACGAGGATGTCCGGCGCGCCACGCACGAGGACGCCGCTGTCGCTGTTGCGCAGCTGCCGGCTCGTGACCTGGCGGGGGAAGCTGAGCTCCGGCTCTTCCGTCTCGGTCTCGGTCTGGACGTTCCCGAGGACCTTCTCGATCACCGACTGCGTGGAGACGTGCCCCTCGCCGACGGCCGCGTACAGCGCCGAGATGTCGTCGTAGCGCATCGACGACGCGACCTCGGAGATCGAGTCCTGGCTCATGATGCGCTGGAGCGGCAGGTTCTGCTTCCGCATCGCCCGCGCGATCGCGTCGCGGCCCTGCTCGATCGCCTCTTCGCGGCGCTCCTTGGTGAACCACTGCTTGATCTTGTTCCGGGCGCGAGGGCTCCGGACGAAGGTCAGCCAGTCCTGGCTGGGGCCGGAGTCGGGGTTCTTCGACGTGAAGATCTCGACGACGTCGCCGCTCGACAGGGCGCTCTCGAGGGGCACGAGACGCCCGTTGACCTTGGCGCCCATCGTGCGGTGGCCGATCTCGGTGTGCACGGCGTACGCGAAGTCGACGGGGGTCGCACCGGACGGCAGCCCGATGACCTTGCCCTGGGGCGTGAAGACGTAGGTCTCCTTCGCACCGATCTCGTACCGGAGCGAGTCGAGGAACTCCCCCGGATCGCTCGTCTCGGCCTGCCAGTCGGTGATGTGCGCCAGCCAGGCCATGTCCTGGTCGGTCGCCGACGAGGAGTCGACGTCACGGCCGGCCGCGCGCTGCTTGTACTTCCAGTGGGCGGCGACACCGAACTCGGCCCGCTGGTGCATCTCGTGCGTGCGGATCTGGATCTCGACGGCACGGCCCTGCGGCCCCAGGACGGTGGTGTGCAGCGACTGGTACAGGTTGAACTTCGGCGTCGCGATGTAGTCCTTGAACCGACCCGGCAGCGGCGTCCACCGCGCGTGCACGGAACCGAGCATCGCGTAGCAGTCGCGCACGGTCGGGACGAGGACGCGGATGCCGACCAGGTCGTAGATCTCGTCGAACTCGCGCCCGCGGACGATCATCTTCTGGTAGATCGAGTAGTACTGCTTCGGCCGGCCCATGACCTCGCCGCGGACCTTGGCGGCCTTGAGGTCCTTCTTGAGCGTGCCGATGACGTTCTGGACGAACTGCTCGCGCTTCGGCTGGCGTTCCTTCACCAGGCTGTCGATCTCGACGTACAGCTTGGGGTGGAGCACCGCGAACGAGAGGTCCTCGAGCTCCAGCTTGATCATCTGGATGCCGAGCCGGTGCGCGAGCGGCGCGTAGATCTCGAGGGTCTCCTTCGCCTTGCGCGTGGCGGAGGTCGACTCGACGAAGCCCCACGTGCGGGCGTTGTGCAGCCGGTCGGCGAGCTTGATGACCAGGACGCGGATGTCCTTCGACATCGCGATGACCATCTTGCGGACGGTCTCGGCCTGAGCGCTGTCGCCGTACTTGACCTTGTCGAGCTTCGTGACGCCGTCGACGAGCATGGCGATCTCGTCGCCGAAGTCCTCGCGCAGCTGGTCGAGCTGGTAGTCGGTGTCCTCGACGGTGTCGTGCAGGAGCGCCGCGGCGATGGTGATCGGCCCGATCCCGAGGTCGGCGAGGATCTGCGCCACCGCGACCGGGTGCGTGATGTACGGCTCGCCCGACTTGCGCTTCTGCCCGTCGTGCGCGCGTTCCGCGACCGAGTAGGCGCGCTCGATGAGCGTCACGTCGGCCTTGGGGTGGTGCGACCGGACGGTGCGGATCAGGGTGTCGACGGCACCGGCGGGCTGGGCGCGCGAGAACAGCCGCGGCAGCAGCGATCGGAGCGAACCGAGGTTGCCGGTCGTGTTCGGCCCGAGCGGACTCGTCGGCCGGGGTGCGGAGCCGGGGCGGCTCGCGGAGCCGGTGTCCTGCCCTGCCCGCGGCGCAGAGGCGTCCTGCGGCGTGGACTCACGCGTGTCCGTCATGCGGCGCCTCCCGGGATGCCCGTCCGAGCTCGATCCGACAAGACTACGCGTGTCCGGTCAGTGCTCGTGACGCGGTTCGCCCTGGGCGTCGCGCACCACGGGGGCGCCCGACTGCTCCCACGCGACCATGCCGCCGACGAGGTTCACCGCCGGGACCCCGGACTGCTCGAGTGCCGCCACGACCCGAGCGGAGCGTCCGCCGGAGTGGCAGACGATGATCGCGGGCTCGTCGCCCCCGTCGATCTCCTTCCACCGGGCGACCAACTCGGACATCGGCACGAGGGTCGCCTCGGGCGCGTGGACTTCGTCCCACTCCCCCTGCTCGCGCACGTCGAACAGGCGCGCACCGGCGTCGATCCGCCGACGGGCCTCGGCGACGTCGATGTCGACGATGTCCGCCGGCATCAGACGCCCGCCGTCGCGTCGACCTCGCGCTGACGCTTGGCGGCAGCGGCCTGCTTCTTGGCGTCGGCCTGCTTGATCTTCGGCTCGTTCTCACGCAGGTGGGCGTACATCGGCGACGCGATGAAGATCGTCGAGTAGGTGCCGACGATGATGCCGATGAACAGCGCGAGCGAGATGTCGCGGAGCGTTCCGGCGCCGAGGATGTACGACCCGATGAAGAGGATCGCGCCGACCGGCAGCAGAGCGACGACCGAGGTGTTGATCGACCGCACGAGCGTCTGGTTGACCGCGAGGTTCACCGACTGCACGAAGGTGCGGTGGGACTCCTGGCTCGTGTTCTCGCGGACCTTGTCGAACACCACGACGGTGTCGTACAGCGAGTAGCCGAGGATGGTCAGGAAGCCGATCACCGCCGCGGGCGTGACCTCGAGCCCGACGATGCCGTACACGCCCGCCGTGATGAGGAGGTCGTGGAGGAGCGCCACCATCGCGGACACCGACATCTTCCACGTGCGGAAGTACAGCGCCATGAACACCGCCGCGAGGGCGAGGAAGATCACGAGGCCGCGGATCGCCTGGTTGAGCACGTCGGCACCCCAGGTCGCACCGATGAAGGTCGCGGCGACCTGGCTGTCCGGGACGTCGTAGGCCTTCGCCAGGGCGTCCTGGACCTCGGAGGTCTCACGGTCGGTGAGCTGGCCGGTCTGCACGCGGATGCCGTGCGTCCCGAGCTGCGAGACACGCGGGACGCCGTCGGGGACGATCGACTCGACGGTGTCGGTGGCGAGGTTCTGGTCGAGCGTCTTCACGTCGGAGAGCGTGAACTCGGACCCGCCGGTGAACTCGATGCCGAGCTGGTACCCGCCACGCAGCCACGGGACCGCCAGCGAGACCACGATCGCGATGATCGCGATGACGTACCAGGTCTTGCGGCGGCCGACGATGTCGTACGAGCGCTTCCCCGTGTAGAGGTCGCTGCCGAACTGGCTGAAGCTGGCCATCAGTCGTCCTTCCCGTCCGGCGTCGTGCCGTTCTCGCCGGAGGCCTGCGCGGCCTTCCGCTCTGCGATCGTCTGTCGACGCTGCGCCTCACCGGCGCTGCGCTGACGCCTGCCGTCGACGACCGGCGCGCGGAACTGCGCGCGACCGCGGTAGACGGCACCGAGGGCCGCGGGATCGAGCCCGCTGAACCGGTGTCCCTCGCCGAAGAAGCGGCTGCGGGCGATGAGCTGCATCATCGGGTGCGTGAACATCACGACCACGACGACGTCGATCAGGGTGGTGAGGAGCAGCGTGAACGCGAAGCCCTTCACGTCGCTCACCGCGAGGATGTAGAGCACCACGGCGGCGAGGAAGTTGATCGAGTCGGACGCCAGGATCGTGCGCAGTGCACGCTTCCAGCCGGCCTCGACGGCGCTCTCGAGGCCTCGGCCGTCACGGAGTTCGTCCCTGATGCGCTCGAAGTACACGATGAACGAGTCCGCCGTGATGCCGATCGCGACGATCAGACCCGCCACACCCGCCAACGACAGGCGGTAGTCGACGCGCCAGGACATGATCGCGATCACGAGGTACGTCAGCGCCGCGGCCACACCGAGCGAGAGGACCGTGACGAACGCGAGCGCCCGGTACTGGATGACCGAGTAGATGATGACCAGGATCAGACCGATCAGACCCGCCACGAGGCCACCGACGAGCTGCGCGGTACCGAGGGTCGCGGAGATGTTCTCGTTCGACTGGACCTGGAAGTTGATCGGCAGCGCGCCGTACTTCAACTGGTCGGCGAGGGTCTTCGCGGAGTCGGCCGTGAACGAGCCGGTGATCTGCGCCTTGCCGTTCGTGATGGCCGCGTTCGACGCCGGCGCCGTGATGACGGAGCCGTCGAGGACGATCGCGAACTGGTTCTGCGGCGGCTGCAGCTTCACGAGCCGGCTGGTAACGTCACGGAAGTCGTCCGAGCTCTTGCCCTTGAACGTCAGGTTGACGGCCCACTGGCCGGTCGACGTGCCCTGCGAGTCGGTTGCGAGGCCCGAGGTGGCGTTGCTGATGCCCGAGCCGGACACCTCGACCGGGCCGAGGATGTACTTCGCGGTACCGTCCTGGTCACAGGTGACGAGGGGCTCGTCGTCCGGCGCCGTCGTGACGTCGTCCGGAGCGTTGCAGTTGTAGTTCGTGTACAGGTCCTGCAGCGCCGGCGTGACCTGGGACAGGTCGCTGCCGTTCGTCGGCTTCGTGCTCGGGGTCGCCGCCAGCGAGGCCGGGGGCGTGTACGGCGTCGGCGACGCGGACGAACCGTTGCTGCCGCCCACCGCGGTGTTGGTCGCCGCCTCGGTGTAGAGGACCGGGCGGAACGTGAGCTTCGCGGCCGCCTCGATGCGGTCGATCGTCGCCTTGTCCGGCTTGCCCGGGATGGAGACGACGATGTTGTTCGTCCCCTGGGTGTTGATCTGCGATTCCGAGACACCGGTGGCGTTGATGCGCTGCCGGATGATGTTCACGGCCTGGTTGAGCTGCTGGCTCGTCACCGAGCCGCCCTCGGTGTTCTGCGCCGCGAGCGTCAGCTGCGTGCCGCCCTGGAGGTCGAGGGCGAGTTCCGGGACCCAGCTGGCCCCTTCGAACCACTTGCCGCTGTCGTCCTTGGTGTTCCCGGCGAGGACCGACGCGGCGGTGTTCAACCCCGCGAGGACCGCCATGAGGATCACCAACCAGGTCAGCGAGCGGATCGCCTTCTTGACGGGTGTCGATCGTGCCACCGGTCGTCTCGTCTTTCTGTCAGGACCGACGGCGGTTGACCGGCGGCAGGTGTCGCCGCCGGGTCGGTGGACCCGGCGGCCGAGGAGTCAGTCTTCGGTCTTGCGCTTCGCAGCGTCGGTGTCGGCGTCCGTGGACTCGACACGCTCGCCGTAGATCGGCTCCCCGTTGAGCTCGGCGACGGGCTTCGGTGCTGCCGGCTCGTCCTCGGGCGTGGCCGTGGTGGTGATGTCCGACGCGGTGTCGTCGACGACACGCGACAGGGTCTGGCGGTGGACGGTGACGACCGTTCCGGGTGCGATCTCGACGTCGGCCGTGACCTTCTCGTCGTCGACCGACAGGAGCGTGCCGTACAGACCGAAGGACAGCATGACCTTCGCGCCCGGCACCATCTTGGTGGCGAGCTCGCCCTGCTGCTTCTTGCGCTTCCGGCTGTTGTAGAACATGAAGGCAGCGAACGCCACGACGATGACGATGAGGATGACTTCTTGACCCATGATGCGTTGCCTTCTCTGGTTGCTCGGTTTCGGGCCGTAGCAGTCTAGGGCACACGTCTGTGCGTGGCATGTCACCGAGACCGCGGACGGGGACGTCAGTCGGCGTCGTCGTCGAACAGGCCGGGCTGTGCGAGGCCGGTCTGCCCGGGTGTCATGTCGAAGTGCCGCCAGGCCCGCGGGGTGGCGATCCGGCCGCGGGGGCTGCGGGTGACGAGGCCGACCCGGACGAGGAACGGTTCGACGACCGACTCGATGGTCTCGGACTCTTCCCCGACGGACACCGCGAGGGTGTTCAGGCCGACGGGACCGCCGTCGAAGCGCGTCAGCATCGTCTCGACCACGGCGCGGTCGAGGCGGTCGAGTCCGAGTTCGTCGACGTCGTAGAGGTCGAGGGCGCCCTGCACGGCGGCCATACCGTCGGTGGTGCGGTGCACGAGGGCGTAGTCGCGGACTCGTCGGAGCAGGCGGTTCGCGATGCGCGGTGTGCCCCGGGAGCGCCCGGCGATCTCGCGCAGGGCGGACCGGTCGATGTCGAGTTCGAGCAGGTGCGCCGCCCGGATGAGGACCTGCTCGAGCTCGTCCTTCTCGTAGAACTCGAGGTGGGCGGTGAACCCGAAGCGGTCGCGCAGCGGGTTCGGCAGGAGGCCGGCACGCGTGGTGGCGCCGACGAGGGTGAACGGCGCGAGGTCGAGCGGGATGCTCGTGGCCCCGGCCCCCTTGCCGACCATCACGTCGATGCGGAAGTCCTCCATCGCGAGGTAGAGCATCTCCTCTGCCGAGCGGGCCATCCGGTGGATCTCGTCGATGAACAGGACCTCGCCGGGGACGAGTGACGACAGCACCGCGGCGAGGTCACCGGCGTGCTGGATCGCCGGGCCGCTCGACATCCGCAGGGGGCGACCGGACTCGTGCGCGACGATCATCGCGAGGGTCGTCTTGCCGAGTCCGGGAGGGCCGGCCATCAGGATGTGGTCGGGCGTCCGGTCCTGCAGTGCCGCCGCCTTGAGGAGCAGGTCGAGCTGCCCCCGGACCTTCCGCTGCCCGACGAACTCGTCGAGGGACTTCGGGCGGAGGGCCCCCTCGAACGCGAGTTCCTCTTGTGACTCGGCGCCCGCGGCGGTGATCCCGCTCACCGGCCGGCACCGGCGGGGCGGAGCGCCCCGAGGGCGGCGCGGAGCAGTGCCTGGGTGCCCATCGAGGCGACGCCCGGCTCGGACGCGATGGTCTCGTCGACCGCACGCTGCGCCGCGTCCTCGCGCCAGCCGAGGCCGACGAGGGCGGCGACGACGTCGGTCGCGGCCGGGTGCGCGGTGCCGCCGCGGGCCGCCACGACGGGGGCCTGCTCGAACGCGGCGAGCTTGCCGGAGAGGGCGACGATGATGAGCTTGGCGGTCTTCGGGCCGATGCCGGAGACCTTGCGGAAGGCACCGTCGTCGTCGTGCGCGACGGCGTTCGCGACCTGGGCCGGGTCCATGTGGGCGAGGACGCCCATCGCCGACTTCGGGCCGACGCCGGACACGCTGCGGAGGAGGTCGAACACCTGGAGCGCGTCGGTGGACTCGAAGCCGAAGAGGAGGTGCTCGTCCTCGCGCACGATCATCGCGGTCCGGACGAAGACCTCGGACCCGTGGCGCATCGTCAGCGCGTGCGCCGGGGTCACCGTGACCGCGTAGCCCACTCCCCCGACCTCGATCACCACGCCGGAGCCGGCGATGTCGATGCAGGTGCCCCGGAGACTCGCGATCATGCCCCGAGCCTACGGCCGGCCACCGACGATGCCGACGAGCCACGCTGCGAGCGACCGGCGGCCGCGGCCGCGGCGCGTGCCAGCGGCGAGTCGACCGTGCCGCCCTGTGCGTCCCGCCACGCGCGCTGTGCCGGGGTGAGGTTCGTGGCACGCGTGCCGACCGTGTCGGGTGACCCGAGCCTCCAGGCGTGGCACACGGCCAGGGCGAGCGCGTCCGCGGCGTCGGCGGGCTTGGGGGCCTCGTCGAGGCCGAGCACGCGCGCGATCATCGTCTGCACCTGGCGCTTGTCCGCGTTGCCGTACCCGGTCACGGCGGCCTTCACCTCGGACGGGGTGTGCAGCCCGACCGGCAGCCCCCGTGCCGCCGCGGCGTGCAGGGCGAGGCCGGCGGCCTGCGCCGTGCCCATGACCGTCCGGACGTTCGCCTGCGCGAACACCCGCTCGACCGCGACGGCGTCCGGACGGTGCTCGTCGATCTCGGCGGCGATGCCGTCGGCGATGCGGAGCAGCCGCTGCTCGAGCGCCATGTCCGCCGGGGTGCGCACGACCGTCACGTGGACGAGCCGGGCGCGGCGGTTCGATGCGACCTCGACGATGCCGACGCCGCACCGCGTGAGCCCGGGGTCGACCCCGAGCACGCGCAGCATCGGGCTAGTCCTCGTCCTCGTCGAGCTCGGCCTGGACGTCCGCGGGGATGTCGAAGTTCGAGTAGACGTTCTGCACGTCGTCGCTGTCCTCGAGCGCGTCGATCAGGCGGAACACCTTGCGCGCCGTGTCGGCGTCGACCGGCACCTTGAGGCCGGGGACGAACTCGGCGTCGGCGGAGTCGTAGTCGATCCCGGCGTCCTGCAGCGCGGTGCGGGCCGCGACGAGGTCGGTCGCCTCGGTGATGACCTCGAAGCCGCCGCCCTGGTCGATGACGTCCTCGACGCCGGCGTCCAGCACCGCCGTCATGACGGTGTCCTCGTCGAGGCCGTCGGTCTTGGTGACGGAGATGACGCCCTTGCGGGAGAAGTTGTAGGCGACGCTGCCCGGGTCGGCCATGGTCCCGCCGTTCCGCGACATCGCGGTGCGGACCTCGGCAGCGGCACGGTTCTTGTTGTCCGTGAGGCACTCGATGAGCATCGCGACGCCGTTCGGTCCGTAGCCCTCGTACATGATCGTCGTGTACTCGATCGTCTCACCGGTCAGGCCGGCACCGCGCTTGATGGCGCGGTCGATGTTGTCGTTGGGGACCGAGGTCTTCTTGGCCTTCTGGACGGCGTCGACGAGGGTCGGGTTGCCGGAGAGGTCGGCACCGCCCATCTTGGCGGCGACCTCGATGTTCTTGATGAGCTTCGCGAACGACTTGGCACGTCGCTGGTCGATGACGGCCTTCTTGTGCTTGGTCGTTGCCCACTTGGAATGCCCGGACACGGTGCTCCTTGCGTCTTGCGGAAAGTCCCGTCCAGCTTAGCGGCCTGGAGGGACGGTGCGGCCCCGCCTCGCGGGCGGGCCCGTCGACGCACGTACGATGGGGCGCAGCACGGGGACGACCAGGGGGAACGCATGACCGATCCGCTGTCCGCACTGGAGGCCGCCGTCCAGGCGCTCCCCGACGACCGGACCCTCCGGGTCCGCTACGCCGAGCTGCTCGCCGACGCCGGCCGGTACGGCGAGGCGATCGAGCAGGCGAGCGTCGTGCTCCGCGAGGCGCCGGAGGACGAGGCGGCGACGGCGGTCGTCCGGCGCGCGGCCCTCGCGGCAGCGGCGCCGCCGGAATCGATGCCGGCAGCGGCGCCGCCGGAGCCGGCGGTCGCCCCGCCGACGCCGGCACCGAGCGACCGACACGAGGACATCGACTGGTCCGAGCTCGAGGCGTCGATCGCGAACCCGACCGAGCCGCCGTTCGTCGAGCGGGTCGTGGCCGAGCACGACGAGGAGCTCGTGGCCGAGGCTGCCGAGACCGCCGAGGACGCCGACCCGGTGGCGGAACTCCGCCGCGAGACCGTCCGGCTCGCCGACGTCGGCGGGCTCGAGGTCGTGAAGCGGCGGATCGACGAGTCGTTCCTGCAGCCGATGGCGCACCCCGAGATCGCGGCCGCGTTCGGCAAGAAGCTCCGCGGCGGCCTGCTGCTGTACGGTCCGCCCGGCTGCGGCAAGACGTTCCTCGCCCGCGCGATCGCCGGCGAGCTCGGGGCGCACTTCGTCTCCGTCACGCTCAGCGACGTGCTCGACCGGTTCATCGGCGAGAGCGAGAAGAACATCCACCGGGTGTTCCGCACGGCCCGCGAGCACGCGCCGGCCGTGCTGTTCTTCGACGAGATGGACGCGATCGGCGCGAAGCGGAGCGGGAACACGTTCTCGTCGTTCCGGAACGTCGTCAACCAGATCCTCGTCGAGATGGACGGGGTCGACTCGCAGAACGACGGCGTCTACGTCCTCGCGGCCACGAACCACCCGTGGGAGGTCGACGCCGCGCTGAAGCGACCGGGACGCTTCGACCGGATGGTCCTCGTCCGTCCGCCGGACGACGACGCCCGCGAGGCAATCCTCCGTGTCCACCTCCGCCGACGGCCGATCGAGGGCATCGACCTCGGCGACCTCGTCCGTCGTACGAAGGGGTTCTCCGGCGCCGACCTGGAGCACCTCGTGACCACCGCGGCGGAGAAGGCGATGACGGAGTCGATCCGGACCGGGTCGGTGCGGCCGATGCGGATGGACGACATGCGCGCCGCCCTCAAGGAGGTCAAGCCGTCGATCGGCCCCTGGGTGCAGACCGCCCGCAACGTCGCGGAGTACTCCAACGCCAGCGGCGAGTACGACGACATGGTCGAGTGGCTCCGCGAGGAGAAGCAGCTCTGATGGCCGACGCGGTCGACGTCGTGGTCGAGCGCGCCGACGCGCTCCTGGGCTTCAAGCGCCCGGACGACGCGCGGGCCGTCCTCACCGCCGCCGTCGCGAGCACACCGGACGACCCCCGGCTGTGGGCGACGCTCGCACGGGCGGAACGTGCACGCCACGACCACGCCGCCAGTCGCACCGCCGCCGAGCGCGCCCTCGCGCTCGACCCCGACAACGCCACCGCACTGTCCGCCCGGGTGAACGCGATGCTCGACGCGAACGAGCGCCAGGCGGCGAAGGCCGCGGCCGAGGAACTGCGCGAGCGCCGGCCGGACTGGGCGACCGCGCACCTGCTGTGGGCGTTCGCACACACACGCTGGTCGCACGCGAAGCGGTCCGCAGCGGAGGAAGCCGCGTGGCCGACGGCGGACGTCGCCCGGTCCGCGGCAGCCCTCGAGCGCGCGCTCGAGCTCGCACCCCACGACGCCCGGCTGTTCGCCGACGCGGCGCAGTGCTACCGCGCCCTCTCGTGGACCGACGCGGCCCTCGCGCCACGGGCTCGCGAGGCCATGGACCGAGCACTCGAGCTCGACCCGAACGACGAGTGGGTGATGCTCGCGGCCGGGTCGGTCCTGCAGCTGTCCGAGCGGGTCGCGCAGTCCGCTCGGGTCCTCGCGCAGCACCCGACGTCGTGGGAGGCCCGCCGGCGTGTGGACGACGGGCTCTGGAGCCTCGTGTCCGTGCCGGTCGGCGTCGTCGCCTGGTCCCTCGTCGTGACGGTGCTCGGCGCCCACATCGCTGCCGGGGGCGGTGCGAACGTCGTCACGAAGACGCTCGGGTGGACCCTGACCGGCATCGCAGCGCTGTGGGTCTGCTTCGTGGAGGTGCACTCGTTCGCGAAGTTCCCGCGCGGACTGCTCCTCCGGACGATGCGGCGGGTCCCGCTCGTGCCGGTCGTGCTCGGCGTCGCGGCACTCACCTGGATCGCGGGTGCCGCCGGAGCGGTGCTCCTGCTCGCCGGCATCGTCCCACCCGCCGGCGACGGGTACACCACCGTCGTCACCGTGCTCGCCGTCGCGCTGCTGCTGCAGTCCGCTGCGCAGGACGTCACCACGATCGTGCAACGCCGTCGTCAGGTGCGGTCCGGGCTGTGGGACGGGCTCGTCGCCGACCGCGGACGGCGTCGCAAGGAGGAGAACGACCGCGGTGGTGCGTACATCGCCGGCTTCGCCGCGCTCGTGACCTGGGGCATCGTCGCGCTGGCGGCACCGACCACGGGGACGTGGGCCGTGGCCGCCGTCCCGCTGCTCCTCGCCACACGGGTGTTCGTGCTGCAGAGCGCGGCGGAGATCCTGCGTGCCGTGGGCCGGCCGCGGCGCGTTCGGCTCGTCGTGTACGCCGTGATCGCCCTCGGGTTCGCGGCGTTCGCCGTCCGGGCCGTCGTGGTGCAGGTGCTGGTCGCTACCGGCGTGGCCTGACCCCGTCGAGCGACCGGCCGGTCGGCGTCAGGCGGCGCGGACGAGGTCGAGGAAGCGCCGGTGGAAGCGGTCCTCGCCGGCGACCTCGGGGTGGAACGCACTCGCGATGACGGCGCCCTGCTGGACCGCGACGACCTGCCCGTCGGGGAGCGCGCCGAGGACATCGACCCCGGGGCCGTGCTGCTCCACCACGGGCGCGCGGATGAACACCGCGTGCACCGGGGCCTCGCCGAGGGCCGGCATCGGGATGTCGATCTCGAACGAGTCGTTCTGGCTGCCGAAGGCGTTGCGGCGCACCGTCGTGTCGAGCACGTCGAGCGTCTGCTGCCCGGGGATGCCGGCGGCGATGCGCGAGGAGAGCATGATCATGCCCGCGCAGGTCCCATACGTCGGCAGCCCGCCGCGGATCGCCTCGGACAGCGGCTCGGCCACGCCGAAGGCACGCGCGAGCTTGTCCATGACGCTCGACTCCCCGCCCGGGATGACGACGCCGTCGAGGGCGCCGATCTCCTCCGGGCGACGGAGCGGCACCACGTCGGCACCGAGTTCCGTCAGCGACGCGATGTGCTCACGGAAGTCGCCCTGCAGCGCGAGGACCCCGATGCGGGGCCGGGCGCTCACCAGCCGCGCTCGGCGAGACGGTGCGGTGCGGGGACGTCGGCGACGTTGATGCCGACCATCGCCTCGCCCAGACCACGGGAGACCTCGGCGATGACCTTGGGGTCGTCGTGGAAGGTCGTGGCCTTGACGATCGCGGCGGCACGCTTGGCCGGGTCGCCGGACTTGAAGATGCCGGAGCCGACGAACACGCCGTCCGCGCCGAGCTGCATCATCATCGCGGCGTCGGCCGGGGTCGCGACGCCACCGGCGGTGAAGAGCACCACGGGGAGCTTGCCGGTCTGTGCGACCTCCTTCACGATGTCGAACGGGGCCTGCAGGTCCTTCGCGGCGACGTAGAGCTCGTCTTCCTTGAGGTGGCGCAGCGCCGCGATCTCCTTGTTGATCGTGCGGATGTGCTTGGTGGCCTCGGACACGTCACCCGTGCCGGCCTCGCCCTTGGAGCGGATCATCGCCGCGCCCTCGGTGATGCGACGGAGCGCCTCGCCCAGGTTGGTCGCACCGCAGACGAAGGGGGTGGTGAAGTTCCACTTGTCGATGTGGTTGACGTAGTCGGCCGGCGACAGCACCTCGGACTCGTCGATGTAGTCGACGCCGAGCTCCTGCAGCACCTGCGCCTCGACGAAGTGGCCGATGCGGGCCTTCGCCATGACGGGGATCGACACGCTCGCGATGATCTCCTCGATCATCGACGGGTCGGACATGCGGGCGACGCCACCCTGCGCGCGGATGTCGGCGGGAACCCGCTCGAGGGCCATGACGGCGGTCGCGCCGGCCTCTTCCGCGATGCGGGCCTGCTCGGCGTCGACGACGTCCATGATCACGCCGCCCTTGAGCATCTCGGCGAGGCCGCGCTTGACGCGGTCCGAGCCGGTGATCGAGGTGCCGGGGGTGCTCGTGGTGCTGCTGCTGTCGCTCATGATGCCGACAGTCTAGTGCTCCGACGGCCACCCTTCGGCGACGAGTCGGCGGGTCTCGCCGAGCAGCTGGGACATCGACTTCGTCCGCGCGATGATCGGGAAGAAGTTCGCGTCCGACTGCCACCGTGGCACGATGTGCTGGTGCAGGTGGCCGGCCACACCCGCGCCGGCGACCTCGCCCTGGTTCATCCCGATGTTGAAGCCGTCGCAGTGCGACACGGCACGCAGGACGCGCATCGCCGTCTGGGTGAGCTCGCCGATCTCGCGGAGTTCGTCCAGCGTCGCCTCGTCGTAGAGCGGCACGTGGCGGTACGGGCAGACGAGCAGGTGCCCGTTGTTGTACGGGAACAGGTTGAGCAGGACGTAGGCGTGCTCGCCCCGCGCGACGATGAGGCCGTCCTCATCGGACTTGTGCGGGGCCTCGCAGAACGGGCAGTCGTCGTCGTGGCCGCGGCCCCTGCCCTCGCGCCCGGCGTCGATGTACGCCATCCGGTGCGGGTTCCAGAGGCGCTGGAACGCATCGGGCACCGCGGCGCCGGTCGCGGCGTCGCGGATCACGAGCGGGTCGTCCGCCCCGCCGGAGCCAGCCGCGCCGGCCGGACCCGACGGGTCGGGAGCGGGCACGGCGGTGGGACCGGCCGCGTCGTCGACGCGACCCGTCCCACCGACGGGATCCGTGCCTCCTGGAGGGGTCATCAGACCTGCGCGCGCTCGCGGATCGCGGTGAGGATGCGCTCGACCGCATCGTCCACGGGCACACCGTTGTCCTGTCGACCGTCGCGGAAGCGGAACGAGACCGCGCCGGCGTCGCGGTCGTCGCCGCCCGCGATGAGCTGGAACGGCACCTTCTGCTTCGTGTGCGTGCGGATCTTCTTCTGCATGCGGTCGTCCGAGTGGTCGACCTCGGCACGGACGCCGTGCGAGCGCAGCTTCGCGACGACCTCGTCGAGGTAGTCGCCGTACTCCGCCGCGACCGGGATCGCGACGACCTGGACCGGCGAGAGCCAGGCCGGGAACGCGCCGGCGTAGTGCTCGGTGAGGACGCCGAAGAACCGCTCGATCGAACCGAACAGCGCGCGGTGGATCATGACGGGGCGCTGCCGCGTGCCGTCCGCCGCCGCGTACTCGAGGCCGAAGCGCTCGGGCAGGTTGAAGTCGAGCTGGACGGTCGACATCTGCCAGGTGCGGCCGATGGCGTCACGGGCCTGCACGGAGATCTTCGGGCCGTAGAAGGCAGCACCGGCGGGGTCCGGCACGAGTTCGAGTCCGGTCTCCTCCGCCACCTCGCGCAGGGTGTTCGTGGCGACGTCCCACACGTCGTCGTCGCCGACGTACTTCTCGGGGTCCTTCGTGGAGAGCTCGAGGTAGAAGTCGTCGAGGCCGTAGTCGCGGAGCAGCGAGAGCACGAACTGGAGGGTCGTGGTGAGCTCCTCCTTCATCTTCTCCTGCGTGGTGAAGATGTGCGCGTCGTCCTGGGTCAGGCCGCGCACGCGGGTGAGGCCGTGGATGACGCCGGACTTCTCGTTGCGGTAGACCGTGCCGAACTCGAACATCCGCAGGGGCAGGTCGCGGTAGGACCGGGCCTGCGAGCGGTACGCCAGGATGTGCATCGGGCAGTTCATGGGCTTGAGGTAGTAGTCGGCGCCCTGGCGGGTGATGTTGCCGTCCTCGTCGCGTGCCTCGTCCATGTGCATGGCCGGGAACATGCCGTCCTTGTACCAGCCGAGGTGCCCGGAGGTCTCGAACAGGTCGCCCTTGGTGATGTGGGGCGTGTAGACGAACGAGTAGCCCTCCTGCTCGTGCCGACGGCGCGAGTAGTCCTCCATCTCGCGGCGGATGATGCCGCCCTTCGGGTGGAAGATCGCCAGACCGGACCCGATCTCGTCGGGGAAGGAGAACAGGTCGAGCTCGGCGCCGAGCTTGCGGTGGTCGCGCTTCGCAGCCTCTTCCAGCCGGAGCAGGTAGGCCTTGAGCTGGTCCTTGTCGGGCCACGCGGTGCCGTACACGCGCTGGAGCTGCGGGTTCTTCTCCGAGCCGCGCCAGTACGCCGCGGCGACGCGCATGAGCTTCGACGCGTTGCCGATGATGCGGGTGTGCGGCAGGTGCGGGCCGCGGCAGAGGTCCTGCCAGACGACCTCGCCCGTCTTCGGGTCGACGTTCTCGTAGACCGTCAGCTCGCCGGCACCGACCTCGACGCTCTCGCCGGAGTCGCCGGCGTCCGCAGCGCCCTTGAGGCCGATGAGCTCCTGCTTGTACGGCTCCCCCGCCATGCGCTCGCGGGCTTCCTCGTCGGTGACGACGACGCGGCGGAAGCGCTGAGCCTGCCGGATGATCCGGTCCATGCCCTTCTCGATCGCCTTGAGGTCCTCCGGTGTGAAGGGCTCGGCGACGTCGAAGTCGTAGTAGTAGCCGTCGGTGACGGGCGGGCCGATGCCGAGCTTGGCGTCGGGGTTGATCTGCTGCACCGCTTGCGCGAGCACGTGCGCGGCCGAGTGGCGCAGGATGTCGAGGCCGTCCTGCTCGTCGAGGGTCACCGGCTCGACGACGTCACCGGCGTCGACCGAGGCCGCGAGGTCCTTGAGCACACCCGCGACACGGATCGCCACGACGCCGCGGACGCCGTCGAAAAGCTCGGTGCCCGTCGTGGTCGTCGTCGCGGTGCGGGGCTCGGGTGCCTGGGGCACGGCTGCGGGCTCGGCGTTGTCCGGCGACGCGCCTTCCGGCGCTGCGGCGACTGACTCGGTCACGATGATGGGACTCCTCGGTTGGATGGTGGATCAAGACTAGTGCGCGGGGCGCCCGCCGAGGCTCACGCGGGGACGGCGCCGAGGGTCTGCACGGGCAGGCGCGGTTCGAGGCGCTCGCGACCCGACAGGCCGTCGAGTTCGAGCAGCGCGGCGAAGCCGATCGCCTCGTAGCCGGCGCGCTCGAGCAGGGTCACGGTCGCGGCAGCGGTGCCCCCGGTCGCGAGGACGTCGTCGACCACGAGCACGCGTGTGCCCGCGGGCAGCTGCCCGGGGCGGAGCTCGAGCTCGGCCTCGCCGTACTCGAGCGCGTACTGCTCGCTGAGGACCTCGCCGGGGAGCTTGCCCGCCTTGCGGACGGTGAGGACGCCGACCTGGTGCTGCGCGGCGATCCCGCCGGCCAGTGCGAAGCCGCGGGCCTCGATGCCGGCGACGGCGGCGAAGCCCTCGCCGATCGCGAAGGGTGCTGCGAGTGCCTCGCACACGCGGCCGAACGCGACGGCGTCGGAGAACACCGGCGTGACGTCGCGGAACAGGATCCCCGGCGACGGGAAGTCCGGGACGATGGCGGTGAGGCGTTCGACGAGTGCAGCTGCGGTTTCGGTCACCCGACAACGGTACGGGAGGCGCGGCGTGCGCCCGACCCGCCCCGCACCGCGCGCGGTCGGTTGCTCGGGAGGCGCGGTGCGCGCCCGCCCCGCCTCGCACCGTGCGCGGTTGATGGCTCGGTGCGGGGCTGCCTCCTTGGTGGCTGGACGCGAGCTCGCACCGTGTTGTCGCCGACGTGCTGGGCGGATTCCGGCGCACGGTGCGGCGCGCGCCGGTCGCGGCGGGCGCGACCACTCGGTGCGGGGCTGGTACCCCGCACCGAGTGGTCCACGACGCACCGGACGGCGCAGAGCGCACCGTGCGGCGGGCAGACAGGCGCGCCGTGCCGCCGCGGAGCGCGCCGCGCCGCGCGGCTCAGCGCCAGCGGTTGAGCATGCCGACCTGCGTGAGCCACGCGGCCTCGCGGGCGGCGCGCTCCTGTTCGAGGCGCCGGCGCGTCTCGAGGTCGACCGACGGACGCACGTGGTGCGTCCGACGACTCCAGATGATCAGGGACATCCCGATGCGGAGTGCGATGCGGTCGGAGAGCGAGACCCGACGGCGCACCGCACGGGTATCGGGGGGACGGTTGACGGTCTTCGTTGACAAGGTGGTGCCTTTCAGGCGTGACGACGACTGCCAGGGCATGGCAGTACTGCCCGGAACGCGGGCAAGGGAGATGAATGCGCGAGAATGCATTCCGCGCCCCGTCGAAGAATGCACGACGGGTGCGGTCAGGAATTGCTGCCGATGGAAGGAGCGTCGCACCGGCCACCGACATTCACGACCGGTGTCGGGCACACGCCGAGTGCGTCACCACGAGGGCGACGGACGAGTGCGACCGAAGGTCGGAACGGCACCGGACGGCGAGGATGACCTCAGCGCGGACGGGCCGGTCGGAGATGCGACTGGTGTGGGACGCCCCGTGTCAGCGGACCCGGATCGGGGTGCCGCCGGACGTACGGATTCCACGGAACGGAGTCGTTTCGGTGAACATCATGGTCAGGCCCCCTCTCGGTCTCGTGCTGACGCGGTGATTGCTGCTCGTGAACACTATCCACACCGCCATTCCCCGCGCAACCCTTTTCTCGAGATTCGTCCGGAATTGCATTCCTGAACAGTTCGGGGACGCCGCACACACAGAACGCCCCGGTCCCACGAGGGGTACCGGGGCGTTCGATGCGGACGAGGTGCCTAGACCGCGGCGGGGACCGCGACCGTGGCGTCGAGCGCGCCGTCGACCACGTCGACCCGGACGGTGTCGCCCGCAGCCACGGCCTCGTCGACCACGAGGCTCGCGATGCGGTCGTCGACCTCGCGCTGGATCAGCCGACGGAGCGGGCGGGCGCCGTACTCCGGCTCGTAGCCGTGCTCGGCGAGCCACCCGACCGCGGCGTCCGTCACCGTCAGGGTCATCCCCTGGGCGACGAGGCGGAGCGCGGTGTCCTCGAGCAGGAGCGACACGATCGACTCGATCTGCGAGCGGTCGAGCTTGCGGAACAGCACGATCTCGTCGATGCGGTTGATGAACTCCGGCCGCATCGCCTCGCGGAGCTTGCCCATGACCCGGGCGCGCAGGTCGTCCTCGGCGAACCCGTCCCCGGAGCCGACCGGCGCGAAGCCGAGCGCACCGGAGCGCGACGCGAGGAACTCCGAGCCGATGTTCGACGTCATGATCACGACGGTGTTCCGGAAGTCCACCGTGCGGCCCTGGCCGTCCGTCAGCCGACCGTCGTCGAGCACCTGCAGCAGCAGGTTGAACACGTCCGGGTGCGCCTTCTCGACCTCGTCGAGCAGGACGACCGAGTACGGGTTCCGACGGACACGCTCGGTCAGCTGCCCGGCCTCGTCGTAGCCGACGTACCCGGGAGGGGCGCCGACCAACCGCGACACGGTGTGCCGCTCGCCGAACTCGCTCATGTCGAAGCGCAGCATCGCCGACTCGTCGCCGAACAGCGACCCGGCCAACGCCTTCGCGAGCTCGGTCTTGCCGACACCGGTCGGACCGAGGAACAGGAAGCTGCCCACCGGACGACGGGGGTCGCCCATGCCGGTCCGGCTGCGCCGCACCGCGGTCGCGATCGCCCGCACGGCGTCGTCCTGGCCGACGACGCGCTGGTGGAGTTCGTCCTCGAGCGCGGCGAGCCGGGAGCGGTCGCCCTGCGTCAGGCGGGTCGCCGGGATCCCGGTGGCACGCGACACGACGGCCGCGATGTCCTCCTCCGTGATCGAGGTGCCCACGGATTCCGGACCGGAGGCGCGACCTGCGTCGGCCGATCCGGCGGCGGTGATCCGCGCCTCCAGTCCGTCGATCTCGTCGCGCAGGCGCGACGCTTCCTCGTAGTGCTCCTCGGCGACGGCCGCGTCCTTCGACGCGGTGAGCGTCGCGACCTGTGCGCGGAGCGCCTCGACGTCGACGTCGCCCGACAGGGCCAGGCGACGACGTGCGCCGGCCTGGTCGATGAGGTCGATGGCCTTGTCCGGCAGGTGCCGGTCGGTGACGTAGCGGTGCGAGAGCTCGACCGAGGCGCGCAGGGCGTCCGGCGTGTAGGTGACGCTGTGGTGCTCCTCGTAGCGCGGGGCGAGTCCGGTCAGGATGGCGACGGCGTCCTCGACACTCGGCTCCCCCACCGTGACCGGCTGGAAGCGACGCTCGAGTGCGGCGTCCTTCTCGATCCGGCGGTACTCGTTCAGCGTGGTCGCGCCGACCATGTGCAGGTCGCCACGGGCCAGCCGGGGCTTGAGGATGTTACCGGCGTCCATCGAACCGCCCTCGCCGCCACCACCGGCTCCGACGACGGTGTGCAGCTCGTCCACGAACACGATGAGCTCGTCGGCGTGCGCCGCGATCTCGTCCATCGCCTTCGTGAGGCGCTCCTCGAAGTCGCCGCGGTAGCGCGTGCCGGAGAGCATGCCGGCGAGGTCGAGGGCGACCACGCGCTTGCCCTGCAGCAGCACGGGCACGTCGCCGTCGGCGATGCGCTGGGCGAGTCCCTCGACGATGGCGGTCTTGCCGACGCCGGGCTCGCCGATGAGGACGGGGTTGTTCTTGGTGCGACGGAGCAGGATCTCGACGGTCTGCTCGATCTCGTCGGCGCGGCCGATCACCGGGTCGATGCGGCCGTCGCGGGCCCGCTCGGTGAGGTCGGTGCCGAACTGGTCGAGCGTCGGGGTGTCGCTCTCGGTGTCGGTGGTCTGGTCGGTGCTCGTGGGCATCGTGCGCCCCTCCCTGGCGGCCGCCGCGGCCTGCGCGGCGTAGTCCTGCATGACCTGCGGGGTGACGCCGGCACTGGCGAGCAGCTGCCCGGTGACGGTGTCCTGGTCCATGACGAGCGCGAAGAAGACGTGCTCGGGATCGGTGTAGGTGCTGCCGAACCCGCGGGCGGCCTGGGTGGCCTCGAGCAGGATCCGCTGCGCGGTCCCGGTCAGGGCCGGGCGACCGTCGGGCTGCTGGCGGGGTTCGCGCGCCATCGGCAGGCGCTGCTCGACCTCCTCCGCGAACTGCTCGGGGTCGATCCCGGCGTGCCGGAGGACCGCGGTGAACGGGTCGGTGCGGACGAGCACGTGCAGGACGTGCAGGGCGTCGATCTCGTGCTGCCCCTGCTCGGCCGCGAACTCGGCGGTGCGCTGGAGCAGCTCGTGGGTGCGACGGCTGAGCAGTCGCGTGATGTCGACCGGGCGTCCCAGCGGTACGGATCGCTGGGCGCCGGAGTCCTGTGCCGCGAGCAGGCGGGCGAGGAACTCGTCGAACGAGTCGTTGCCGCCGGTCGGGCCGAACGTTGCTGGCAAAGGGACCTCCTGGGAACTTGAGTGCCTTCGACTCAATGCAACGCAGGAGGGACCGGGTCATTCCCGGTCGTGGAAGAAACTTGCGGCGACCCGGCTCAGGTCCGTGCGATCGGTGCTGCTGTCGCCTCGGTGATGCGCACGAGGTCCGCCGGGGACACCTCGATGTCGAAGCCGCGACGCCCGCCGGACACGAAGATGCTCGCGTAGGAGAGCGCCGACTCGTCCACCACGGTCGGCAGCTTCGTCTTCTGCCCGACCGGGCTGATCCCGCCCACCACGTAGCCCGTGCGCTTCTCGGCGAGGGCCGGGTCCGCGAGCGTCGCCTTCTTCCCGCCGACGGCAGCCGCGATCGCCTTGAGGTCGAGCCGGTTCGCCACCGGGACGATCGCCACGGCCAGGGCACCGTCGACCGACACCACGAGGGTCTTGAACACCTGCTCCTCGCGGAGCCCGAGGGCGGCCGCGGCCTCCTCGCCGAAGTTCGTGGCGGTCTCGTGGTGCTCGTACACGTGCGGCGTGTACGCGACCCCTGCCCGCTCGAGGGCGGCGGTCGCTGGGGTGCTCGGCGAACCTGCGGTCATGGGCACGATCCTGCCGTGACCAGCCACTTCCCCCACGACGGCGCGCGGGCGTTACCCTGAACGGACCATGACCGTCGTCGAACTCCTGCTGCGCGCCGCCGCCGCGATGGTGCTCGGCGACCCGTCGGTCGGCGCCGTCCCGCTCCTCGCGGTCGCCGCGCTCGGGCTCACGGCCGTGGCGGTCGCGGTGCTGGTCGCCGGCGTCCTCGCGATCGTCCTCGGCCTGGTCCCGGTCCGGTCGCTGTCGTCGCGCGCCCCGGCCGACCTTGTGACGCGGATCGCGTGGAGCCACCCCGACGCCGACGGGCACGCCCGACCCCGGGCACCGGGAGCCGTCGCCTGAGGCCCTGACCACCGACCGGTGGACGGGCCGTACACGCGACCCCTCCCACCGAACCGATCGGAACGTCATGGACCTCACCACCCTGCCCCTCCTCGGGCCGCTGCTGCACGGCGGCGCCGACCTCCTCGCCGCGACCACCGCGGCGCTCTCCCCCGTCGCCGGAGGGCTCGCCGCCGCCGTCGCCGTCGTGCTGCTCACCCTCGTGGTCCGAGCCGTGCTCGTCCCGCTCGCCGTGCTGCAGGTCCGCGCGGAACGGGACCGCCGACGCCTCGCCCCGCAGATCGCCGCGCTCCGGAAGCGCCACGCGAAGGACGCCGAACGGCTGCAGCGTGCGATGCAGGAGCTCTACACGAACGAGAAGGTCTCGCCGCTCGCCGGGTGCCTGCCCGTCCTCGCCCAGGCACCGGTGCTGTCGCTCGTGTACACACTGTTCACGCACGCCTCGATCGACGGCACGGTGAACACCCTGCTGACGGCCACGCTCGCGGGCGTCCCGCTCGGGCACTCGCTCGTGGTCGTCGTGACCTCGCCGCTCTGGTGGCACGCGTGGGTCGTGGTGCTCCTGCTCGCCGTGCTCGCCCTCGTGGTCGAGCTCACCCGCCGCGCGAACCTGCGGTGGAACCCGGCGGCGGCGCCGGACGCCGCGGTGCCGGGAGCGGGTGCGACGGCGGCGATCGGCCGGTGGGCACCGTTCGTCACGGTGGTGTTCGCCGCGATCGCGCCCCTGGCCGCCGCACTCTACGTCGTCACGAGTGCAGCGTGGACGCTCGGGGAGCGTGCGGTGCTGCGACGCGTGCTCGCCTGACGTCGCGGTCGGGCGGCGGGCGTGTCAGCCGCCCTGGCCCTCCTGCTGCGGGCCCTGGTCGACGGGGTCGTACTCGGTGCCGCGTCCCTGCTCCTCGTCCGGCAGGGGGACGTGCCGCTCGGTCCCCGTCCCGCCCGGGCTCGTCGCGACGTAGTCGGCCTCCCCGGACTGCGTGTCGTGGCTCAGCGGCTCGAGGGTCTCGGGGTCGGGATCGTGCTTGTCGCTCATGACCCCCGTCTACGCCCCGCGAACTGGGTGCGCGCCCGCACGGCGCCGGTGGGACGATGGGCGGACAGTGCGACCGGACCGGGAGTGCGCATGGCCGACGACGACGTGGCAGCAGAACGAGCACGGCTCGAGGCGCTCGCATGGGGTGGTGCCGCCTCCGAGACCGACGCGGCCGCAGCGCGGCTCGCCCTCGAGCGGCTCGGCCGAGGACGGCGCGGTCCAGGAGGCGCGGCTCCCGTCTCCCCGCGGGCCCGGTCGACGGGGCGGTCGCGTCCGACCTCCGCGGCGGGCTCCGACCGGGCCGTCACGTCCGGCACGACGAGCCCGTTCGGCACCGGCGGCGCGCGGCCCCTCGCCGGTTCCTCTGGCGCCGTCGCCGACCAGATGGCGACGTCGGCACCGCGTCCGGTCTCGGTGCCGTCGACACCGGGGCCGCGGACACCGGACGTGGGACCGCAGGGCGCTGCCGCCGCCGAGGGTGGGCCGGGCCCGGTCGACCGGGCGGCGACCGACGACACGAGCGGGGTCGCCGACGGACCGGACCACGAGACGGAGCCGGGTGACCGTGGCGGAGGCGGGTCGCGCCTCCTGGACCGCATCGGCGCCTGGCGAACGCGAGCCGCACGGGTGCTCTGGACGACCCGGCCACGGGTCTGGATCGGGCTGGGCGTCGCGGCGGCCGTCGGTGTGGCGTTCGCGGCGGGGACGGTGGTCGGGACCTCGAGGCCGGACCCGGCGGCGGCGCCGAGCGTGACGCCGAGTGCCGGGACGATCACGCTCGAGGACCTGCTGGACGCGCCGCAGACCTACGCCGACCAGCTGCCGGGACCGGTCGAGGCGCCGGTCACGCTCCGGACGACGCGACTCATCTTCACGAACCGCGCGCTCGACGGCGGCTCGTTCGAGACGCCCTGGAGCGTGTGGGCCGGCGTCGGGACGGACCGCTCGACGATCTGCCTCGTCGCGACGGCGAACCGGCTGGAGTCGACGTCCGCGTGCTACCCGCGGCAGGACGCGCTGCACGGGTCGGTCTCGCTGTCGGCGCAGTCGATGAGCGGCACGCTGACGCTGAGCCTCCGGGGCGGCGGGGTGCAGGGCACCGTGACGAACGAGAACTGATCGATCGAGCCCGTGCGGACTGCGCCCGCCCGGCCGGTCCTAGGCGGACGGTTCGCCGGATCGACGCGTCCGGATCGTGCCGGTGACCACCCCGACCGATCCGGTGACCGTCTGGATCGCCCGGCTGATCGTCGGGACCGACGTCGTGACGACGGCGAGCGAGGAGGTGATGGCCTCGAGCGACGACGTCGACAGGTGCTCCTGCGCGTGCGTCCGCGCCGGGAAGCCCTTGCGTGCGGCGATCACGACGCCGAGGGACGCGACGAGGACCGCTCCACCGGCGAACGGCATCCACTGGAGGCCGACGGCGCCGAGGGCCTGGCCGCCGAGGGCCGCGCCGCCGGCGATCCCGATGTTCGAGGCGCCGTTCACGAGCGCACCGGCGATGTCCGGCGACACGCCACCGGTGCGGATCGCAGCGGCCATGAAGAGCGTGCCCGTGGTGCCGTTCGCCGCCATCCAGACGCCGGCGACGGTCATCGTGCCCACGAGCGATCCGTGGACGAAGGGCAGCACGGCGAACGCGGCAGCCATGACGGCGACCGAGACGATCAGGGTCTGCCGCGGAGCGCGGTCGACGAACAGTCCGGCGAGCCAGAGTCCGACGACCCCGGTGGCTCCCAGGACGAGGAGCGCGCCGGAGACCAGGTCGGGCGCGAGTCCGGCGTCGATGGCGTACGGGCCGATGTACGTGTAGACGACGTAGTGGCCCGCGAAGAGGAGCAGGTCGGCGACGACGACCGAGAGCAGGCCGGTCCGGGCCCAGGCGCGCGGCGAACCGATGTGCGGCGAGGAGGCACCGCGCACGGCCGGCAGGAAGGCGAGCGCAACGCCTGCGAGCACCGCCGAGGCGACCGCCACTGAACCCACGGCGGGTCGCCAGCCGATGTGCTGCGCGACCCAGGTCGCGATCGGGACGCCGAGCACGAAGCCGAGCGAGCTGCCCGAGTACACGAATGCGATCGCACGGCCCGCGAGGCGCGGAGGCACGATCCGGGTCGCGTACGCCGAGGCGACGGAGAAGAACAGCGCGTGGGCCACACCGCCGACGATCCGTCCCGCGCACACCACGGCGAAGGACGGCGCGAGCGCCACCATGAGGTTGGAGACGGCGTACCCGACGAGGGTCGCGACGAGGACCGCCTTGCGCGGCAGCCGGGCCGTGAACGACGTCAGGGGCAGCGCGAGCAGGGCCACGGCCGCCGCGTACACGGTGACGACGATGCCCATGGTCGACTCGGAGACCCCGAGGTCGTGGCTCATCGTGCCGAGCAACCCGACCGGCATGAGCTCCGTCGTGATCGCGAAGAACGTGGCGAGCCCGAGCACGGCGATGCCGACGATCGAACCGGTCGTCACGGTGATCGGCCGCGTGTGCGTGGGCACGGCCGAGGTTCGGGTGGTGGTGGTTGACACGGGGCTGACCTCCTCGCTGGGGACGTCCGGGCGCACGGCGACGACGTCGGAGGAGACGAGGAACTGCGCGCTCGAGCTGTGGATGTGCTTGTGGGTACGACTCCACGGCGAGTGCGCTCCTCCAGTCTTGCACGGTGTGGCGAGGGGCGCGAGGGGGTGCCGCTGAGAACTTCCTCGGACCGCTCCAACGGCGCAGGTACGGGAATTGTTCCCGGGACGCAGAACGGGGTGGGGCCGATCGGCCCCACCCCGTTGCGCGACAGGTGTCAGTCCTGCAGGTGCGACGTCCGGCGACGGTTGCGCACCGCGCGGAACGTCAGGAGTCCGCCGCCGAGCAGCACGAGCACGCCCGCGGCGATGAGCCCCGGCGTCAGGTCGGCGCCCGTGTAGGCGAGGGCGCCGTTCGTCGGGCCGGAGCCCGTCGCGGCGACCGGCGCGGTCGTCGGGACGGGGCTCGCCGAGGGCGTCGGCGTGGCGGTCGGCGTCGGGCTCGGGGTCGCGGCGGCTGCGACGACGAGGTCGTCGACGGACACCACGTCGGTGTCGTCGAGACCGGACATGAACCCGACCGTCGCGTCGCTCCCGGAGACCGACACGGTGTAGTCGGTCGACGGGGCGAGGCCGTCGAGCGTGTACCGGCCGTCGGCGCCGGTGGTGGCCGTCACGGGTCCGCCCGAGTCCGCCTCGTCCGGCGTGGCCGTCACGGTGCGTCCGGCGACCGGTGCGTCGTTCGTGTCCAGGACACGGCCGTTCGCGTTCGTGGTGACCGCCTCGGTCGCTGCCGGGGTCGTGAAGGCGAAGTCACGGGTCTGGTCCGCGCCGCCGCCGACCAGCGTCACCGCGGTGCTCGTCGCCGTGCCCGTCGCGTCCGGTGTCGGCAGTGCCGAACGGACCGTGTAGGTGCCACCCACCGTCGTGAACGAGTACGAGCCGTCAGTGCCGGTGACCGCCGTCGCGACGACCGTGCCGGCCGCGTCGAGCAGCTCCACGGCCACCCCGCCCTGCGGTGTCCCGTCGAGGCGGACGACGCCGCCGACGCTCGCGACGGCGGCGGTCTCGATCGGGTCGGCCCGCGTGGGTGCCGCGGGAGCCGCCTCACCCGTCGTGACCGTGACCGGGTCCGCCCCGTCGACGGCGACGGTGACCGGTGTGTTCGGGGTCAGGCCTGACGCCGTGTAGTAGCCCTCGTCGTTCGTGACCGTCTGGATCGGCGCGGTCGCGTTCGGGTCGGTGATGACCACGGGGACGTCCGCCGCAGGGTTGCCCGCGTCGTCGACGACCTGTCCGATCACCGCGGTGGTCCCCGTGGGCGACGTGAACGTGAAGTCGCGGACCTGGTCCGCACCTCCCGGGACGCCGTTCAACGAGACACCCGTCGCCGTGGCGGCACCCGTCGCCCCGGGCGGAGCGGTGATCGCCACCTCGTAGTCGTTGATGACGGGGAGCTCGGGGAACGCGTACTTCCCCTCGGCGTCCGTCGTCGTCGTGTACACGGTCCCGCGCGGCGCCGTCACGGTGACGGTCGCGCCGGGGATCGGCGTGCCGTCGAGCGTGGCCGTGCCGGTGATCGCGGCGGTGCGGTCGGCGAACCACGTCTGGTAGACGGGGAACCCGCTCCGGCGCTCGTACGTGATGGTCAGGCTCGTCAGCGGGGTCGTCGGCGTGAACCAGGCGGTCGCGCCGGCGGTGTCCACCGAGCCCGTGTTGCCCGTGAGCGTCAGCGTGGCGGGGTCCCAGATCGGGACGTCCCGCCCGGTCGACCCGTCCGGATCCGCCGGGCACGACCAGCCACCCGGCGAGGTCGCCGAGCACGAGTTGTAGACGCTCTGGAACCCGAGGTCGGCGGCGGTCGCGGCGGCGCCGGACTGTGTGACCGCCGAGATCGTCGCACGGTCGGCGTCGACGTCGCCGAGCACGAAGGACCAGCTGCTCGCGCCCGGTGTCGGCTCCGCGAACGTGTACGTGGTGACCGACGGCTGGCCGGCCGCATCGGCGAGCGGTCGCTGGTTGAGGTAGGTGTTGCCGCGACTCGACCCGTACGCCGTGCCCGAACCGGTGTTCGGGCCCTGCCAGGTCGAGTTGCCGCTGATCACCGTCGACTGCCGCGAGTTGGACGTGAAGGTGGTCTCCGGGAAGCCAGGCATGCTGACGGTGCCGGTGTAGGCCTTGCTCTGGCCGGCGAGGGTGAACGTCCCCCAGTGTCCGACCGGTTCAGCGGAGGCGGACGACGCGCCGACGAGCGCGAGTCCCCCTCCGAGTGCGAGGGCGGTCAGTGCCGCCGTGACGGTGCGCAAGCGCCGCATCGTGCTCCCCTGCTCGTGCTGACCTGGTCCCTGAGCCAGACGCCGGATTCTCGACGCTTGCTCAGGCTATCCACGGGGCGCGAAGTCCGTCCAGAACGAGACGCGTTCGTGATGGTCGATCACTCCGCGGTCAGCCGGTCCAGCGCCGCGACCTGTCCCGCGACGACCATCGAGCGCGCCTCGTCGATCGGGACCCACCGCGCGTCGTCGACCTCCGGCACCTCGACGAACCGTCCGGAGCCCCGCGGCAGCTCGATCCGCGCCGTGTTCGACCGCACCCGATCGACCGAGAAGCCCGGGGCGTCGACCGCGAACACCCGCACGCGCTTGCCGGACGCCTGCCGCACCTCGCCGAGGTCGGTCACCGGTCCGTCCGGTGCGGCGACCCCGATCTCCTCGGCGAACTCACGCCGTGCGGTGTCGAGCGGGTCCTCGTCCCCCTCGACGATCCCCTTCGGGATCGACCACGCGCGCGGGCGGTTCCGCCAGAACGGCCCGCCCATGTGCGCGATCCAGACCTGCACGCCGGCGTCGTCGGCCCGGTACAGCAGGAGTCCAGCGCTCAACACCACAGCGCGAGGCTACACAGCGGGCAACGGCGACACAGCGGGCAACGGGAGTAGTTTGCAGCGCAAGGAGCGCCATGGCGACGCCCCCGGAGGACCCCGGACGAGGAGGTCGATCGGGATGGACGAACGGTGGACGACGGTCACACTGGCCGCCGACGCGGCGAAGCCGCACGAGGAAGCCCTGCGCTGGGTCACGTCCCGGGTCGGCACGGGCATCGAGCGCATCCGGGTCATCGGCGTGGACCCGGCGATCGAAGGGCGCACCGGACCGGACGGCAAGCGCGTGGCCGACGCCCTGGCGGACGCTGCCCGCACCGCGATGCCCGACGTCCGGGTCGAGGTGCGTCGGCACGCCGGGCCCTTCGCCGCGGCACTCGTCGAGGAGTCGGACGGTGGCGACCTGCTCGTCGTCGGGACCTTCCGTGGCCGGCGCGGTTCGACGGCTGGTGGGGACCCGGCGCGGGTCGCCGAACGTGCAGCGGTGCCGACGGTCGTCGTGCCGGAGGGGCCGCACCCGATCGACGGCGACGTCGTCCTCGCGGTCGAGGAGCCGATCGACGAACGCGCCCTCGCGATCGCCGTCGACGAGGCGCACCGACTCCACCGTCGCGTGACGCTCCTGCGTGCCTGGGAGATGCCGGTGCTGACCCGCACGGGCCTCACGGACTTCGCCGAGGACCCGTTGCGGTGGCGCACCCGGAACGCCGAGCTGCTGCAGCGGGTCACGACGGCCCTGACCGCTCGGTACCCCGGCGTCCGGTTCCACCCGCTGCTCGTCGAGGGGCACCCGGGCCGTGCGATCGCGGCGCACACCCGCCGTGCCTCGCTCGTCGTGCTCGGCCTCGGGCACGTGACGGCGCTCTCGGGGTCGGTGCTGCACGACGTCCTGCGGGAGACAGCATCGCCGGTGTGCGTGGTCCCACGGGCGGCGCACGGCGCACACGACGTCGGCGGCGCGGAGGTCCCCGCCGCGACCGGTCAGCCGGCGAGGTCGCGCGCAGCGGATGCCACGCGCTTCGTGAGGTAGGCGACGCCTCGCGTGTTCGGGTGCAGGGCGCCCGGCTCGAGGTCGATCCGCCGCAGGTCGCCGGTGCCGTCGAGCGAGACGCCCGACACGTAGGGCTTCTTCGTCGCGCACGCCGAGTGCGCCTGGGTGGACGAGAACACGTCCACGAACCGGACCCCGGCCGCCCGTGCCGCCGACGCCGAGACGTCGTTCAGCGCCTCCTGCACGCCGTGCAGGTACCGCACGTCGGTGTTCGTGAACGGGTACGAGTTCGTCGGGAAGGACCCCGCGAGCGTCCCGAGGTCGAGGGCGGACCGGAAGCAGCCGCCCTTCGGCGTGTGGTCGGCGTCCGGGAAGATCGCCGGGTACCCGAGGAAGACGATCGTCGCGTTCGGCGCGGCCTCCTTGACCGTGGCGAGGGTGTCGGCGATGCCGAGGGCGACGCGGGACTCGATCTTCGTGCCGAGCAGGTCCTCGCCGTCGGTCACGAGCGTGCTCCGGCAGGACGGTGCGTCGCGACCGGAGAACACCGGGCCCTTCGCCGAGAGCGCGAGGCAGGACGCCGCCGTGCCGAAGAGGTCGGCGTCGTTCCCACCGATCGTCAGCGTCACCAGGCGGGTGCGCTCGGACAGCGACCGGATCTGCGGGGGCACACCCTTGAACTGGAAGCCGCTCGTGACGTCGTCGCTCGTGGCGCCACCGCACGTGACGTCGGTGAGGGCGAGCCCGAAGCGCGCGGCGATGCGGTGCGGGTAGTCCTGGGCGGACTGCCCGCACGCACTCGTCGGCAGGTGCGTCGGGTCGGACAGCCCGTACCCGGCGGAGTACGAGTCGCCGAGCGCGACGTACTCGCTGCCCGGCGGGATGTCCGCGAGCGTCTCCGCCGGCACACCGGTCACCGGGTAGGGCTGCGGGACCGGCCACGTCGGCGCAGCCGACGACGCACCACCACCCGCGACCGATCCGGCGAGCACGACGAAGACCGCCACCACGGCGAGCAGCGTCGAGCGGACGGAGCGGAGCAGGTTCGGCCTCCAGGGACGGGTCGGACGGACCAGGCTAACCGGTCGACCCGGCTGCCGCGGTCAGCGACCGACCGGGCGCCGCGGTCAGCGACGGCCCAGGCGCCGCTCTCCCCCGCTGCCGGTGCGGTACTCGAGCCCGTAGTGCTGGTAGACCTCCGGTTCGAGCGACGCGTCGAGCTCGCCGTCGGTCGCGATCGTCGGCGCGGCCTTGATGGTCTTCTTCGGGTACGCGACACGCAGGTGCTTCGGCGCGACGAGGGCTCCGGTCAGGGGCACGAACAGGAGCTTCTGGAAGCCGACCATCCCCGTGGTCACCGCGCCGAAGGCAGGCTCGGACGTCGCGGTGTCGTAGTAGATGCTCTCGAGCGTCCCGACCTTGTCGTCCGCCTCGTCGACGACCGGCAGGCCGATCCAGTCCCGGATGTTCGCGGCTTCGAACACGTGCGCCTCCTCGCGAGCACCCGGCGCGTCCGGGTCGCTCCCCGTCGACGCTACCGGGCCTCGGACGGGTCGGTCACGCCGAGCGAGTCCACCGCGGCGAGCACGTCGTCGGGTCCGATGGCGAGCAGCGCGGGGTCCGGGTCCTCGGCGAAGACGTCGCCGCGCCGCACCGAGGCATCGGTGAGGACGACGTGCGGACCGGAGGCGGGCGGCCCCCACGCCTCCGGCGGCGCCGGACCGAAGACGACCACCGACGGGACGCCGTAGGCGGACGCGAGGTGCGCGGCACCGGTGTCGACCGTCACGACGAGCCGTGCGGCCGCGATCACGCCCGCGAAGTCCTGTAGCGCGAGCACGCCGGCCAGGACCGCCCCCGGCGCCAGCCCGGCCGCCTGCGCGACGGCGGCGGCGCGCTCGACGTCGTCCGCGCCTCCCGTCAGCACCACGTCGAGGCCGCGCTCGCGCAGTCCGCGCACCACGGCGGCGAAGCGGTCCGTCGGCCAGTGCCGCGCACCGTGGAACGCGCCGACGTGCACGACCGCGGCACCCTCGGCGACCGGCGGCGCGTCGGGACGGGCGATCGCGACGTCGTCGGGGTCGGCCTCGATCCCGTGCCACCGGAGCAGGTCGGCCCAGCGGTCGCGCTCGTGCACCGCGTCGGGCCACTCCGGTCCGTCGAAGCCGTTCGTGGGGTCGGCGTGGCCGATCACCCGACGGGCACCGAGCGCGGCGACGAGGTCGGACGACTCCGGCCCGGCGCCGTGCAGGTTCACGGCCACGTCGACCGCGCCCGCGGGTGCGCCGATCGGGTGGTCCAGACCATGCTGGGCGAGGTGCACGTCGACCTCGGGTACGAGCTCCACGACGGGCGCCAGCCAGGCCGTCGTCGCGAGCGAGATCCGGTGGTCCGGGAAGGCGCGGCGCAGCGCGTGCAGTGCGGGCACGGCGACGAGCAGGTCGCCGAGCTTGATGGCGCGGAGGACGAGCAGCTCGGGGCGCCCGTCGGACGGGGGCAGGGTGTCGACGGCGGTCACCGCGCCGACGGTAGACGGATGCCGCCGCCCGCCCGTCCGGGAACGCGTTCCGCGGCTGTTCCTGAACACGTCACCGGCCCGCGGTCGGTACGTCAGGAGCATGGCCCTCGCTCCGGACCGCACCGTGCGCGGTCTCCTCTTCGACCGGGACGACACGCTCGTCATCGACGTCCCGTACAACGCCGACCCGCACCGGGTGGTGCCCGTCCCCGGCGCGCGTCGAGCAGTGGCACGTGCCCGCGCAGCCGGTCTGGCGCTCGGGGTCGTCACGAACCAGTCGGTGATCGCGAAGGGGATGGCGACGCGCGAGCAGGTCGACGCGACGAACGCCCGGGTGGACGAACTCGTCGGACCCTTCGACGTGTGGTGCGTCTGCCCGCACGACGCCGACGACGACTGCGTGTGCCGGAAGCCGCGGCCCGGGATGGTCCTCGACGCGGCCGGACGACTCGGTCTCGACCCGTCCGATCTCGTGGTCGTCGGCGACATCGGCGCGGACGTCGGCGCCGCTCTGGCCGCGGGCGCCCAGGCCGTCCTGGTCCCGACGCCGCGCACCCGGCCGGAGGAGGTCTACGCCGCGCCGACGGTCGCGGCGACGATCGAGGACGCCGTGGCGCTCGTCCTCGACCACGTGCGGGCGGTGCGCTCGTGAGGACCGGACCCCGGGTCCTCGTCGTCCGGCTCGACTCGTTCGGCGACGTCCTCGTCGCCGGGCCCGCCGTCCGGGCCGTGGCCGCCGGCGCGTCCCACGTGACGATGCTGTGCGGGCCGCAGGGTGCGCCCGCCGCGGACCTGCTGCCCGGCGTGGACCGGGTCCGGGTCTGGGCGGCGCCGTGGGTCACCGAGACCGCCCGCCCGATCGACGACGCACTGCTCGCCGACTTCCGCGCCCTGGTCGCCGAGGAGGCGCCGGACGAGGCCGTGGTCCTCACCTCGTTCCACCAGTCGCCGCTGCCGGTCGCGCTGCTGCTCCGCCTCGCGGGCGTCCGTCGTGTCTCCGGCGCGAGCGTCGACCACCCCGGTTCACTGCTCGACGTGCGGCTCCGACCCGGCGAGGACCTCCCCGAGGACGTCCCGGAACCCGAGCGCGCCCTCCGCATCGCCGAGGCCGCCGGGTTCCGACTGCCGTCGGGTGCGTCCAGGAGGCTCGGCGTGCGTCTCGACGTCGCCCCGCCTGCCGAGGTGGCCGGGCTGGACCGGTACGTGGTCGTGCACCCCGGCGCGAGCGTCCCGGCCCGCGCTTGGCCGGAGGACCGTCACCGGGCCCTCGTCGCCGCGTACGCGGCGCAGGGCACCGCCGTCGTCGTCACGGGCTCGCCGGGCGAACGTGCCCTGACGGCGCGGGTCGCCGGCGACACCGCGATCGACCTCGGCGGACGCACCACGCCGGCCGAGCTCGCGGCGGTCCTGGCCGGTGCCGAGGTCGTCGTCGTGGGCAACACGGGGCCGGCGCACCTCGCCGCAGCGGTGGGCGTGCCGATCGTCAGCCTGTTCTCGCCGGTGGTCCCTGCCGTCAAGTGGGCGCCGGACGCACCGCTCGTCGAACTGCTCGGCGACCAGGGGGCTCCGTGCCGCCTCAGCCGAGCGCGCGAGTGCCCGGTGCCGGGCCACCCGTGTCTGTCCTCCGTGCGCATCGAGGACGTCCTCGAAGCGCATCGGCGGCTGCTCGACCGCGCTTCCCGGATGGTCCGGAGAAGTCTGCGGAGCACGCCAGAAGGAGCTGCGTAGCTTCCGGACTGCTCCTCCTCCTCCTGTTCTTCTCCTCCCGACCGGAAGGCCCTGCATGCGGATCCTCGTGTGGCACGTGCACGGCGGCTGGATGGACGCCTTCGTCCGCGGCCCGCACGACTACCTCATCCCGACGAACGTCGAGCGCGACGCGTGGGGCCTCGGCCGTGGCGGCCGCGACTGGCCCGACTCGGCGATCGAGATCGCCCCGGCAGACGTCGCGGCCGCCGAGGTCGACGTCGTCGTCCTGCAGCGGACCGAGGAACTCGAACACGCACGACGCCTGCTCGGCGGTCGCGAGGTGCCCGTGGTCTTCGTCGAGCACAACGCACCGCGGACCGACGTGCCGAACAGCCTGCACCCGTTCCGGGACCGCGACGACCTCACCATCGCGCACGTCACGCACTGGAATGCGCTCATGTGGGACTGCGGGACGACCCGTACGACCGTCATCGAGCACGGCGTCGTCGACCCCGGACCGCTCTACACCGGTGCGCTCGACCGCTTCGGCGTCGTGATCAACGAGCCCGTCCGACGGAACCGTGTCGTCGGGACGGACCTGCTCCCCCGCTTCGCCTCGGTGGCGCCGGTCGACGTGTGGGGCATCGGCACCGAACGGCTGCCGGAACTCGGGTTCGGTGACGGTGTGGTCGCGCTCGGCGACGTCCCGTCCGACCCGATGCACGCCGCGCTCGCGGAGCGCCGCGCCTACGTGCACCCCAACCGGTGGACGTCCCTCGGACTGTCCCTCATCGAGGCGATGCACCTGGCGATGCCCGTCCTGGTCCTGGCGACGACGGACGCGGCCCGCACGGTCCCGGCCGAGGCGGGCGCGATCGCGACCGACGTCGAGGAGCTGGTCCGCGCCTCCAGGACCCTGCTCGAGGACCCCGACGAAGCACGTCGCCGCGGGGCCGTGGCTCGCGAAGCCGCCCTGGCGCGACACGCGCTCGGACGGTACCTGGCCGACTGGGACGACCTGCTCGACGACGTGGTCACGCGCGGGGGGCGCACGAACCGAGCGGCCCGAGCCGCTCTCGAAGGGAGCCTGCGATGAAGATCGCCATGGTGTCCGAGCACGCAAGTCCGCTCGCGGTCCTCGGCGGGGTCGATGCGGGTGGACAGAACGTCCACGTCGCGGAGCTGTCCGGTGCGCTGGCCGACCGCGGCCACCAGGTCACCGTCTACACCCGGCGCGACGACGCGGGGCAGCCCGTGCGGGTCCCGCTCCGGCCCGGGGTCGAGGTCGTGCACGTCGATGCCGGTCCGGCACGGCACGTCCCCAAGGACGACCTGTTCCCTTACATGAGCACGTTCGCGTCCGTCCTCGCCGCCGAGTGGTTCGTCGACCGGCCGGACGTCGTGCACGGGCACTTCTGGATGTCCGGACACGCCGCGCTCGAGGCCGTCGCCCAGGTGCAGGCCCGCACCGGGGGCATCCGGATCCCCGTCGCGCAGACCTTCCACGCGCTCGGTGTCGTGAAGCGTCGGCACCAGGGTTCGGCGGACACCAGTCCGGCCGAGCGCGAGTGGATCGAACCCGCCGTCGGCCGGAGCGTCGACCAGGTCGTCGCGACCTGCTCCGACGAGGCCTTCGAGCTCAAGACCCTCGGTGTGCCGCTCCAGCGCATCTCGGTCGTCCCGTGCGGCGTCGACACGACGGTGTTCCGACCGGACGGAGCCGTTGAGGAGCGGCAGCGTCCGTTCCGGGTGCTGTCAGCGTCCCGCCTCGTCCGACGCAAGGGCGTCGGCACGACCATCGCCGCGCTCGCGGAACTCGTGCACGCCGGACGCGACGTCGAACTCGTCGTGGTCGGCGGCGCCGGTGTCGCCGGCGCCGATCTGCCGGACGACCCGGAGTACCAGCGGCTCGATGCGTTGGCGCGGGAGCTCGGCGTCCGGGACCACGTGACGTTCCGGGGCCAGCTCGGCCAGCACGACATGCCCGCCGTCTACCGCAGTGCCGACGTCGTCGTGTGCGCCCCGTGGTACGAGCCGTTCGGCATCGTGCCGCTCGAGGCGATGGCGTGCGGCCGACCCGTCGTGGCCTCGAGCGTCGGCGGACTCATCGACACCGTGGTGGAGGACGCCACGGGGTTGCACGTGCCACCGCGCGACGAGCACGCGGTCGCCCAGGCGGTCGGTGCGCTGCTCGACGATCCGGACCGGCGCGAGGCCTACGGGCGTGCCGGCCGGGAACGCGCAGACGCCCGGTACACGTGGCAGAAGGTCGCCGCGGACAGCGAACGCGTCTACGAGCGACTCCTCGCCGGCACGACCGGCGTCACCGCGGCCACCGCCCCCGCACGCCCCCGCACCACCGCACGCACGCGCAGCACCGACGCCGGCCGGGTCGCCCGCGCCGCGCAGCCGACGGAGAGGACCGCACGATGACCATCGACCAGCAGACCGGGCTCGACGAGCACACCGCGACGGACAGCGCACGGGTGGTCCTCGACCACGTCGCCGCCTCCGTCCCCGTCATCGCGTCGCTCGTCGACCACAAGGACCGCATCGCCGACTGGGCGGACGACATCGCTGCGCGGCTCGTCGCCGGACGACGGCTCCTCGCCGCGGGGAACGGTGGCTCGGCCGCCGAGGCGCAGCACCTGACGTCGGAGCTGACCGGGCGGTTCGACGGGGACCGGCCCGCCTACTCCGCGATCTCGCTCCACGCCGAGTCGTCGGCCGTGACTGCCATCGGCAACGACTACGGCTACGACGAGGTGTTCGCCCGGCAGGTGTCGGCGCACGCCCGCGCCGGGGACGTGGTCGTGCTGCTCTCGACCAGCGGGAAGAGCCCGAACCTGCTCCGTGCGGCAGCCGCGGCACGGGCGGTCGGCGCGAAGGCCATCGCGATGACCGGCCCGCGTCCGAACCCCCTCGCCGAGGCGGTCGACGACGCGATCTGCATCGACGGGCCGTCCGCGAACGTGCAGGAGGCACAGCTCGTGCTCGTGCACGCGCTCTGCCGCGCCATGGAGCCCGCCCTCCGCCGGGGCGGACGGCGATGAGCGCGGACGCCCGCCGGCTGCGGCCGGGCACCGGCGCCTCCGAGAGCACCACCCGACTCCGGATCGCCGTCGTCGGGGACACCCTGCTCGACGTCGACGTCTCCGGTACCAGCGAGCGCCTCAGCCCGGACGCCCCGGTGCCGGTGGTCGACGTCCGTACGGACGACCGACGAGCCGGGGGTGCTGGCCTCGTCGCGACGATGCTCGCCCGGGACGGACACGACGTCACCCTGGTCACCGTGTTGAGCGACGACGGCCGAGCCGACGAGATCCGGTCCCTGCTGCCCGACGTCACCGTGGTGGCCGGGCCGTCCGGCGCGCCCACCCCGGTGAAGACCCGCGTGCGCGTCGTCGACCACGCCCTCGTCCGCATCGACGAGGGGTGCGCCACCCCACCCGTGCCGGAGGTCACACCGGACATGGTGGCCGCGCTGGAAACCGTCGACGCCGTGGTCGTCGCCGACTACGGCCGCGGTGTCGCCGCCGCGCCGGTCCTGCGCGGCGCGATCGCCCGGACCGCAGACCGCGTCCCCGTGGTGTGGGACCCGCACCCCAAGGGTGCCGAGCCCGTCGCCGGGATCGCGGTGGCGACGCCGAACCAGGCCGAGGCGCGGGGCTTCACCGACATCGGCGGTCACGGCGTGCCCTTCGCGACCGAAGCCGCAGAAGCGTTGGTCACGCGCTGGGGTGTCGACGCCGTGGCGGTGACGCTCGGCGACCGGGGCGCCCTCGTCGCGGACGGTCGTTCCGGCAACCGCTTCGTGCCCGCTCCGTCCGTCACCGCCGGCGACCCCTGCGGTGCCGGAGACCGACTCGCTGCGAGCGTCGCCGTGGCGCTCGCGTCCGGTTCCGACGTCACCGACGCCGTCTCCGCCGGGGTCGCCGCCGCGTCCGAGTACCTCGCTGCCGGAGGAGTGACCGCACTCCTCGCGGACGAGGGCCCCGCACCCGTGCGCGTTCCCGGAGCCGACCGCGACGCGATGCGCGTCGTGCACGACGTCCGGAGTGCCGGGGGGACGGTGGTCGCGACCGGTGGCTGCTTCGACCTGCTGCACGCCGGGCACGCCCGCACCCTCTCCGCCGCCCGCGCGCTCGGCGACTGCCTGGTCGTCTGCTTGAACTCGGACGACTCGGTCCGGGCGCTCAAGGGTCCCGACCGACCGATCATGACCCAGGACGACCGCGTCGAACTCCTGCTCGCGCTGGACTGCGTCGACGCCGTCGTCGTGTTCGACGAGCAGACGCCCGACGAGGCCCTGCGCCGCTTCCGACCCGACGTGTGGGCGAAGGGCGGCGACTACACCGCGAGCGAGCTGCCCGAGACGGCCACCCTCGGCGAGTGGGGCGGCCGCGTCGTCACGGTCCCGTTCCACCCCGGCCGCTCGACGACCCGCCTCGCCGCCGCGCTCGAGCACGTCGGCTGAGCACCCCCAGACCCCCTACGGAAGGAAGTCCATGCCCGTCCCCACCACCCCCATCGGCCGTGTCCTCGTCACCGGCGGTGCCTCCGGACTCGGAGCCGCCGTCGTCCAGGCGGTCGCCGAGGCCGGCGGCACCCCGATCGTCCTCGACCTGCGGGTCGACGCCGTGCCCGAGGGCACCGACGCGGTCGCGGTCGACGTGACGGACACCGAGGCAACGGAGCGCGCCGTCCGCGACGCTGCGGAACGGCACGGCGGTCTCGACGCCGTCGTCACCGCGGCCGGGATCGACAAGCCGGCGCCCATCGGCGGGATCTCGTCCGGGGACTGGGAGCGCATCGTCGCCGTCAACCTGCTCGGGACCGCCGCAGTGGTCCGTGCCGCACTGCCGGCGCTCGAGGCGACGCACGGCCGTGTCGTGACGATCTCGTCCTCGCTCGCCCTCCGCGGCGTGGGCGACGGCACCGCCTACTCGGCGTCGAAGTTCGGCGTCCGCGGGTTCTCGCAGGCGCTCGCCGCCGAGACGGGCGGCAGCGTCGGCGTGACGAACATCATCCCCGCCGGTATGCGCACGAACTTCTTCGCGGATCGCACCGAGCAGTACAAGCCCGGTCCGGACGCGCAGCTCATCGAGCCCGAGTACGTGGCGAACGCGATCCTGTTCGCGCTGTCGCAGCCGGCCGGCTGCGAGATCCGCGAGATGTCGATCATGCCGGCGACGGAGCCGAGCTGGCCGTAGACCACGCTGTGTGACGGACGGGAGGCGCGGTGCCGGTCGGCACCGTCCCTCCCGTCCCCGCCGTCACCCCGCTGGAGGTCGCGTCAGCGACGCGCCGTCGCGAGCAGGTCCGCGACGTCCGCGAGCACCGCTGCCGGCTCGACCTCGTCCACGTACGACGGGTCGTGCTCGCAGCGTTCGGCCGTCCAACCCACCTGCGTCACGTCGATGCCGCAGACCGGACACCGCGTCACGTACGACAGGTGCACGCGGTGCCGTCCACGGTCGACGGGCCCCGCGTTGACGACGTTGCCGAACCAGAACACCCCCACGGTCGGCGTCCCGACCGCCAGGGCGAGGTGCCGCGGACCGGAGTCGTTCCCGACCAGCACGTCCGCGGCCGCGAGCACGGCCGGCAGGTCGCTGAGCGGGAGCTCCCCCGTGCGGTCGTGCAGCCGGTCGGCGAGCTCGTCGGGCAGCGCCGCGCGGATCGCGCCGGCTGCGGGGACGTCCGTCGCGTCGCCGACCAGGACGACGTCGTCGCCGGCGCGGAGCCGTGCCAGGGCGACGGCGGCGAAGCGCTCCGGGCTCCATCGTCGGCGCGGGTCGGTGGCGCCCGGGTGGATCGCGACGAGCCGGTCGGTCACCCCGAGTCGCTCGCGCACCGCGAGGCGTTCCTCGTCGCTGACGCGGACCCGTGGGTCGAGCGTGACCGGTGCGGCACCGGCGAGCGAGACGACCTCGAGCCCGCGCAGGACCTCGTGCTGGTAGTAGACGTAGCGGACCCACCGCTCCAGGACCTCGGCGTCCTCGGTTGCGGTCCCGACGGTGTGCAAGGCACCGAGCCGCAGGAGGAACGGGTTCGAGTTCCGGCCGCCGCCGTGCAGTTGGACAGCGAGGTCGAACCGGCCGTGTGTCCTCGCGTCGAAGTCCGCGAGGCTCGGCGCCCCTTCGCCGGACTCCCGCACGCCCGGGACGAGGGGGAGTTCCTCGAAGGCGTGCACCGCGTCGGTGCGCCCGTCGAGGACACTGCGGGCGAGTGGTACGCCGAGCAGGGTGACCCGAGCCTCCGGGTACGCCGCGGCGAGGGCCTCGATCGCCGGGACGGCGAACATCAGGTCCCCCAACCCGCCGCCGCGGAGCACCGCGATCTCCCGGACGCCGTCGAACCGTTCTCCACCGTTGCCGATCAGTTGCACCACTCTCGTCTACCGGGCCGACGCCGCGGAGGTGTCCAGCGGCAGACCGGATGGACGAGAAGCGCGATCCCGGGAACGTGTCCAGCCACGGTCGAGCAGCGTTCGACTCCCGCTTCTCCCCCGGAAGGACCCCATGACGCTCGAAGCCCCGCTCACGACGGAGACCGATCGAGACGACGCGCTGGTGGTGACCGACCCGACCGACGGGACGGTCGCGTCCACCGTGGTGCGATCGTCCCCGGACGACGTCCGGAACGCGGTCGCCCGCGCACGCGCCGCTGCCCCGGCATGGGCACGCACCGCGCCTGCCGAGCGCGGTGCGCTGCTGCACGCGGCGGCCGCGCACGTCCGCGCGCACGCCCAGGAGCTGGCTGACCTGAACACCCGGGAGACCGGCAAGGTCCCCGGCGACGCGCTCGGCGGGGTCGAGGCCGGGGTCGGGACGCTCGTGCAGTACGCCGAGCTCGGACCCGTGCACCGCGGCGAGGCCCTGCGCGGCGCGTTCGGCGCTGCCGACTGGTCGGTGCCGCACCCCCGCGGCGTGGTGCTCGCGCTGACCCCGTGGAACGACCCGGTCGCCGTGGCGTGCGGGATCCTCGGCGCCGCGATCGTCACCGGCAACACGGTCGTGCACAAGGGCAGCGAGCGCTCCCCCGCGACGATCGCCCGCCTGAACGCCCTGCTCGCCGAGGTCCTGCCGGACGGCGTCCTCGTCGGGGTGGACGGCGACGGCGCGACGGGTGAGCTGCTCCTCGCACAGGACGGCATCGACGTGTACGCGCACGTGGGCTCGACCGCGACCGGTGACCGGCTCTCCGAGGCTGCGGTGCGGACCCGTGCCCACGTCGTCCGGGAGAACGGCGGGAACGACGCGGTCGTCGTGGACGCCGACGTCGACCCGGTGTGGGCCGCGGCCCAGGTCGCCCTCGGCGCCTTCGCGAACACCGGCCAGATCTGCACGAGCGTCGAGCGGGTGTACGTGCACCGCGCGGTCGCCGAGCCGTTCGTGACCGCGCTCGTCGCCGAGGCCGAGCGGCGCACGTCGGCCCCGGCCGCGGAGTACGGGCCGCTCGTCGACGACCGGCTCCGGCGCACCGTGCAGTCGCACGTCGACGACGCGCTGCAGCGTGGGGCGTCGGCGCGCACCGGCGGTGCCACACCGGACGGCCCGGGCGCCTTCTACCCCGCGACCGTGCTCACCGGTGTCACCGACGACATGCTCGTCATGACCGAGGAGACCTTCGGGCCGATCGCCCCCGTGCGCGTCGTCGAGGACTTCGACGAGGGCCTGCGGCTCGCGGCGGCCGACCGCTACGGCCTCGCGGCGACGGTGCTCACGAACGACACCGGACACGCCCTGCGTGCGGCCGCGGAACTCCCCGTCGGCACGGTGAAGGTCAACGCGGTCTTCGGCGGTGCCCCGGGCGGCAGCGCGCAGCCCCGGGGCGCCTCCGGCGCCGGGTTCGGGTACGGCCCGCACCTGCTCGACGAGCTCACCACCACGACGGTCGTGCACCTCGAGGCGGCCCGGCCGGCCGGCGGTGCCCGGTGAGCGTCGACGTCCGGCTCGTCCGGGACCTCGTCGCCACGGTCGACGACCGCGAGCCGCTCGTCGTCGTCATCGGCGACTGCATCCTCGACCGCTGGACCGTCGGCGAGGCCGAACGGGTCTCGCGCGAGGCCCCGGCCCCGGTGGTCCGCGTGACGGAGACCGTGGCGGTCCCTGGTGGCGCGGCGAACACCGCGGTCAACGCCCGCGCACTCGGCGCCCGCGTCCGGATGGTCGGGCTGCTCGGCGACGACGAGGCCGGTGCCGTGCTCCGCGAACGCCTCGACGCCGCCGGGGTGGACACGTCCTGCATGGTCGTCGTCCCCGGCACCCGCACCACGACGAAGTCGCGGGTCGTCGGCGGCGACCGGGTCGTCGTCCGGGTCGACGAGATCGCCGCGGCGCCCACCGCCGAGCACGGCGTCCGGCTGGCCGAGGCCGTCGCCCGTGCGCTGCGGTGCGCCGACGCCGCGGTCGTCTGCGACTACGGCCTCGGGGTGGACCCGGCCGACGTCGTCCCCGTGCTGGACGCCGACCGTCCCACCGCGGTCGTCGTGGACGCGCACGACCTCACCCGCTGGGCGGCGCTCCGGCCCGACCTCGTGACGCCCAACGCCGGCGAGGCGGCCGCCCTGCTCGGTGCGCCGCTCGGGACCGGCCCGGACCGGGCGTCCGCGGTCGTGGACGCCCGGCACGAGGTGCTCCGACGGACCGGCGCACGTGCGGCGGTCGTGACGCTGGACCGCGACGGCACGGTCCTGGTCGAGCCGGGTTCCGACGGTGGATTCCGCACGCGGGCGGTCCCCGCCTCGGAGCAGCAGGCCTCCGGTGCCGGCGACACCTTCTGCGCCGCTGCCACGGTGGCGCTCGCCGTGCACGCCCCGCTCCGCGACGCCGTGTCGGTCGCCCAGGCGGCAGCCGACGTGGTCGTCCGCGAGGCCGGGACGTCGGTGTGCTCGGCCGCGGCGCTGCTGGAGTCGGTGACCGCGCCGGCCGCGACCGTCGTCGACCACGACGAGCTCGCCGCCGCGGTGGACGCCGCGCGGGAGGCCGGACGACGCATCGTGTTCACGAACGGCTGCTTCGACGTGGTCCACCGCGGGCACACGACGTACCTCCGGCAGGCTCGGGACCTGGGCGACCTGCTCGTCGTCGCCCTGAACGACGACGACTCCGTCCGGCGTCTGAAGGGTCCGGAGCGGCCGATCAACCCGGCCGAGGACCGGGCGGGTGTCCTCGCCGCCCTCGCGTGCGTCGACCTGGTGACGGTCTTCGCCACCGACACCCCGATCCCGCTCATCGAACGGCTGCACCCCGAGGTCTACGTGAAGGGTGGCGACTACTCCCCCGAGATGCTGCGCGAGACCGCGGTGGTGCAGGGCTACGGCGGCGAGGTCGTCATGGTCGACTACGTGCCCGAGCACTCCACGACCGCCGTCGTCCGACGGATCCGCGAGGCGGCCGCAGCGACCGAGGCCGCGCGGACGGACCCCGAGGCGACACCGTGACCCGTCAGGGGGAAGTCATACCGCGGTAGGGGGTGGTCGAGACCCGCGCGGGATGGCAGCCGGTCGCACGCTCCGTAGCGTCGAACCCGTCGACGAGGTCCGTCGGCGGAGGGAGCCACCGTGTTCGACCAGATCACCCCGCTCGTCGTCGAGCTGGCGGCCAGCCCGCTCGTCTTCGTCGTCCTCTTCGCGCTCTGCCTGGTGGACGGCTTCTTCCCACCCGTGCCGAGCGAGGCCGCCCTCGTCGCGGTCGCCGCCATCGCCGCGACCTCCGGCCAGCCGGTCCTCGCCGGGGTCCTCGCGGCCGCCGCACTCGGCGCGGTCGCCGGGGACTCCGTCGCCTACTGGATCGGCCGTCGGATCGGACTCGGCCGCCTCGCGCGGTCCCGGCGTCCGAGGATCGCCGCGGCGTTCGCGTTCGCCGAGCGCCAGATGCGACGGCGGTCCGCGAGCCTCATCCTCGTCGGTCGGTACATCCCCGTCGGACGCGTCGCGGTGAACATGACCGCCGGTGCGACCCGGCTCCCCTACCGCCGGTTCCTCGCGATCAGCTCGGTCGCCGGTCTGGCGTGGTCGGCCACCTCGATCGGGATCGCCCTCGCGGCGTCGAGCGTGTTGCACGAGCCGCTCGTCGCAGCACTGGTCTCGATGGTGGTCGCCGCCGGACTGGGGATCGCCGTCGACCGGGTCATCGGTAGAGTCACCCGGAAGCGGGAGGCCCGAGCAACCGCCCGGGCGGACGACCGCGCGGACGCCCGGGCAGCGGTCCTCGACGCCGCCCGCACCGCCCCGCACCTCGCCCACTCCGGAGGGACCGCACGACCGTGACCGCCCACGTCCCACCCGCGACGCCGCGCCGACGCCGGCCGTGGTCGACGCGCCGGGAGTGGGCGACCTGGCCCGTCGTCGCCGCCCGGATCGTGCTCGTCGTGGTCGCCGCGACGCTCTTCGCGGTGGCCGCACCCGTGACGGTCGCCGTGTACGACGTGCCCGTCCCGCTCGCGCTGCTCGTGACCGCGGTGCTCTCCGTCTCGCTCGGGCTCGCTCCGGTGCTGCCGCGGACGTCCTCGGTGGTGCACCTGGCGGGGGTGGCGGCCCTCGGGCTCCTCACCGCCGGGTCGCCGGCCGGTCCGTGGCCGCTCCCGGTCACCGCCATCATCGGCGTCGGCGCGCTCCTCGTCGTGCTCGGCGTCCGGACGGACTGGCGACTCACCGCCGCCGTCTGGACCGCGGCGACGGTGCTCACGCTCGGCCTGGTCGCGGTGGTCCCCGGTCGGTGGGACCCGGCCGACGTCTGGGCCGCGACCTTCGTCGTGTCCGCCGGCAGCGACCTGCTCCTCGCCGGGACGGCCGTGGCGATCGGGCAGCGCCGGGCCGTCCGGGTGGAGCTCGCCGAGGCCCGCCGCGACGCCGAACTCGAGCAGGCCCGCCGCCGGTCGGTCGAGGAGCGCTCCCGGATCGCCCGCGAACTCCACGACGTCGTGGCGCACAGCATGTCCGTCGTGCACATGCAGGCCGAGTCGGCGCCGTTCCGCGTGGCCGACCTCCCGCCGGCAGCACGTGCCGAGTTCGCGGCGATCGCCGAGACCTCGCGGACGGCGCTCCGCGAGATGCGGCAACTGCTCGGCACCCTGCGCGGCGACGGCTCGGCCGAACGGGCGCCGCAGCCCCGGCTCGCCGACCTCCCCGCGCTCGTGCAGGCCACGCGGGCCGCCGGGATCCCGGTCGAGCTCCACCTCGACGACGACGCACCCGACGACGGGGACGATCGGCTCGCACAGCTGAGCGCGTACCGGGTCGTGCAGGAGGCCCTCGGCAACGTCGCGCGGCACGCTCCCGGTGCGGACACGATCGTGACGGTCGCCCGGCGCGGCGCCCTGCTGGCGGTCGAGGTGGCGAACGCCGCGCCACCCGTCGGCACCGTCCTCGCCGTTCCGCCGGACGACGGCGGGTTCGGGCTCGCCGGCATGCGGGAGCGCGTGTCGGCACTCGGCGGGACGATCGAGCACGGGCCGCTCCCGGACGGCGGGTTCCGGGTCGCCGTGACCCTGCCCGCCCAGCCGAGCACGGCCCAGTCCGACCAGCCGAGCACGACCACCCTGCCTCCGCAGGCCGACCGAGGAACCCGATGACGCGTGTGATGGTGGTGGACGACCAGCAGATGTTCCGCATGGGACTGCGGGCGATCCTCCAGGCCCAGGACGACGTCGAGGTCGTGGGCGAGGCGTCGGACGGCGCCGAAGCGGTCGTCGAGGCGCTGCGGCTGCGACCCGACGTCGTGCTCATGGACGTCCGGATGCCCGAGCTCGACGGGATCGAGGCGACCCGACGGATCACGGCCGCTCCGGCCACGCAGCCCGTACGGGTCGTCATGCTCACGACGTTCGACATCGACGACTACGTGTTCGACGCCCTCCGTGCCGGGGCGAGCGGGTTCCTGCTCAAGGACGCCAGCGCCGACGAACTCGTCCAGGCGGTCCGCACGGTCGCGGCGGGCGACTCGTTGCTGGCGCCGCGGGTGACCCGCCACCTCGTCGAGGCGTTCGTCGCGGGCCCGCTCCCGGCCGCACCCCGGACCGAGGTGCTCGAGGTGCTGACCGAACGGGAGCGCGACGTGTTCCTCCTGCTGGCACGGGGCCGGTCGAACGGGGAGATCGCGGCAGAGCTCTACATCGCCGAGCAGACGGTGAAGACGCACGTCGGCCGGATCCTGGCGAAGCTGCAGCTGCGGGACCGGGTGCACGCGGTGGTGCTGGCGTACGAGACCGGCCTGGTGACGCCGGCCCCCTGAGGGACCGGTGTCACCAGGCCGTCTCGACCGAGCCGAGGAGGCTAGCGGACCCGGACCTGCTTCGAGGCCTGCTTGCCGGACTGCACGCCGGTGAAGGTGATCGTCGACTTGCCCGACGTCGCCTTCCACGCCACCGTCGCCGTGCCGTCGATGACGTCCACCGTGCCGAGGTCGGTCGAACCGACCGCGACCCGCACCTGGCGGTCACCGGCGAACCGCGACCCGGTGAGCGTCACGCGCTGGTTCGGACGTGGTGCACCGACGGACAGGTCGATCCGGGCGCCACGCGACAGTGCCGCGAGGTCGTCGTGCAGCCGGAGCCCGTCGCGGATGGTGAAGAACGTGTCCGTCTGGTCCGACAGCCCGACGACGTTCGCGGCACCCGGGCCGTACGCCGCGATGCGGACCTGCGTGCCGGTGTGCTGCTGCGAGCTGCCCGCGGCCGAGGTGCCGTACGAGACCTTCATCGTGGTGCCGTCGGCGGTGCGGAGCGCCGTGGAGAGCGAGGTCGGCGGCGTGCTGTCGACGATCTGGCTCGAGTGGGCGTGGTCGGCCGTGGCGATGACGAGCGTGTTGCCGTCCTTCTTCGCGAAGGCGAGCGCGGACTGCACGGCCTCGTCGAAGTCGATCGTCTCGCCGATCTGGCCGCAGGCGTCGGCGGCGTGGTCCTGCTTGTCGATGCTCGCGCCCTCGACCTGCAGGAAGAAGCCCTTGCCGGTCTTCCCACGGTCACGGTTCAGCAGGTCGATCGACTTGTTCGTGAGCGACTGCAGCGACAGCCCGGTCGGCAGGCGTGCCGGGTTCGGCGTGCACTGCACCGGTGCCTGGTCCGCCCCGCCGACGGTCGCCGTGGTGGGTGCGTACCGGGTCGGGAAGTTGCCCGGGGTGAAGAGCCCGAGGAGCGGCTTCGACTGGTCCGCACGACGGACGGCGGCGAGACCGTCGGCGTCGGAGACCACCTGGTAGCCGCGCTGCTCAGCCTGGGCGAAGAGCGTCGAGCCCTGCCACTGCCCGGCCTTCGCGGTCTGCTGGAAGCTCGCCGAACCGCCGCCGAGGGTGAGGTCCGGGCGCGTGTTCAGCAGCTGCTCGCTGATCGACCCGAGCCCACCGTTCTGCAGCGCGTCCGTGCCGCACGATGCCGTGTCCGGGCCGTAGCAGGACCGGGCGCCGACGTGGGCGACCTGGACCGCCGGGGTGGCGTCCTGGATCTCGGCGGTGGAGACGTCGCCGGTGCGGAGGCCGTTCGCCTTCGCGAGCTCGAGGAGCGTCTGCTGCTGCTTCCCGTCGATGTCGACCGAGATCGCGCCGTCGTACGTCTTCGTCCCCGTCGCCCAGGCGCTGCCGGAGGCCGCCGAGTCGGTCACGTAGTCGGGCTTGCCCTTGTCCGCACCGTCCTTGTACAGGGAGTACGTCGTGTACGAGCCGGTGAGCGGCAGCGCGTCGAGGCCCGGGAGTCGACCGGCCGCGCCGTACTGGTAGTTCCGCGCGATGGTGATCTCGGAGTCGCCCATCCCGTCGCCGATGAGCAGGATGACGTTCTTCGCGCCGGCCCGCTTGATCTCCTGCTGGATCGAACGGGTCTGGTCGCCCTGATGGCGCTGTGCGCCGCCGTGCTGGTTCAGCGCGAGCTGCCCGACGGCCTCGGCCGCGCCCGGCAGGGCGACGGCGCCGGCGATGAGCGCGGCGCCGAGTGCGAGCGCCGCGCGGCGGCGGCGCTGCGGAGTGTGCTGCATTGGGTGTTCCCCTCGTCTGTGCCCCGAACGGGTGCCATCCGAGGATGGCTGTGCGTGGGTACAGGCGGGTGAACGGGCCCGGTCTGGTCGATGAACAGACGCGGTGACAGCGAGACGGGAGGGGGGGGGGGGGGCGGGGCCCCCCCCCCCCCGCCGGGGGGGGGGGGGGGGGGGGGTGGGGGGGGGGGGGGGGGGGGCGGCCCCCCCCCCCCCCGGGGCGCCCGCCGGGGCGGC
>NZ_JAVDSI010000015.1:0-68814 GCF_031455235.1 Curtobacterium sp. 320 | reverse complement strand
GAGGGGTCCCCCCCCCCCCCCCGGGGGGGGGGGCCCCCCCCCCCCCGCCCCCCCCCGCGGGGCCCCCCCCCCCCCCCCCCGGGGGGGGGGGGCCCCCCCCCCCCCGGGGGGCCCCCCCCCCCCCGCGCCTCCAGTCCGCTACGGTCGTGACCCTCGGGTCGGGCGCGACGGCTTGGGTCTACGTCGCCGCCGACGAGGCCTGAGCGGCAGCGAGCCGGCCGAGCCCCTCGTCGATCGACACCGCGGGCGTCCACTGCAGGTCACGACGGGTGCGCCGCTGGTCGAACCAGTGCGCCGTCGACAGCTGCTCGGCGAGGAACCGGGTCATCGGCGGCTCGTCCGCGCCCGGACGCACACGCCAGACAGCCTCGACGAGCGACCCTGCGAACCGGGCCACCCCGGCCGGCACGTGCACTCGCGGCACCGGGACCCCGGACGCGGTGCAGATCCCGGCGAGCAGGTCCCCGACGGGCCGGGGCTCCCCGTTCGTCACGACGTACGCGTTGCCGTGCACCCCGTCGTCGGCGGCGTGGTCGAGCGCGGCGACCATCGCGGACGCGGCGTTGTCGACGTAGAGCGTGTCGATGAGCGCGGCGCCGGAGTCGAGCAGCGGCAGGCGCCCCGTGCGGGCACGGTCGACGATCCGGCCGACGAGCTGCGTGTCACCGGGTCCCCACACGAGGTGCGGGCGGACGGCGACGACGGCGAACCCGGGGGCGTCCGCGGCGAGAGCGAGCAGCTCGGCCGCGGCCTTCGTGCGGGCGTAGTCGCCGCGGGCCCGCGCGGGCTCGGCGGGTCCGGCGTCCGCGCCGACGAGGGACGACCCGGTGTGCGCGACCGAGGGCGAGGAGACGAACACGAACCGCTCGACCCCGGCGCCACGTGCAGCGTCGAGGAGCGTCCGGGTGCCGTCGACGTTCACGCGGACGAAGTCGTCCGGGTCGCCGGCGAGCGAGACCTTGGCGGCGAGGTGCACGACCGCCTCGATGCCGTCGACGGCCCGGGCCACGGCTGCGGGGTCGGTCATGCTGCCGAGCTGATCCGACACTCCCTCGACCCCGGAGGGCCGTCGCTGGAACGTCCGGACCTCGTGTCCCGCAGCACGCACGGCCGCGGCGGTCGCCTGCCCGAGGAACCCGCTCGCACCGGTGACGAGGACCCTCACGGCCGGACCATCCGTCCACCGGACAGCACCGAGGCCGCCCACCGGGACAGCCGTGCACGGTCGACCTTCGAGTTGTGCCGGATGTCGGTCGGGAGCTCGGGCACCGTCAGCACCGCGGCGACGGGGATCCCCGCGGCGGCCCGGACGGCCCGGGCGAGGTCGGGGGCGGCGAGTGCCGGCCGACGAGTCCGGCGCCCACCGGTCGTCTCCACGACGGCGACGGCCTGCTGCGTGCCGCGGGGCCCGATGCCGGCGAGCCCGGCGCGCCCGACGCCGGGGACGCGCTCGATCCGCTGCTCGGGACCGACGGGCGTGACGACCCCGTCCGCCGTGGTGAGGACGTGCTGCAGGCGTCCCTCGACCCAGAGCCGACCCGCGGCGTCGAGGTGGCCGACGTCACCCGTGCGGTGCCCGCGCGGGTCCGCCACACCGAGTCGCGACACCCGGTTCTGGCGCCAGAGCCGGTCGTACCGCTCGCGGACGTGCGGCGCCGCGACGACGATCTCGCCCGTGACGCCCGGGTCCTCGGTCAGCGCTCCGGACGGCTCACCGGAGCCGTCGAGCGGGGCGATCCGCACGCGGACGCCGGCGGCGGGGCGGCCCACGCAGATGCCGTCCTCGTCCGGGGCGTCGGCGGCTGCGGCGCGCACGCCGTCGAGGTCGACGTCGGTCATCAGCAGCCCCTCGGTCATCCCGTAGGGCGTGTGGGCGCTCGCGTTCGGCATGAGCTCGGTGGCCGCGGTCAGCAGCGCGGCCGACACCGGAGCACCGGCCGACAGGAACAGCCGTACGCGACCGAGCGCCGCACGGTCCGCTGCCGTGAGCGCACCGGCGGTGGCCACGACGTTCGCGACGGCCGCTGGTGACAGGAACACGACGGTGGCGTCCGCCGCGGTGACCGAGTCGGCGACCGCTCGAGCGGTCAGGGTCCGGGGCGCGGTGACGTCCATGTCGGGTGCGACTGACCGGGCGCCGAGCGCGGGACCGAGGAGCGCGAACGGGGCGAACCCGGCGACGAGGCCGGTGCCGACGCCGATGTCGTACTGCGCCGCGAGGGTGTCGCGGACCGCGCCGAGCTGCCCGTGCGTGTACACGACACCCTTGGCCGGCCCGGTCGACCCGGACGTGAAGAGGACCGCGGCCGGCGCGTCGGACGACGGCGCACCGGGCAGCGCGGCGCCCCGTGCGAGGCGCTGCGCTCCGCGTCGTGCGACCTCGACGAGCGTGTGCTCGACCCGGAGCGCCCGACGAGCAGGCGCCGGCAACGACACCGTCGCGATGCGCCGACCGGGCCAGCCGAGCGCGCGTGCGGCCCCGAGGCCGGGCAGCGCGCCGATGATCCAGTCGGGACGGGCACCGCGCACCGCACGGGTCAGGCCGCGCAGGCCGAGCCCGGCATCGGCCACGACGACGACCGCCCCGATGCGCACACTGGCGTACAGGACGGCGGTCAGGTCCGCGCCGGGGGTGACGAGGAGCGAGACGCGGTCACCGGCGCGGACGCCGAGGTCGACCAGTCCGGCCGCGATCTCGTCGACCCGGCGGGCGAGCAACCGCCACGAGACGGTCCGGGGACCGCCGGCGGCGGCCATCTCGACGAGCGCGGCCTCGTCGCTGTCGCGCAGCTCGTCGAGTGCGGCCCAGAGCGGGCGGCGCACGTCGGCGTCGTCGTCGGTGGGGGCCTGGAGGGACGGCTCGGCCCCCACGGGCACGCGCCCGTCCGGCAGGTGGTCGCCGAGCCACTCGACGACCGTCCCGGCGACGTCGGCGTCGTCCGGCAGCAGGTGCCCAGCGCCCTCGAAGCGGTGGACGTCCGCGTGCGGCAACCGCTCCGCGAGGTCGTCGAGGTAGCGCTCCAGGAACACCGGGTCGCGCGGCCCCCACATCACGAGGGCGGGGACCTCGAGCGCGGCGACGCCGGCGGCGATCCGGTCGAGCTCGGGTGCGCTCGGGTGGTCGCCGTCGACGGGGATGTCGGCCACGAACCCACCGACGCCCCCACGACGGGCCGCTCCGCGGTAGGGCGCGCGGTACGCATCGGCGGTGGCACGGTCGAGCCGCGGGTGGGCGATCGCGAGCGTCGTCTCGAGGAACGCCGGCGTCAGCACCGTGGCACGGCCGAGGAGCTCCGGACGGAGCGCGAGCCGCAGCGGTGCGGGGATCGGGGCGTCGTCGGGCTGGTGCACCGCGGTGTTGCACGTCGTGACGGCCGCCACGAGGTCCGGGTGGTCGACCGCCCAGCCGAGGGAGACGACACCGCCCCAGTCGTGCCCGAGGGTGACCACCGGGCCGGACAGCCCGAGTTCGTCGGTCAGCGCGCCGAGGTCCCGCACGCGGTCCGCGAGCCCGTGCTGCACGCCGGTGCGCTCCGAGAAGCCCATGTCGAGCTGGTCGACCGCGACGACGCGCCATACCGGACCACCGGCGGCGGCGACGTCGAGCGAGGTGCGGAGCACCGACCGCCACAGGTACGACCAGGTCGGGTTGCCGTGCACGCACAGCAGGGTGCCGACGGGTTCCACGCCGAGCGCGGCCAGGGAGCCGGCCGTGTCGAGGAGGTGCCACGAGCGCTCGGGGCGAGCCGCGCCTCCTGGACCCACAGCGGCGGGGACCGTGACGATGCGCGACCAGGCGGGGTCGAGTCCGGGCAGGGGCGGCGGGGGCGTCGCCGGAGCCGTGGCAGCGGCGACGCGCGGGAGGCCGGACCTCACCAGCGCAGTTCCATCATCGCCGTGTTGATGCCGGAGCCGACACCGCCGAGGAACACCCGGTCGCCGGGGCGGATGGCGCCGCGGGCGACCTCGTCCGCGAGGGTGATCGGGATCGACGCCGGACCGACGTTGCCGAAGCGCTCGTACGTCGTCGGGACCTTGTCGCGCGGGACGCCGATGGCCTCGACGAAGGCGTTGGTGTGCACGTCGGAGACCTGGTGGAGCACGTAGCGGTCCATGTCGGCCCAGTCGAAGTGGGAGCGTGCCTCGTTCCAGGCGGCGACGACGAGTTCCATGCCGCCCTTGAGGAGCATCTTCGCGTCGGTGAACATGCCGTCGACGCTGCCGACGCAGAGGTCGTACCACTGGGTCGCCGCACGGGTGACGCCGCCGACGATCCGGTGGCCGCCCGGGTGCATGTCCGCCGGGCCGAGCACGGCCGCGGCGGCGCCGGACCCGAGCGTCAGGCTGGCGAACTCGCTCATGAAGTCCTTGCGGTTGCGGCCGCCCTGGTTCAGGCGCTCGATGGTGTTGAGCTGCACCTGGTCGGCGTCCTCGCCGTCCACCACGAGCGCGTACTTGATCTGACCGGAGTCGATCATGCCCGCGGCGACGCTCATCGCGTTGACGAACCCGAGGCAGGCGTTCGCGATGTCGAAGTTGATCGCGGACGACGGCAGGCCGAGCCCGTGGTGCAGGCGCACGGCGACCGACGGCTCGAGGTGCGGGCGCGTCACCGACGTGTTGATGAGCAGGCCGACGTCCTCGGGGCGGATGCCCGCCTCGGCCATGGCGCGGCGTCCGGCGTCGATGGCGGCGTCCTGGAAGGACTGGCCCTCGCCCCAGTTCCGGCGTTCCTTGACCCCGGCCACGCGCTCGAGGAGCCCCATCGGCAGGCGCAGGCGTCGCAGCACCCCGCGGAGCTTCTCCTCGATGTCGGCCGAGGTGGTCACGCGTTCCGCCACGGTCGTCGCGACCGAGAGCAGCGCGACGTTGTCGTGCTTGGCCGTGGCGTTGCCGGGCCGCTCCGTTTCGGTGCTCGTCGCCTGGTCGACCGGCCGTTCCGTCATGATCGTCACCGACACATACTTCCGCATCTGGCCTGGGTACGCGATCCGGATGCGCTGACAGGCGGGGGACAGTGCACTCCGATCGTGCCCGACACGCCCGGGTGGAACTCGTTTGTCAGGGTCGGGACGCACGCGACACTTCCGGGTGAGAGGGGGAACCGTGGACGCGAACGACGGCAGCGACGTCGACCTGGCCGGTCGACTCGCCCGCGGCGACCGGACCGCGCTGGGCGAAGCGTTCGATCGTCACGCGGCCGCGGTCACCAGGTACGCGTGGGCCGTCGCAGCGTCGCCAGCGGCTGCCGCGGAGGCCGTCCAGGACACCTTCGTCGCTCTCTGGGACCGGGCGACCGCACTCCGTCTCGCGACCGACTCGTTGCTCCCCTGGTTGCTCGTCACCTGCCGCGACCACGCTCGGGACGCGTCGGAACCGTTCGCCCCCGCCCGAGGCGCTGCCGAGCACCTCCGCTGGCTGCGGGACGACCTCACCGCCCTGTCGGCGGCCGACCGCGGCATCGTCGAGCGGTGCCTGGTCGACGGCGCGTCGTACACCGAGGCCGCGGACGCCCTCGACCTCACCCCCGTCCCCGTCGTCCCGGGCAGCCGAGCCGCGCGGAGGACCGGACGCACCCGCACCGGGACAGGAGGTGGTGCGCGATGAACACGGAGCCCCCGGTCGGCGATGACCTCCAGCGCATGCTCGTCTCGATGAAGGAGACGGTCCTCTCGCGAGCGGCCGACCGCCCCCGCCGATCTCGGTCGCGCGGACGCATCGGCGTGGTCGCCGGCGTCGTCGCCCTGCTCGGGATCGGCGTCGCCAGCGGCAGCATCGCGCTCGGCATGATCCCGCAGCCGTTCTCCGCGGCGCCGAGCGCGTCCCCCACGGCCCCTGCCACCACGACGCCGACACCGTCGTCGGCCCCGATCGTCGGGATGCCGACACCCACGCCGACCACGACCCGGGCGGCGTTCGCCCTGGACGACCCGACGACGTGGACGATCACGCCCGCGGAGGTCGGGCCCGTCGCGATCGGCGGCACCCTCGATGCCGAGAGTGACGACCTCGCTGCGGCCTACGAGCACCTCGAGTCTCCGTACCCGAACTGCGAGCCGTCCACGCTCTGGGGACGCGACGGCGGGACGACCATCGAGCTCTCCTGGGGTCAGGACCAAGGGGACGACGTCGCCAGCGTGTTCGGGGTCATGGTCGCCGCTCCCGGCGGGATCACACCGTCCGGTCCGGTCCCCGGCCCGACGACGGCTGCCGGGATCGGCGTCGGGTCCACCCTGTCGGAGTTGCGTGCGGCGTACCCGACGCTCGGCACGTACTACAAGCCGACCGACGCGGACGCGTACACGATCTGGTCCGTGCGGGACGATGCAGGGGTGCTGCTGTTCGACGTGGGCGACGACGGACAGCACATCCGCAGCGTGTGGGCGAGCACCGACCCGAGCCAGCCGATCGCGCTCTGCGGCTTCGTCTGACGAGCGTCACGCGTCGGGCTGACGCGGCTCCTTGGGCAGCTTGCGCACCTTCGCGCGGCGCTTCCGGCGCTCGGGGATCATCGAGCGCATCTCCTCGAGCTTGCCGAAGCAGAGCAGGCGGTCACCGGGCTCGAGGGCCACGCCGCTGCGCGGGTTCGGGATGACGCCCGAGCCGCGGTGCAGCGTCAGGACGGTGATGTCGCGGTCCCAGAGACCGGACTCCTTGATGGTCTTCCCGACGAGGTCGGCGTTCGTGTGCACGAGCAGCTCGGCGACGCCGTAGCCGGTCGAGACGGAGAGCCGCTGCCGGACGTCGATCTCGGGGAAGGCCACCTGGTTCGCGATGAAGTCGATGATCGCGCCGGCGATGTCGAGGCCGGTGGCGCGCTCGATGCCCTCGAGCCCCGGGGAGGAGTTGACCTCCATCACGAGCGGCCCGTCGTTGCCCTCGAGCATGTCGACGCCGGCGACCCGCAGGCCCATGATCTGCGCCGAGCGGACGGCGGCCTCTTCGTACTCGGGCGTCAGCGTGACCTTCTCGACGGTCCCGCCGCGGTGCACGTTCGACCGGAACTCGTCGCCGGAAGCGCTCCGACGCATCGCCGCGACCACGCGGTCACCGACGACGAGCGCGCGGATGTCCTTACCGCGGCTCTCCGAGATGAAGCTCTGGATGAGCACGTTCTGCTTCGTGGAGTGCAGGGTCTCGACGATCGACTCGGCGACCTTCGCCTCGGGAGCGAGGATCACGCCGATGCCCTGCGTGCCCTCGAGCAGCTTGATCACGACGGGCGCTCCGCCGACGCGCTCGATCGCCCCGCGGACGTCGGCGCGGCCGTTCACGAACGTCGTCGCGGGCATGCCGATGTCGTGCCGCGAGAGGATCTGGTTCGCCCGCAGCTTGTCGCGCGAGTTCGTGATCCCGTTGGCGGTGTTCGGCGTGTAGACGTCCATCTGCTCGAACTGCCGGACCACCGCGGTGCCGTAGTAGGTGATCGAGTTCCCGATGCGCGGCAGCACGGCGTCGTAGTCGGACAGGAGTTTGCCGCGGTACTGCAGGTCGGGGTCGTCGCCGGTCAGGTCGATCGCGAACCGGAGCGTGTTGAGCACCTTCACCTCGTGCCCGCGGTCGATCGCGGCGGCCCGGAGGCGCTCCGTCGAGTACGCGTGCGGCGCACGCGACAGGATGGCGAGTTTCATCGGGGAGGCTCCGGGGTTGGTATCGACGGCGACGCTCCATCCAAGCATGCGACAGGATGGGCACATGGCCCGAGTACCGAAGTCCCCGAACGGCGGTCTCGTGGTCGCCGGCTGGCGGGAGTGGGCGGCCCTGCCGAGCCTCGGCATCCCGTGGATCAAGGTGAAGCTCGACACCGGTGCGCGCAGCTCGGCGCTGCACGCGTTCGACCTCGAGGAACTCCCCGGCGACCGGGTCCGCTTCTCGGTGCACCCCTGGCAGGACACCGACGCCGACGCCGTCACGATCGAGTGCGACGTGCACGACCGGCGCATCGTCCGGAGCTCCACCGGGCACACCCAGGAGCGCATCGTGGTCCTCACCGAGATGTCCCTCGCCGGGCGTGTCTTCGAGGCCGAGGTCACGCTGAGCAACCGCGACCAGATGGGCTTCCGGATGCTCGTCGGCCGCGAGGCACTGCGCCAGGGGTTCCTCGTCGACCCGGCTCGCTCGTTCATGGCCGGCCGGGCGCCGAAGGAGATCCGCCGCCGCAACCGCGGTCGCGCCTGATGACCGGACCGTCGGGCGCCTCCGGATCCGCCGAGGGCGTCCTCGCGCGCATCGTCGCCGGCGTGGACGCCGAGCGACTCGGGGCGTACGGCGTGCACGTCCGGATCGGCGCCGACGAGGCCGAGCACCGGTGGCGGAGCGACGACCGGGTGAACGTGTACTCGGTGTCGAAGGGCGTCTGCGCGCTGGCGATTGGCATCGCAGTCGACGCGGGCCTGCTCACGCTCGACACCCGTGTCCCCGAACTCCTCCCCGACGTCCCGCTCGGCGACGGCGTCGAGGCCGTCACCGTCCGGCATCTGCTCACCATGACGAGCGGCATCGACTTCGCGTGGTTCGGCGACGAGGTCGTGCCGTGGCCGGACCTCGCTGCCGAGATGCTGCGCCGCCCCACGGACGGCCCCGGGGCGGTGTTCCGGTACAGCGACGCCAGCCCGTACGTCGCGATGCGCATGCTCGGCGCGGTCGTCGGCGACGTACGCGACTGGCTCCTCCCTCGCCTGTTCGAACCGCTCGCCATCCACAACCCGCAGTGGCACCGGTGCCCGCTCGGCTGGATCGTCGGCGGCAGCGGACTCGAGCTCCGGACCTCCGAGCTCGCGCGCATCGGCACGCTGCTGCGCGATCGTGGGCGATGGGGCGCGGCCCGGATCGTCCCGGCAGCGTGGGTCGACCGGATGCACACGGACTGGGTGACGACGGGCGGCGGTGCACCCTTCGAGCGCTACGGACTCGCGGTGTGGGACGGCCCCGGCGAGACGTGGCGGCTGGACGGCAGGTACGGCCAGTACGTCGTCGTGGACCAGGCGCGGGACGCCGTCGTGACGATCACCGCCCACGAGGAGACGAACGACCACCGGCTCGCCGAGCTCGCCGCCGACGCGGTGCGCGGCGCGCGCGGGATCCGCTGAAGTCGTCCACGCCGTGACCGTTCCGGTTCGCGGATCCCGGGGATCGTGAACCGGAACGGTCACCGACGGAACCGTAAACGGCCGTCGGCTCGACCAGCCGACGGACTGGAGGGACGGTGCGGGGCCGACCCGCGCCTCCAGGCCGCCGTCGGCGCGGGTCAGGCCTGCAGGTGCCGACCCAGGAACCGCAGCTGCTGCGGCGCGAGCCGCCGCCAGTAGGCGGTGGTGTGCCCGCCCGGCTCGAACCCGCCGGCCGGTGCGGTCCCGAAGCCGTCGACGTACGCGCGGACGGCGGGCTCGAACCCGTCGCCGGTGCCGCAGTCGACGCGAACCGCGACGCCGTCGAGGGACGACTGTCGGCCGAGCACTGTGTTCGCGGCGAAGTCCGCGGGGTCGTCGAAGGCGCCACGTGCCGTCTCCCCCGCCGACCGCCACAGCGCGGGGCTGATCGCGGACACCGCACGCACCCGCGCCGAGCCGAGCACGCCGGCGAGGTGGAGTGCGCCGTAGCCCCCCATCGAGTAGCCGGTGAAGGCGAGCCGCGCGGTGTCGAACCCGCGGCGGGCGAGCAGCGGCAGGAACTCGTCGACGACCATCGCGGCGGGGTCGTCACCGTCCGCGCGGCGGTGCCAGTAGCGGTTGCCGCCGTCGACCGCGGCGATCGCGAACGGCGCTCCGCCCGCGGCGATGTACGCGGCGAGGAACCGGTCGTAGCCGAGGTGGGAGCCGAAGAAGTCCGCGTGGTCGTCGCCGTAGCCGTGCAGGGCGACCGCGATCGGCAGGGGTCCGTCGGACTGCGGCGCGGCGATCGTCCAGCCGACCTCGAGGCCCTTCCGAGCGCGCGACGTGAACGACCCGGACACGGTCGGCACCGGCGTGACGTCGGGGACGGTGCCCGCCGGTCCGTCGAGGCCGAGCACGCGGTACATCGTCGAGCGGCCGGGGAGCAGCCGGAGGTTCACGGCCTCGGCAGCGGCACCGGCCACGACCACCGCGGCGCCGCCCGCGAGGAGGGAGCGGCGGGTGATCCGGGCCGCGCGCGAGCTGCTCATGCGGGTGGCCTCAACAGCTTCCGCTCGACGAACGCGACGGCCGGCAGACCGTGCATGGCTCGTACGGAGTTGACCTGCACCTCGAGGGACAGGAGCGAGTCGACGAGTCGCCCACTGGCCTGCACGGCTTCGATGAGCGCGCCTACCTGCCGACGACGCGACCAATCCTGCACTCGGTGATCGATGAGCGGGTCGACCGCGAGGGTCAGACCGGCCAGGACCATCGACCCGACGAAGGCCCAGACCGCATCGACGATCGTACCCAGCAGCAGACCGACTGCAGCCACGAGGACGGCCAGCAGGCCACGCCGAATTGCTCGCCGCATTCGCCGGAGTCTGCGGGTCCGCGCCGCCGAGCGTGCAAGCCCCACGTTGACGGATGCAGCGACGTTGCCGAGCAGGACGCTCATCGCGGTGACGGACTCATCGAGATCGCCGTGTGCGAGACGGACATCGAGGAGACGAAGTTGCGATTCAGCGACCAGCGCGTCCAACTCGTAGCGCTGTCGGACCGGATCTTCCGACGGTCGCTCCTGGTCCGCATCTATCGCAGCGAGGTGGCTCCGCGCGTGCGCGACGTTATCCATCACTCGCGTGCGCTCCTCGTGGAGCGGACGCAGTCGGTCTGCAGCAGCAGCGCGGCTCGGTCCGAGTTCCGCTTCGAGTCCAGCCACGTATTGGTTCACGGCGATCGCGGTGTCGCGGACGGATCGGACGAACGCTTCGGCACGCACGACAGCCAGGATCGCGAGGGTGTCCGGGCGTTCGACGTCCCGCAGTTCACCCACGAACGGATCGAACTCCAACTGCGCTGGGTCGATGTCCGCGAGCTCCGAGACGATCGCGGCCACGCGTTCACGCGAGAAGGTCGCTTCGAGTGGCCCGATGCTCGTGGGAGCGATCGCGACGCGGTGGTCCGGTGCAACGTCGACGACGTGCGGCAAAGGTTCGTACCCGAGATCGACGAGGTAGCGCGTCGCTTCAGCGGCGAAGGCCGCGTGGACCTCAGGGGGCACGTTCGCGAAAGGATCGCGAGGCGCTTCGGGCACGACGGGCTCCTCGGGTTCGACCAGCACGCGTGGAGCGTACCGACGGGGGAGAGCACGGCGCGCCCCCTCGTGCGGGTGACGGCGAGGAGCGTGCAGTCCCTCGACGATCGACGCCCCCGTCGGGTCAGAGGAGCGCGTCGGCGACGGCACGCGCGGTAGCGGTCCCGAGGCCCGGTTCGCGGAGGCGCATCGCGAGGTACCCCGAGACGAGGAGCAGCAGCTGCTCGGCGAGCGCCCCGGCGTGTGCGCCGACCACGGGCTCGGCCGACTCGGTCAGGCGTCGCCGCAGGGTGTCCGTCTCACGGTCGAGGACCGCGCGGACGTCGGACGGGGCGTCGACGTACTCGGCCGCCGTGCCGAGGAACGCGCACCACCGCGACCCCGACGGCGTGGAGCGGTACGCGTCGAGGGCGTCGAACACCGCCAGCAGTCGGCCGCGGTCGTCCTCGGCGGCGTCGACGGCGCGGTCCCACGTGGCGAGCCAGTCGTCGTGTCGACGGGCGAGTGCCGCGGCGACGAGTGACTCCTTGCTGGCGTACCCGCGGTAGAGCGTGGCGCTCGAGATCCCCGCGCGCTCGAGGACGGCGTCGATCGGCGTCGCGGCGATGCCCCGGGTGAAGAAGAGCTCCTCGGCGGCGTCGAGCAGCTTCTGCTCGGTTCCTGGACGCATCGCCATGAGAGCACCCTAGGCTCTCAAAAGTGAAACGATCGTTTTCGTTACGACAGTCGGTGTTCCTGGGGAGCGGCCTCGGCCTGATCGCCGCGACGTACGGCCTGGTCCGGCTGGCGTACGGGCTGTTCCTGCCCGACGTCCAGCGGGACCTCGGGCTGCGCGCCGACGCTGCGGGGTGGGTCTCGTCCGGAGCCTCGGCGCTGTACTGCGTGGGTGCCGTGGTCGGGTACCGCTGTGCCGGCCGCGTGCCCCGGGTCCTCGTGGCGGTCGCCGCATCTGTCGCGGGCGGTGGTGCACTCGGCATGGCCGCGGCCGGCGACCCCACGGCGTTCGCGATCGCATCGGTCGTCGGTTCGGCGGGCGCGGGGCTGGCCTCGCCCGCACTCGTCAGTCTCGTGACGACCCTCGTGCCGCAGCCGGCACAGGGCCGGGCGCAGGCCGTGGTGAACGCCGGGACGGGCCCCGGCCTCGTCGCCGCGGGCGTGCTCGCGCTCGTGCTCCTGCCCGACTGGCGGACCGCGTGGACGTGGTCCGGGATCGCGGCGCTGGTCGTCGGGGTGGTCCTGCTCGCGTCCTCGTGGTCGCCCCGCCGGACGGCGACGGCCGGGCAGACCCCCACGAAGCGAGCACCGGCCCCGGACCGGGCGTGGTGGACGGCGCACCGTGCGGTCCTCGTGCTCGCCCTGCTCTTCGGCGCAGGGTCGGCGGTCGTGTGGACGTACGGCCGCTCGGTGCTCGTCGACGCCGGCGCACCGGTCGCCGTCTCGGTGTCCGCGTGGACCGCGCTCGGCGCGGGTGGTGCCGCCGTCGTGGCGACCGCCCGGTGGACGAGTCGGCTCCGTGCCCGGACGCAGTGGACGCTCACCACCGCCGCCGTCGCCCTCGGTGTGCTGGCGCTCGGCACGGTGCCGCAGTGGACGCCTGTGGCGCTCGTCGCCTGCGCCGTGTTCGGCTGGGGGTACACGGCGGCGACCGGGGCCCTGATCGCGTGGACCACCGAGGTCGATACGGAGCGGTCCTCGGCCGGCACCTCGGTGCTCTTCGTGGCGCTCGTCCTCGGCCAGGCCGGCGGTGCCGCGGCGGCGGGAGCGGTCGTCGAACCGCTGGGTTCGCTCGGCACCTTCGGGGCCGGGGCGCTCGTGACGGCCGCCTGCGCGGTGCTCGGCGCCCGGGTCAGAGCAGCGGGCGCAGCTCGATCTTCCGGTTGCACGCCACCGACGCCTCCTGCGCGACCCGCCGCGCGGTCTCGGCGTCCGGCAGGTCCATGACCCAGAACCCGGCGACGAACTCCGCCGGGTCCCCGACGAGCCCCGGGGTCGTGGTCGGCTCGGCGCGACGGGCGTCGACCACCACGGCGTCCGACGGCGCGGACACCCCGGCCGCGAAGACGACGGCGTCGCCGAGCCGCTCGTTGAGCGCGTCGACCGCGTCCGCCTCGGTCCGTGTCGCGGACTCGGTCCGACCGGCGGCCTCGGCCTGCCCGTCGTCGATGACGTTGACGAGGAACTGCATGGTGCCTCCCCTGTTCGGTTGGCGGCAGGCTACTCCGGCCATCGCACCCGCTACCGTGGTGACCATGGGGACGACCGCGGAGTGGTCACGGCTGCCGGTGGGGCGCCGCGAGTTCCGCCAGGACGCCCTCCTCGCACTCGTCCTCGGCGCCGGACTGGCGATCACGACGATGCTCTACGGGTCGGCCGGGACCTACGGCGACGACCAGGCAGCGTGGTGGGTCTCGGCGCTGCTCGTCGTTGCGAACGCCGCACCGGTCGCGTTCCGCCGCCGCTGGCCGATGACGATGGCGGTCGTCTCCGCGCTGGCCTTCGCGGCGACGCAGATCCTGCACGTGCCCGAGGTCTTCCTCGTGAACTTCACGCTGTTCATCGCCCTGTACACGGTCGGTGCGTGGTGCTCGGACCGTGTGCGCGCCGAGGTCGTGCGCTGGGTGGTCATCGGCGGCATGTTCGCCTGGCTGTTCGTCGCGATCGCCTTCGGCTGGGCGGTGCCGAACGCGCTGCCGAACGACGACGGCGGCCTCATCCCGCCGTACATCGCGCTCTCGCTGCTCAACATCGTGATCAACGTCATCTACTTCGGCGCCGCCTGGTACGCCGGCAACCGGGCCTGGGCGTCGGCGGTGGCGAAACACGAGCTCGACCTCCGCACCGCCGAGCTCGCCGCCGAACGCGAGCGGAGCGCTGCCCAGGCGGTGACGATCGAGCGCGTGCGCATCGCCCGCGAACTCCACGACGTCGTGGCGCACCACGTGTCGCTCATGGGGGTGCAGGCCGGCGCGGCTCGACGCGTGATCGGCCACGACCCCGAGCAGGCGACGGCGTCGCTCGGCGTGGTCGAGCAGAGCGCCCGGACCGCCGTCGAGGAGCTCCGCCGGATGCTCGGCACCCTGCGCGCCGACGAGGACGGCGGCGACGACGTCCGCGCCGCTCCGAGCACCGAGGGGCTCGGCCGGATCGGCGAGCTCGCCGACTCGGCCCGGACCGCTGGGCACCCGACCGAGTACGTCGTGGTGGGCAGCGTCCGCGACGTCCCACCCACGGTCTCGGCGGTCGCGTACCGGATCGCGCAAGAGGCCGTGACGAACGTCCTCAAGCACGCCGGCCCGACGGCCCGGGCGGACGTCCGGGTGCGGTACCTCGACGACGGCCTCGAGGTCGAGGTCACCGACGACGGACACGGCGACCGGGCACCGCGGAACACCGCGGGCAGCGGACTCGGCCACGTGGGGATGCGCGAACGCGTCGCCGCGGTGGGCGGACGGATCGAGATCGGGCCGCGCGCCCGGGGAGGCTGGCTGGTGCGGGCATGGCTGCCGACGACCTGACCATCGTGCTCGCGGACGACCAGGACCTCGTCCGGGCCGGCTTCCGCGTCATCCTCGAGTCCGAGCCGGGGTTCCGGGTCGTCGGCGAGGCCGCTGACGGCGCCGAGGCGGTCGAGGCCGTGCGGGCGCTCCGACCGGACGTGGTGTGCCTCGACGTCCAGATGCCGAACGTCGACGGGCTCGAGGCGGCGCGCCGGATCGCCGCGCTCCCGGAGCCCCCGGCCGTGCTCGTCCTGACGACCTTCGACCACGACGACGCCCTCTTCCAGGCGCTCGAGGCCGGGGCGAGCGGGTTCCTGCTGAAGAACGCCTCCCCCGAGCGGCTGATCGACGCCGTCCGCACCGTGGCGGCCGGCGACGCGCTGCTCGCCCCGGACGTGACCCGCCGGGTGATCAGCCGCGCGACCGCCGGGTCCGGGGCGCCCGCGGCACCGGACGGCCACGACGCGGTCGTCACGGCGGGGCTGACCGAGCGTGAGACCGAAGTCCTCCGGCTGCTCGCCCGCGGGCTGAGCAACGCCGAGATCGCGACGGAGCTGTGGGTCGGTGAGGCCACCGTGAAGACCCACGTGTCGAACGTCCTCCAGAAGCTCGGTCTACGCGACCGCATCCAGGCGGTCGTCTGGGCCTTCGAGCACGGCGTGGCCGGAACCCCCGCCTAGACCGCCGTCCGACCTGCGCTCCCCCACGCGGCGGAGCCCGCGGCGCCCCGATCCCCGTCGCCAGCCGGAGGCGCCCGTCGCACCCCGCGCAATAGCGTCGACGCAGGCGGAGCGAACCGCCGCGAGAGGGGAACGACATGCTCACCATCGACGGGGTGACCAAGCAGTACGGCGACCGCCGCGTGCTCGACGACGTGACGTTCACGGTCGGCGACGGACGCCTGACCGGGTTCGTCGGCGGCAACGGCGCCGGCAAGACCACCACGATGCGGATCCTGCTCGGCGTGCTCCAGGCCGACGCCGGCACCGTGTCCATCGACGGCACCACGATCGGCCCGGCCGACCGTGGTCGCTTCGGTTACATGCCGGAGGAGCGCGGGCTCTACCCGAAGATGCCGGTCGCCGAGCAGATCACGTACTTCGCCCGGCTGCACGGCGTCGACAAGCGCACCGCGGCGAGCCGCACCACCGACCTGCTCGACCGGCTCGGCCTGGCGCCGCACGCCACCGACGCCGTCGAGAAGCTGTCCCTCGGCAACCAGCAGCGCGTGCAGGTCGCCGCCGCGCTCGCCCACGACCCCGAGGTCCTCGTGCTCGACGAGCCGTTCTCCGGCCTCGACCCGATGGCCGTCGACGTCGTGCTCGCCGTCCTGCGCGAGGCAGCGGCGGGTGGCGTGCCCGTGCTGTTCTCGAGCCACCAGCTGGACGTCGTCGAGCGGCTCTGCGACGACGTCGTGGTGATCGCCGGGGGCACGATCCGCGCCGCCGGCCCGCAGGACGAACTGCGGAAGCAGGCCGGCCCCGCCGCGTGGGAGCTCCTCGTCGACGGGGACGTCGCCTGGCTCCGCGACGAACCGGGCGTCACCGTCCGCGAGTTCGACGGCGGGTACGCCGTGTTCGAGGCCGACGACGCCACCGCGCAGCGCGTCCTGCAGCGGGCCGTCCAGCACGGCACCGTCGGGTCGTTCTCGCCGCGTGTCCCGCGGCTCAGCGAGGTCTTCCGGGAGGTCGTCCGATGAACGGCTCGTTCGTCCAGTCCGTGCGGCTCGTCGCCGCGCGCGAGATCCAGGCCCGCGTCCGCAGCAAGGCGTTCGTCGTGTCCGCCGGCATCCTCATCCTCATGGTCGTCGCGTCGATCGTCGTCGGCGGCATCGTCGGCAAGGCCACGGCGGGCGACACCACCCCGGTCGCGGTCGTCGACGGGGTCAGCCTGCCGACCAGCAAGGGGCTCGACGTCACCGAGGCGCCGACCGCTGCAGCCGCCGAACGACTCGTCGAGAACGGTGACGTCGACGCGGCGGTCCTGCCGTCCGACGACCCGCTCGGCTACAAGGTCGTGGGGCTCGACGACGCCCCGACCGACGTCGTCCAGGCGCTGAGCGTCTCCCCCCGCATCGAGCTGCTCGACCCGAACGCGATCCCCGGTGGCCTGATCTACATCGTGGCGCTGGCCTTCGGCGTCGTGTACTTCGCGTCCGCCGTGACCTTCGGTCAGTCGATCGCGCAGAGCGTCGTCGAGGAGAAGTCCACCCGCGTCGTCGAGATCCTGATGGCGGCGATCCCGGCCCGGGCACTCCTGGCCGGCAAGGTCCTCGGCAACAGCGTGATGGCCTTCGCGCAGATCGTCGCGGTGGCGATCGCGGCGGCGGTGACGCTCGCGGTCACCGGGCAGGACAACATGTTCACGGTGCTCGGCCCGAGCATGCTCTGGTTCGTCGGGTTCTTCGCGATCGGCTTCGTGCTCATCGCCTCGCTGTTCGCGGCGGCCGCGGTGCTCGTCTCCCGTCAGGAGGACGTCGGCAGCGTCACCACCCCCGTGATGATGCTCGTGATGATCCCGTACATCCTCATCATCGTCGCGTACAACAACCCGACGATCCTCGGCGTGATGTCCTACGTGCCGTTCAGCGCGCCGATCGGGATGCCGATGCGGATCTTCCTCGGGACCGCCGAGTGGTGGGAGCCGATCCTGTCCCTCGTCATCGTGGCGGTCTCGGTCGTGCTCGTCGTGGTCGTCGGCGCCCGGATCTACGAGAACGCGCTGCTGCGCACCGGCAGCCGGGTGAAGCTGACGGAGGCACTGCGCGGCTGACGCCGCAGGACCGGACGGGAGGCGCGGTGCGGGTGAGCGGATCTGCTCACCCGCTCCGCGCCTGGCGTCCCTGCGTCACGCCGGGAACGCGCGCAGCGCACGTTCCACGACGGCCGCGAGCTCGCGTCGGCTCGCGCCGCCGCTCGCCTGCACGGCGAGCCCGGCCGACACCGTGACGACGTACTTCGCGAGTTCGTCCGGGTCCTCGTCGACTGCCAGGTCCCCGGCGTCCCGTGCGGCGCGGAACCGGTCGGCGATCCGCCGCTCACCGCCGGCGCGGCTCTCCTCGAGGAACTCGACGATCCGGCGGTCCTCGTCACCGGATGCGAGCCCACCCTGGATGGACAGGCACCCGGCCGGCCGCCCCGGAGCCGTGACCGCGGCGACGTTGCTGCGGAGGTAGTGCTCGGCGACCGCGCGCGCCGTCGGTTCGGCGAGCGCGTCCCCGACGTACGCCATCTCGACCTCGGCGTAGCGTCCCAGAGCCTTGCGGAACGTGGCCTCCTTGTTGCCGAACGCTGCGTAGAGACTCGGCCGGTTGATGCCCATGGCGGTGGTGAGGTCCTCGAGGCTCGTGCCGGCGTACCCCTGCCGCCAGAACACCTCGACAGCGCGCTCGAGCGCCTCGTCGATGTCGAACGCACGTGGTCGTCCTCGTGTCGCCATGCCGAACCCCTCGATCTGTACCGCTGGGACCAGAATACCGCCATGGCCGGTTCTGTACCAGTCGGTACAGATTTGACAACTGGTGAGATCGGGTCTAGGTTCCATATCTGTACCGACCGGTACGCAAATGCTCCCGCGGGAGCTGGAGAGAGGAACGACCATGGGTGAGTTCACCGGGACCACAGCACTCGTCACGGGCGGGACGTCGGGCATCGGCCTGGCCGTCGTCCGTCGACTCGTCGCCGAGGGCGCGCACGTCGTCGTGACGGGACGTCGTCAGCACGCGCTCGACGCGGTGTCCGACGAACTCGGCGACGCGGTCACGACCGTGCAGGGCGACGTGGCGGTCGCCGCCGACGTCGAGCGGGTGTCCGCGGCGATCGCCGCCCGCGGGGAACAGCTCGGCCTCGTCTTCGCGAACGCCGGCGGCGGCGAGTTCGCGCCGCTCGGCCAGATCAGCTGGGACCACTACACGACGACGTTCAACGCGAACGTCGGTGGCGTCGTCAACACCGTGCAGGGAGCGCTGCCGCACCTGGCACGGGGCTCGGCCATCGTGCTGACCGGCTCGAACATCGACGTCAAGGGCAACCCGGCGTTCAGCATCTACGCCGCGACGAAGGCGGCGGTCCGATCACTCGCGCGGAGCTGGGCCGCCGAGCTCGTCGAGGGTGGCGTGCGGGTCAACGTCGTCGCTCCCGGGCCGATCGGCACGCCCGGCCTGTCCGGTCTGGCCGGCAGCCCCGAGGACGCCGAGGCGCTGCTCGGCGGGCTCGCGTCCGGGGTGCCGATGCAGCGACTGGGCACCGAGGACGAGGTCGCGGACGCCGTGCTCTTCCTCGGTTCACCGCGCAGCAGCTACGTCACGGGTGCGGAGCTGTACGTCGACGGGGGCGCGAGCCAGATCTGACCCGCCGCGGGCGCGCGCAGGCGCTCAGGCGCTCAGGCGCTCAGGCGCTGAGCGTCGCGAAGGCGGACCGGTGCCAGACCAGCGGGCTGTGCGCGAAGTCCGACATGAGTCCGAGGACCCGCAGCACGACGATGTCGTGGTCACCCGCGGGGTAGGTGTGCTCGACGGCGCACTCGAGCCAGATCGGAGCCCCCTCGAGGAAGACCGACCCCGACTCGGACACCGTCGTGTCGACGCCGACGAACCGGACCGACTTGTCCTTCGACGCGAGCTGCCGGGTGACCTGCGCGTGCCCCTCGCCGAGGATCGAGACCCCGATCGTGCCGGCCGCACGCAGCACCGGCCACGTCGACGACGTGTGCTGCACCGCGAACATCACGAGCGGCGGGTCCTGCGACACCCCCACGGTGAAGGACGAGGCGACGAGCACCGTGGGCTCGTCGTCGACGACGGCGGCGAGCGCCGCGACCCCGCAGGGGAAGCCGGAGAACGCCTGACGGAGGGCACCGAGGTCGGGGGCCTCGGGCGAGTAGGGGCTGATCATGAGCGGGTTCCTTCCTGGAGGCTCGCGGTCGCGCCGAGGACGACGTCGCGCCACCGGGCGAGCCAGACCTCGGTCGATGCGGGCTCGGAGTACTGCTTGTCGTTGAGGTACAGGGCCGGAGCCGGGACGGTCGCACCGAGCTCGACGAGCACGGGCTTGAGGAAGACCTCGGGGGCGAGGGCGTGCGCGGGGCCGGCGCCGAGCATCAGCGGGACGGCGACGACACCGGCGAGGCCGTCCCCGGTGGCGAACTGGTCGAGGAAGAGCTTGAGGACGCCGGTGTAGGTCGCCTTGAACGTGGGCGAGGCGACGACGACGAGGTCGGACGCGGCGACGGTGCGCACCGCTTCCGACACCGCGTCGTCGCCCCAGCCGAGCAGGCCCGGGCCGAGGTCGATCACGTCGACGACGTGGTCGGGTGCCCGACCGGTGAGGCGTTCGAGCACGACCGTGGCCGCGTCGAGCGTCCGCGATGCCGGCTTGGGGTTGCCGGCGACGACGGTGGTGATCATCGATCTGCTCCTGCGGTCGGGGACGGTGTGCGACTGCAGTCCATCCGCCGTTCGTTTCGCCTCCGTGGCGCGCCCGTATCGGGTGGGTTACGCCAGGGGGCGCCGGATGCCACGGCGGGGAATGCCCTGGTCAGCGGGTGCCGCTCCGGGCGGGTCCGTCGCATTCCGCCAGCGGGGTCCGCTCGGCCGACCGCCGACTTGTGAGAGACGCGTTACCGGAAGTCGGCGCGATTGCTTCCGGGGTGTTTCGCCCGGGCGGCGCCGCCGCACGGACGCGCGGATCCGCACCGCTCCGGGGTGGGGCGGCGGGATCGCCCGCCCCGGAACGGCGCGGCACGGCGGCTCGTCGACGCTGTGGCGCCGGTGGCCTAACACCGGCGAAACAAACGCCTAACAGGACCGTTACCGCCGGGCACCCGCTGGCGGCCCGCAGCCCGTTACATTCGCATCAGCCCCACCGGAGCGGCCCCGTCATCCCCGACGCATCGCCCCCGGCGGAGCGCTCTCCCACACCCCGAAGTGACCGACGCCCCTCGTCGTCACGCCCACCCCGCGCCGCGGGGTGTTCGGCGTACCCGCAGCACCGGCAGCACCCGCACCCGTCACCCGTCCCCGCACCACGTCCTGGAGGTCCTCGACCGATGTCGTCCCCCGCACCCACCCGAACGCGGCTCGCACGTCCCGCGCTCCTGGCCGCCGCACTCAGCGGTGTGCTGTTCCTGTCCGCCTGCTCCGCCACCTCGACGGCCTCGACCGACTCGTCCGACGACTCCGCCGGGGTCGAGCACGCCACCAGCCAGATCACGGCGGCGAGCGTCGACCCGGAGTTCACCTTCGAGGGCAAGCCGTTCGACATGTCGAAGATCGCGGGCAAGACGATCTTCAACATCCCGAACTCGTCCGCCGTGCCGTTCATCGTGTCCGTCGACGAGGCGGGGCAGCAGCTCGCCGAGGAGTACGGCGCGAAGTGGATCGAGTACACGAACCAGGGCACGCCGACCGAGCAGTCCGCCGGCATCGACCAGGCGATCAGCCGGAAGGCCGACATCATCGTCCTCGCGCAGGGCGTCAACGGCGAGCTCATCGTCCCGGCGCTCAAGCGTGCGAAGGCCGCCGGCATCCCGGTGCTCATCAGCCACACGTACCAGACGGGTGAGGCGCTCCCCGACCAGCTGCAGGACCTCGTCGCCGCCCAGGTGACCGCGCCCTTCCACGAGGCCGCGAAGCTCAACGCCGACTGGGCCATCAAGGAGACGAAGGGCGCGGGCGACGTGCTCATCATCACCTCGTCGGAGGTCCCGCCGTCGGACGGCATCGTCAAGGCCATGCAGGAGGAGTTCGACGAGTACTGCTCGGGCTGCAAGGTGAAGGTCACGAACGTGCCGGTCGCCGACTGGGCGACGAAGATCTCGTCGACCGTCCAGTCCGCGATCCAGTCCGACCCGAACCTCGACTACGTCCTGCCCGTGTACGACTCGATGGCCCTCTTCGTCGAGGCCGGGGTGACGGCGGCCGGCAAGACCGGCCAGGTCTTCACGTCCTCGTACAACGGCACGCCCGCAGTGATGAAGATCCTGCAGGAGGGCAACGTCATGACGATGGACATCGGCGAGAACATGGAGTGGCTCGCCTACGCCACGCTCGACCAGGCCGGTCGCGTCCTGACCGACACCCCGATCATCGAGGACGGCGACGAGCAGACCCCGCTCAAGGTGTTCACGAAGGACAACGTCGACGAGGCCGGCACGCCGCCCGCGCCGAGCAAGGGCTACGGCGACGCGTACAAGACCGGGTACGAGGAGATCTGGGGTCCGGCGAAGTGAGCGCCACCCGGGAGGCACGGCGCAGCCCCGCAGCGTCCGCTGCGGTCGTCGAGGCCGGTGCGACCACCGCGCCGGTCCTGCGGATCAGCGGGCTCACCAAACGGTTCGGCGGACTGACCGCGCTCGACGACGTCGAACTCGAGGTCCGTCCGGGCCAGGTGCACGCGCTGCTCGGCGAGAACGGTTCCGGCAAGTCGACCCTCATCAAGATCCTGTCCGGCACCTACGCGCCGGACCCGGGAGCGACGATCGAGGTCCGCGGCTCCCGGCTCCCGCTGCCGGTGCCTCCCGGGTACTTCCGCCGCGTCGGCATCAGCTTCGTGCACCAGGACCTGGCCCTCGTGCCGTCGCTCGGGGTGACCGAGAACCTCCGGCTCGCCACCGTCGTCGCCGGCCGCGGTCCGTTCGTCCGCTGGGGCGCCGAGCACCGGGCGGCTGCCGAGCTCTTCGCCCGCTACGGCGTGGACATCGACCCGCGGGCCCGGATCGAGGAACTGACCGACACGCAGAAGGCGCTCGTCGCGATCCTGCGGGCCGTCGCCGAACTGGGTGACGACCGGGCGCTCATCGTCCTCGACGAACCGACGGTGTTCCTGCCGAAGGAGGACGCGGACCTGCTCTTCCGCGTCGTCAAGGACCTCGTGTCCGACGGCCGCACGTCGGCCCTCCTCGTGTCGCACGACATGTCCGAGGTCCTCGAGCACGCCGACCGCGTCACGGTCCTCCGGGCCGGTCGGGTCCAGGCGCACCGGGACACCGCGACCACGACCGCGGACGAGCTCGTCTCGCTCATCGTCGGACGCGGGCTCGACGGCGCGGCCGCACGCAGTGCCCGCCCCGCCACCACGGGCGACGCGGTCGTGACGGTCCGGGACCTCCGGGCCGGTGTCGTCGACGGGCTCTCGTTCGACGTCGCGGACGGCGAGGTCGTCGGCATCACCGGGCTCGCCGGCTCGGGCGTCGAGGACGTGCTTCCAGGCCTGTACGGCGCCCGGGCGGCGACCGGGACCCTCACGGTCCGGGACGCCACGGTCGACCTCGGCGCCACCAGCCCGGCGACCTCGATCGCCCGCGGGGTCGTCTACGTCCCCGCCGACCGCAAGCGCGAGGGCGGTGCCCTGACCCTGTCCGTCGAGCAGAACGTGACCCTGCCCGTCCTCGGGAAGCTCCGCGGACTGCTCGGGCTCTCGCCGGCACGGGAGCGGTCGCACGTCGAGGGCCTCGTCCGCGACTGGGACGTCCGTCCCGCCGACCCCTCCGCGCTCTTCGGCACGCTCTCCGGCGGCAACCAGCAGAAGGCCGTCCTCGCGAAGTGGATGCAGGACGACCCGCGGCTCGTGCTGCTCCAGGAGCCGACGCAGGGCATCGACGTCGGCGCCCGTGCGGCGATCTTCTCGATGCTCCGCCGGACCGCCGACCAGGGCGTCTCGATCGTCTGCGCCTCGACCGACTACGACCAGCTCGCCCAGATGTGCGACCGGGTCGTGGTCCTCGCCCACGGCCGCGTCCACGACGTGCTCACCGGCGACCGGATCGACCGCGACGTCATCGCGGCGGCCGTCGTCGCCAGCCTCGTCGATCCCGCTCCCTCCTCCCCCGACTCCTCCCCCGTCAAGGAGACCGCCTGATGTCCACCACCGCCGAACCCGCCCTCGAGACGTCGATCGTCCGCCCCACCCGCCCGCGCTTCTCGTGGGGGCACACCGAGCGCTACGCCCTGCTCGGCGCCTGGCTCGTCATCGTGATCGCGTTCAGCATCGCGCTCCCCGACACCTACCCGACCCTCGGGAACCTGCAGAACATCCTCGGGTCCCAGTCGGTGCTGCTCATCCTGGCGCTCGGCTTCCTGTTCCCCCTGACCGCGGGTGAGTTCGACCTGTCCGGCGCCTCGACGATGTCGCTCTCCGCCATGACGATCGCCGTCCTCAACGCCAAGATGGACATCCCGCTGCTGCCGGCGATCCTGGTCGGCCTGGCGATCGGCGTGGTCGTCGGCCTGGTGAACGGCCTGCTCACGGTCGCGTTCCGGATCGATTCGTTCATCGTGACGCTCGGCACCTCGACGTTCATGATCGGGATCATCCAGTGGATGAGCGCGTCCTCGTCGGTGACCGGCATCGACCCGGCGCTCGTCCAGGCGACCGTCGGGTGGCGCGGGCTCGCCGGGCTGCCCCTGGCGTTCGTCTACGGCCTGATCGCCACCGTGGTCGTCCTCATCGTCCTGAGTGCCACGCCGGTCGGTCGACGGCTGCTGTTCGTGGGCACCGGTCGCACGGTCGCCGAGCTCTCCGGCCTGAACGTCCGCCGGCTCCGCGTCGGCGCGTTCGTCGGCGCGGGCCTCACCGCGGCGGTGGCCGGGGTCGTCTACGCCGGCACGCTCGGCGGGGCGGACCCCTCGAGCGGGCAGTCGTTCCTGCTCCCCGCGTTCGCCGCCTGCTACCTCGGGGCCACCGCGATCATCCCCGGGCGCTTCAACGCCATCGGCACCTTCATCGCCGTCTACTTCCTGTTCTCCGGCGTCGTCGGGCTCCAGATGCTCGGCGCCGACAACTTCGTCCAGCAGCTCTTCTACGGCGGTGCGCTCATCGTCGCCGTCGCGGTCTCCCAGACGATCCGACGGCACTCCGTCGCGAGCGCCGCCAAGGCCGCCGCCAAGCAGTCCTGACCCTCCTCCACACACAGAAAGCGAGTCCCCCATGGACATCGGAGTCTTCATCCCGATCGGCAGCAACGGCTGGCTCATCTCCACCACCTCGCCGCAGTACAAGCCCTCGTTCGACCTCAACCTCGAGATCGTGCAGAAGGCCGAGTCGTACGGCTTCGACTTCGCCCTGTCGATGATCAAGCTGCGCGGCTTCGGCGGCCCGAGCGGGTTCTGGGACGAGAACCTCGAGTCCTTCACCCTGATGGCCGGCCTCGCTGCCCGGACGGAGCGCATCCGCCTGTTCGCCACCACGGCCGTCCTCACGATCCCGCCGGCGATCGCCGCACGGATGGCCGCCACGATCGACTCGATCTCGCACGGGCGCTTCGGGCTGAACCTCGTCGCCGGGTGGCAGAAGGCGGAGTACGACCAGATGGGGCTCTGGCCGGGCGACGAGGTGCACTTCAAGCGTCGGTACGCCTACCAGACCGAGTACATGCAGGTCATGAAGGAGCTGTGGGAGGACGGCGTCAGCAACTTCCAGGGCGAGTACTTCCAGATGGACGACTGCCGGATGCTGCCGAAGCCGACGTCGCACATCCCGATCGTGTCGGCCGGGCAGTCCTCGCAGGGCATGGCGTTCGCGGCGGAGTACTCGGACTACAACTTCTCGATGGGCGTCGGCGTGAACACCCCGACCGCGTACGCCGAGCAGAACGAGGCGCTCCTCGCCGCGCGGGAGAAGACCGGACGGGACGTCGGCTCCTACGTGCTGTTCATGGTCATCGCCGACGAGACCGACGAGGCCGCGCAGGAGAAGTGGCAGCGGTACAGCGACGGCGTGGACGTCGAGGCCATCGCCTGGATGACCGGGCAGGCGCTCACCGACACGAACGGCGAGGACGGCAACACCGCGAAGCGGATCTCGCTGCCGGAGGGTGCCGTGAACATGAACATGGGCACGCTCGTCGGCTCCTACGAGCACGTCGCGGCGATGCTCGACGAGGCCGCCGACGTCGCGGGCACCAAGGGCATCATGCTCGTGTTCGACGACTTCCTGCAGGGCATGGACGACTTCGGCACCCGCATCCAGCCGCTCATGCGCACCCGCGAGGGCGTCGTGTCGTCGGCGCCCGCCGTCACCCCGAGCGCGGTCACCGCATGACGGCCGGCAGCACGGCGCCGACCCTCGAGGTCGCGGTCGTCCAGGCCGGGCAGATCCCCGCCGACGGCGACGCCGCGCTCGACGGCCTCATCGCGCTGTTCGAGCAGGCCGCCGAGGGCGCCGACCTCGTCGTCTTCCCCGAGCTCACCACCACGCCCTACTTCTGCGGCGTCCGGAACGACAGCCGCAAGGCCTGGGCGCAGCCCGTGCCCGGTCCGGCGACGGCACGGTTCGCCGCGGCCGCGCGGCGACTCGGCACGGCGGTCGTCTTCGGCCTCTACGAAGACGCCGGCGACGCGCAGTACAACAGTGCGGTGCTCATCGACGCCGACGGCACCCTCGTCCACGGCACCGACGTGCACGGCGACCGCGTGCCGGCGTACCGGAAGACGTCGATCCCGACGAACGCGATCTCCGACGTCGACGAGAAGCACTACTTCGCGCCGGGGTCGGGGCCGGTCGTGTTCGACGCGCTCGGCACCCGCTTCGGCATGCTCATCTGCTACGACCGGAGCTTCCCCGAGTACTGGCTCGCGTCACGGGCCGCGGGTGCCGAGGTGATGCTCGTGCTCGTCTCATCGATGGGGTTCCGCGAGACGCTCTTCACGCAGGAGCTGCAGGTGCGCGCCCTCGAGACGCAGACCTGGGTCGTCGCCCCGAACCGCGGCGGCGAGGAGACCGTGGACGGCAAGACCGTGAGCTACTTCGGCCGCTCGTCGGTCGTGTCGCCCCGCGGCGAGCTCGTGGTCTCCGCCCCGGCGCACGAGGCCGGACCCATCGTCCGGGCGACGCTCGACGTCGCCGAGGTGGCCGCGGCGCGAGAGGACTTCCCGCTCGGCCGGGACCGGCAGCCCGGGGTGTTCCGGTACCTCGCGGACGCCCACGCCACGGCGGTGCCGGCGTGACGGACGTGTTCGCGGTCGTGCGCGGGACGATCGCGCCCCAGCTGGAGCAGGCGCTGCACGTCAGCCGAGCGAACCCGCTCCCGGCCGCCCCGTCGTCCCTGCCGGCGGAGCCCGGGCACAGCCAGGCGCTGTTCACCCGGCTCCTCGCGGCGTCGATCGACGCGGCACCGGCCCCCGCGGCACCGGCGGTCGCCCTCACTCCGGGGGCGGCCTCCACGGCCGCGACGGCGTCCGACCCCGCCGCGGCGAGCGTCACCGAGCTGCTCGCGGCCTACCGCGACGGCTCCACCACCCCCAGCGCCGTCGTCGGAGCCCTCGCCCCGCACTGGACGAGCGACGACGTGTGGTCCGACGCCGTCCTCCGCCTGGTCGACGGCGCCGAGCGGGCAGCGGTCGAGTCGACCCGGCGCTGGGCCGCGGGCGAGGCCCGTGCGCTCGAGGGCGTGCCGTTCGCGGTGAAGGACATCATCGACGTCGCGGGGACCGTCGTCACGAGCGGCTCGCTGCAGACCGGTGACCGCGTGGCTCCCGCCGATGCCACCGTGGTCGCCCGGCTCCGTGCGGCCGGGGCGATCCCGGTGTTCACGGCAGCGACGACCGAGTTCGCCTGCGGCGGCCCGCACAACGCCCGGTACGGCGCCGTGCGGAACCCGTGGGACCCCGAGCGCTGGACGGGCGGGTCGTCGACGGGCTCCGGTTCCGCCCTCGCAGCACGCATCGTCCCGCTCGCGCTCGGGTCGGACACCGGCGGATCGATCCGGGTGCCGTCGGCGCTGTGCGGGACGACCGGCATCAAGCCGACGTACGGCCTCGTCCCGCGCACGGGCGTCGCGAGCCTGTCGTGGACGCTCGACCACGTCGGACCGATGGCCCGCACCGCCGAGGACCTCGCGCTCGTGCTCGCCGTGATCGCCGGTGGCGACGGGCAGGACCCCACGACGCACACCGCGGTCCCGCTCGTCGAGGCGGCACCGGGACGGATCGCGGGGATGCGCATCGGCGTGCCCCGGGTCTGGTTCACCGAGCGGGTGGACGGTGCGGTGCTCGACGCGCACGCGGCCGCGGTCGACCGGTTCGCGGCACTCGGGGCCCGGATCGTGCCGATCGAGTTCGACGACCTCGAGGCGATCGACGCCGAGTGCTGGACCGTCTTCTACGGCGAACTCGCGGCCAACCAGGAGGCCAACGCCGCCACCGCCGACCTGTTCGACGCCGGCACCCGTGCGCGGTTCGACGTCGCGTTCACGCCGACGGCCGCGGACTACCTCCGGTCCCTCCGACGCCGTCCGCTCGTGCAGGCCGCGATGGTCGCACGGATGGACGAGGCCGGGGTCGACGTCGTCCTCACGCCGGGGATCGGTGCCACGGCGCCCCGACTCGACGACCTCACCATGACGGTCGACGGCGTGCCGTACAACCTGCACGACGTGATCCCCCGGAACACCCGGGTCTTCGACTACGTCGGCTTCCCGGCGCTCATGATGCCCGCCGGGACCGCGCCGGACGGTCTGCCGGTCGGCGTGCAGCTCGTCGCACGCCCGTGGGACGACCGACTCGTCCTGTCCGCCGCCGCCGCGTTCCAGGAGGTCACCGACCACCACCACCGGGTGCCGCCGGCATCCGCCACGAGAGGGTCGACCGATCAGTAACCGCACCACGGACGAGGACGGCGCCCGCCGACGCGCGTGGCAGGTGCTCTGCGCGTCGAGTCTGAGCGTCGTCCTCGTCTTCATCTCCTCGAGCGCCCTGCTCGTCGCGCTCCCCGACGTCAGCCGTGACCTCGACGCCTCCGCCCTGCAGTCCAGCTGGGTCCTGCTCAGCTACATGCTCACCACGACGACGCTCATCCTCGTCTTCGGGCGGATCGCGGACCTCGTCGGGCGTCGCCGTCTGTACATCGCCGGCATCCTCGTCTTCCTCCTCGCCTCACTCGCGTGCGGTGCAGCACCGGACGCCGCCGTCCTGCTCGCCGCCCGACTCGTGCAGGGCGTCGGTGCCGCGGCCATCGTCACGAACACCACGGCGCTCCTCACCGACGTGTTCCCGGAGTCGATCCTGTCGCTCGGCCTCGGGCTGAACGCCACCGTCGCCGCCGTCGGACAGGTCATCGGTCCGGTCGTCGGCGGCCTCGTCGCGGAGTCGTTCGGCTGGCGGTGGATCTTCCTCGCCGGGGTCCCGATCTCGCTCGCGGGGCTCGTCTGGTCGCTGCGACTCATCCCCCGCACCGCCCGGCCACGCTCCGGCGAACGCCTCGACGTCCCGGGCTCGGTGCTCTCCGTGGCCGCGGTCGGGTTGCTGGTCGGCGCCGTCTCGGTCGGCGGTTCCGCCGGCTGGGCCGCCGTCCCGGTCGTCGCGATGGCCTCCGGCGCGGTGCTGCTCGGAGCGGTGTTCGTGTGGACCCAGCGCCGGGTGCCGCACCCGCTCGTCGACCCGGCGATCTTCCGCGACCGGGCGACCATCACGCTCTTCTCGGCCGCCGGCCTCTGCGCGCTGTCGAGCTACGCCCTCGTGCTCCTGGCGTCGCTGTCGTTCCAGGCCGTCTCGGGCAAGGACGCCGTCGAGGCCGCGCTCTGGGTGCTCCCCACCCCGCTCGGCACGACCGTGGCCGCGGCGAGCGCCGGGGTCCTCGCCCGCCGGGTGCCCGCGCGCACGCTCTCCACCATCGGCATGCTGCTCATCGCGGTCGGGGCAGCGGTGCTCGCGGGGTCGCTCGCCGACGACGGCGCATACGCCGTGACGGCCGTCGGACTCGGTGCCGTCGGCGTCGGCACCGGGGTGTTCATGACGCCGAGCACCTCGGCCCTGATGACCCGTGTCCCGGAGCACCGCCGGGGCATCGCGAACGCCATCCGGTCGGCGCTGCAGAACGCGGGCTTCCTGTTCTCCACGGCGCTCGGTCTGGCGATCGCCACGAGCGGGCTCTCCGCCGCGCAGCAGGCCGCGGCGTACGACGGCAGCCTGCTCGGTCTGCCGGCGACCGACGTCCAGGCCTTCGTCGACGGCGTGCGCACCGCCGCGCTCACGTTCGCCGGGTGCGCGGTCGTCGGCGCCCTCATCGTCGCGTTCGGCCCGTTCGGTCCCCCGGACCGACAGGCACCGCTCCGACCGGACACGTCCGGCCCGGTGCCCGAGCCGGGGACGAGCGCATGACCGCCACGACGGGCACCGACCGCGCGCACGGGCCGACCGCCGGCCGACGTGCCGGGGTCGCGCCGCGCCTCCAGGCCCCCACCAGCCAGCCCCACGACGGAAGCAGGACCGCATGACCGACGACCACGACGACTACGCCTCGGCCGGCTACACCGGTGCGCTCGAACCGGGCCGACGGGCGGCGCTCGTCGTCGTCGACCCGGTGAACGCCTACGTCGACCCGACGTGCGGGCTGTACGCCGGCGTCGAGGAACCCGTCGAGCGGATGCGCGAGCTCACGGCCGCGGCCCGGGCGGCCGGCGTGCACGTCGCCGTGACGACCATGGCGCTGTCGGCCGACGGCTCCAACGCGGGGGTGTTCTTCCGGAAGGTGCCGGCCCTCGCGGCGTACCTGCCCGGCACGTCCACCGGCGCGTTCATCGAGGGGCTCGCGCCGGTTGACGGGGACACCCTCGTGCCGAAGCAGTACCCGAGCGCGTTCTTCGGGACCTCGCTGGCCGCCGACCTCGTCGCACGAGGGGTCGACACGCTCTTCATCGCCGGACTCTCGACGAGCGGGTGCATCCGGGCCACCGCGACGGACGCGATGCAGCACGGCTTCGTGCCGATCGTCGTGCGCGAGGCCGTCGGCGACCGGCTGCCGAGCGTGCACGAGGCGAACCTGTTCGACATCCAGGCGAAGATCGGCGAGGTGTGGGGCATCGACCGGGTACTCGCGCTCTGGAGCGCCGCGTGAGCACCGAGGCCCCGGTCCGCGGACGGCCCCGCAACGCCGCGGTCGACGAGGCCGTGTACACGGCGTGCATCGCGATCCTCGCCGAGGGCGACCCCCGCGCGTTCACGATCAGGGCGGTCGCCGACGCCGCCGGGGTGGGCGCGGCGACGATCTACCGGCGCTGGTCCAGTCGCGACGTGCTCCTCACCGAGACCGTCATCCGCCTGATGGAGGAGTCGATCCCGACGATCCTCGACGCCCCGATCGACGAGGGCGTCCTCGGGCTCACCCGCGGCTGGGTGCACGCGCTCGTCGCGACCCCGGTCGGCCGGGCGCTGCCGCTCATCGTGGAGCTCGCCTCGCACGAGCCCCGGGTGGCCGAGGCGGTCGCCGCGTGGCACCTCGACCGACGGGTCCGGGTGAACGCGATGCTCCAGCGGGCGATGGACGCCGGCGACCTGCGGCCCGACGTCGACCTCGGGATCGCCGTCGACCTGCTCGGCGGTCCGACCTTCTACCGCCGGGTGTTCGTGTCCATCGACATCCAGGCACCCGACTACCCGGTGCGCCTCGCCCGGGAGTTCCTCCGGTGGGCCGGGTGGACCGGCGACACCACGACCGTGGGGGTGGTCTCGTGACCGACGTCGCACCAGACGACCGACTGGACGGCACCGCGGGACGTCGTCCGGTCCCACCGTGGACGGACATGGCCATCGGCGATGTCACGCCCGGGCACTGGATCGGCTTCAACCGTCGCTCGGACGCCGCCCGGCAGGTGTCCGACCTCATCCGCGCGGACATCGTCGCCGGTCGGTTCACCGGACCGCTGCCGTACGAGTGGGAGCTCCTCGACCTGTACGGCACGACGCGGAACGTCCTGCGGGCGGCGCTGACGCTCCTCAAGGAACAGCGGCTGCTCACCCGGGCACCGCGGTCGGGCACGTTCGGCGTGCGTCCGGTGGCCTCGGTGAGCCTCGCCCGGACCACCGAGGAGGTCACGATCTACGGCGAGAACACCGGCGGCAGCGTGTTCGACTCCCCGCGGCTGAGCATCGTGCACCTGTGCGTCCAGCTCGTGCCGGCGCCCGAGACCGTCCGGCGGAACCTCGAGATGGAGGGCAGCGCCGCGTACTTCGTCGAGAGCCTCATCTCGTTCGACGGGGAGCCGAGCCGGGTGCGGACGAGCTGGGTGCCGCAGGAGCGGTTCCCGGACCTCGTGTCGGAGCCGCTCACCGAGTACGTGCCGGACGTGCTCGTGCGGCGGGTCGGGCAGCGGCCGGTCGCTCGTCGACTGCTGCTCAGCACGGTGAACGCCGACCAGTGGAGCGCGGACCTGCTCGACATCGATCCGGGGCAGGCGATCTTCCACATCGAGCGGCTGATGTGCCTGGCCGACGGGACCCCGGTGGAGTACGGGTTCTCGCGGTACCGGGGCGACCGGGCGGTGATCGACTCGCGCATCGTGTGAGCCCCGACGCCGTCAGAGGAGCCCGAACACCGCCTGCGCGCCGAGGCTCGTCCCCGCCACGAGCACCCACAGCGCGATCCCGAGCAGCATCGGCCGGAACCCCGCCCGCCGGAGCGCGCCGAAGTCCGTCGAGACCCCGATCGCGGCGAGCGCAACCGTGATGAGGAACGTCGCGGCGGTGGAGAACCCCGGGGCCGCTGCGGCCGGCAGGACCCCGAGGGTGCGGAGGAGCACGACCACGAGGAACCCGATCAGGAACCACGGGACCAACCGGAACACGCGGAACCCGCGGACGCCCCCGGCGCGGCCCGTGTCCACGCCGGACGCGACCTGCTCGCGGGAGGTGCGCCGCGCCTCCAGGCCGGCCAGCCCCACGACGATCGGGATGATCATGAGCGTCCGGACCAGCTTCACGACCACCGCCGTGTCGGTCGCCTGGCGACCGTAGACGGTTGCCGTGGCAACCACCGACGAGGTGTCGTTCACCGCGGTGCCGGCGAAGACGCCGAACGCGTGTTGCGAGAGCCCCAGCGCGTGACCGACCAGGGGGAAGACGAAGACGGCGGCGATGTTGCACAGGAAGATCGTCGACATCGCGTAGGCGACGTCCGCACTGACCGCGCCGATCACGGGCGTGACGGCCGCGATCGCCGAGGCGCCGCAGATCCCCGTCCCGACGCCGATGAGCGTGCGGAGGGCACTCGAGACCCGGAGCAGCCGACCGATCCCCCACGCTGCGACGAGGCACACGACGAGGGTCGTCAGCATCACGGGCAGCGTCTCGCCGCCGATGCGGAGCACCTCGGCGATCGAAAGCTGGGCGCCGAGCAGCACGACGGCGAACTGCAGGACCCGGCTCGAGGTGAACTTCACGCCGGGCTGGAGCAGGCCGAGATCGCCGCCCGAGCCCGCGCCGGTACCGTCGCGCTGTCGTCGTCGGCGGACGAGCCACCCGACCAGGGCGCCGAGCACGACCGCGGGGACCGGGCCGCCGACGACCGGGACCTCGCGGCCGACGACGGTGGCGGCGAGCCCGATGACGAGGGCGAGCGCGACACCCGGCCAGGCGGTGCGGAGGAACGGCATGGCGTCCAGCATGGCAGGACACCCGGCGTCCGGCGTCCGGCGTCGCGCCTCAGCCGGCCGGCGGCGTCTCCCCCGTCATCACCACGCGCCCGGCAGCGTCGTCCCACCGGAACGTCGCGTCCGTCCGACCGCTCGCGTCCGCAGTCGACTCGTCCGGCTTCGCGTAGCGGTAGGCCACCGCGATCGTCGACGGGTCGGTCCGGCTGATGTCCGGGACGAAGCCGTACTGCTCCTTCGTGGCCGTGCCGAGGTACCGGCCGTCGTGGAAGAGGAGGATCGCGACGGGCGAGCTGCCGGTCGCGAGGTCCAGGCTCACCGTGACCCAGGACAGCGGGGCGCACGCCTCGTACCCGGACGTGTCGGCCCGTGCGGCGTCCCACTTCGCGTCCTCGAGCCCGGCGGGCAGCGGCAGGTCGGCGATCGGCTGGGCGGCGGCCTCGGCACCGCTCGACGGGCCGCACGTCGGCGTGGGGGTCGGAGTCGACGTCGGGGTCGGGCTCTCGGCGACCGCAGTCGGCGTGGCGGTCACGGTGCGGGTGGCGGTGGCGGTGGGGCCGGCGGTCGTCCCGCCGCTGCACCCGGTCAGGGCAACGGCCAGGACGGCGGCGAACAGGATCCCCCCGGTGGTGTTCACGGTGCGCATCCGGACAGGTTCCTCCTCGCCCTGCACAGAGTTCTCGGCGTATTCTTGGTTTCGGAAGCAACGACGATTCCGGCCATGCCTCGTCGTGTCGCGTTCCCCGACCTCGACGGGCCCCGACCCGACCAAGAGCCCTCGTGTCTGAACACCTCATCGAGTACGTCGCCCGTGACCGCACGGGCATCACTGCCGTCGTGACGACCACCAGCGTCATCGACGTCGACACCGTGATCAAGCACATCCACGCCGGGCACGCCGGGTACTACGTCGCGGCCGACTCGTGGAAGCGCACGCCGGTGCGGAGCCTGTCGTTCCTCGGGGGCGCGTACCTGTTCGCGAACTGGGACGGCTCGAAGCGGAACATGCTGCACGATCTCGCGTTCCGCGCTCCGACCCGGTCGATCGAGACGAAGCCGGTGGCGCGGCGTCCGCGGTTCTCGCGGGTGCTCGACGCGATCCTCGGCCGGCGGCGGTCCCACCGGCGCTGACCGCACCGACCGACGTCCGAGCAGGATGGGACCGTGCAGGACGTGACGGACGGGTGGGTGCGACGGCTCCGTGACGGGACCGCGCCGCGGCAGTGGCCGATCCACCTGGCTGCGGCGGTCCTGGTGCTGGGTGCAGCGGCACTCATCGTCGCGGAGTTCGGCTCGCCGGCCTTCGTCGAGCAGATGGAGCGCAGCAGTCGCGTCGGCAGCATCGTCCTGGTCGAGCTGTTCCTGATCGTCGTCGGCATCGTGATGTCGGTCGGCACCTGGTGGAGCGGACGTCGCGACCGACGGACACTCGCCCGCATCCGCGCGAGCGGTCGCGAACCCGCGTTCTTCCTGCCGGTGCTGACGAAGGGCATCCGGACCTCCGAGGACCTCCCGCGTCCCCGTCCCGAGGTGTGGACGCTCGATCGCGCCGGCATGCACGGATGGACGCCGGACCGGGAGGCGCCGGTGATCGATCTGCCCTGGTCGCGGATCCGGACGATCGACCTCGCGACGAAGGACGCACGCGGCTCCCGCGTCGACTACGCGCTCTGGTTCGACCTCGTCGGTGGAGGCGAGCTGGTGCTGCCGCCGCGGACGGCCCTCGGCCGCCCGTTCGAGGTGGGTCCCGGCGGTCTGGAGACGCTCCTGCCGGTGCTGCGGTCGCTGCGGCGCGAGCTGGTGGGCTGACGGACGGGAGGCACGGTGCGCGCCCGCCCCGCGCCTCCCGTCCGCCGCCGGTGCGGGAGATCAGTCGTCGTCGCGGCGACGCGACCGCGTCCGCCGGAACCGCTTGCCGGTCTCCTCGTCGACCGCGATGCTGCCCGTCGGCAGGTTCGAGAAGTCGGGCGCGATGACGGTCGGCTCCGGGACTCCACCCGGGCCGTCGAGGACGAGGATGTTGCTCGTGCTCGTGAGCGTCCGTCCGCGGAAGAAGTCCGGGGACCGCAGCCACCAGACGACCATCAGCACGACACCGATGAGGATCGCGCCGACACCCACCACGGCGACCGCTCCGATGCCGAGGATCGTGACGTCCTTGCCGTCGTCGCCCTGCAGCCAGTCGGGCTGGGCGAACTGCACGAGTCCGTAGACGAACGTCACCGCGAGCGTCAGGCCGCCGAGCAACGGGACGAGCCCCCGCATGACGAAGTTCCGCACGGTGTTGAAGAGCGTCCGTCGGTAGACCCAGACGCACGCGAAGCCGGTCAGCCCGTAGTAGAAGGCGATCATCAGGCCGACGGAACCGATCAGGGCGGTGAGCAGGTTCGTCGAGATGACGGTGAACAGCACGTAGAAGCCGATCGACGCGATGCCCATCCCGATGGTCGACCAGGTCGGCGTGAGGAAGCGCCGGTGGATCCGGGCGAAGTGCGACGGCAGGGCCTTGTAGACCGCCATCGAGAGCGATGTCCGTGCGGTCGGCATGATCGTGGTCTGCGTCGAGGCGGACGCCGAGGTGAGGATCGAGAACGACAGCAGGGCCATCGCCGCGTGCCCGAGGAACGAGTTGCCGAAGAGCGCCGGGCCGATCGCCGAGAACACGTCGTCCGCGTTGCCCTGCGCCCCGAGGCCGATGCCCTTCGTCCCGACGCCGGCGAACGCGATCGCCGCGATCGACACGAGGGCGTAGATGACGAGGAGCAGGACCGTGCTGATGACGGCTGCGCGACCGGGGGTCTTCTCGGGGTCCTTCGTCTCCTCGTTGAGCGAGACGGCGGTGTCCCAGCCCCAGTAGATGAAGATCGCCGTGAGCATGGCGGGGGCGATGACCGACCCGAAGTCCATGCCGCTCGGCCACAGCCACGACAGCGAGGGCGTGATCGAGCCCTCGACGCCGTTGCCGGTGCCGACCCGCACGAGCGCGACGACCGCGAACATCACGAGCACGAGCACCTCGATGCCCAGCAGGACGTACTGCAGCCGGGCCGACACCTCGACGCCGACGTAGCAGATGAAGGTCATCACGGCGATCCAGGCCACCCCGGCGACGGTCGACCAGAGCGTGCTGTTCCCGAGGGCGCTGATCGCCGGGTCGTTCGTCAGGACGCCGACGAAGGAGTACCCGTACGAGCCGGCGATCTGGGCGAGGTTCGCCATCACGATGACGTCCGCGGCGATGATCCCCCACCCGCCGAGCCATCCCGTCACGGCACCGAAGGCCCGGGTCGCCCAGGTGAACGTCGTGCCGCAGTCGGGGTCCTCGCGGTTGAGCTCCTGGTAGGCCACGGCGATCATCCACATCGGGATGAAGGCGAGCAGCATGATCGCCGGGGCCTTCACCCCGGCGAGGAGCGCTCCCCCACTCGCCACGACCAACCCGAGGCTCGCGGCCAGGCTGTAGGCGGGCGCGGTGGACGAGATGCCCATCACGACGCTGCCGACCAGGCCGATGGCCCCCGGTCGCAGTCCCTTCTCCTTGCCGACGGTCTCGGTCGACACCGTCACGACCCGTTCGTCTCGCATGACCACCACGCTCTCCCGATGGCGAGCGACGGAAACCGTCGCCGTCGCTCCACGACTCTGTGGATACGAGCACTGAAACTAGACCTCAGCAACGATTTCCGCACCTGGCTGTGTCAATCTTGATCCAGTCCCGAGAGGAGCACCAGCATGGAGGACGCCGACGTCGTCGTGATCGGTGCGGGCGTGGCGGGGCTCGCGGCCGCACGGGTGCTCGCCGGGGCCGGGCGCCGGGTCGTCGTGCTCGAGGCCCGGGACCGGATCGGCGGTCGGGTCCACACCGACCGGACCGACGGGCACGTGACGGACCTCGGCGCCTCGTGGATCCACGGCGTCGAGGACAACGCCGTGGCCGACGCCGTCGCCGCGTTCGGCATCCGCACGGTCGAGTTCACCGTCGGCGGGTACCAGGTCGACAGCCGGCCGATCGCGTACCACGGGCCCGACGGTCGTCGGCTCGACGCCGGTGCAGCCGCCCGGTTCGCCGACGACGTGCGCACGGTCGACCGCGCCCTGGCCGACGAGGTCGAGCGATCGGCGCCGCTCGACAGCTACCGCGACGTGGTCGCCCGGGCCGTCGCGGCGCAGGGCTGGGACGCCGAGCGGGCGGAACGGGTCAGCGAGCACCTCGAGCACCGGAGCGAGGAGCAGTACGGGGTCGCGGGCGACGAGCTCGCCGCGCACGGGCTCGACGACGACACGATCGCGGGCGACGAGGTGGTGTTCCCGGACGGCTACGACGCCCTGCCCGCACACCTCGCCGCGGGGCTCGACGTCCGGCTCGGACACGTCGTCGAGCGCATCGACCACGGGGACGGCGGGGTGGTGGTCACGAGCAGCCGCGGCCCGTTCCACGCCGAGGCCGTCGTCGTCACGGTGCCCGTCGGGGTGCTGCAGGCCGGCGACCTCGTGATCGAGCCACCGCTGCCCGCACGGCACCGGCAGGCACTCGGACGGCTGCGGATGAACGCGTTCGAGAAGGTCGTCCTGCGGTTCCCGGAGCGGTTCTGGGACGCCGACGTCTACGCGGTCCGGCAGCTCGGTCCGGCCGGCCGGTGGTGGCACTCCTGGTACGACCTGACGCGGCTCGACGGGGTGCCGACGCTGCTCACCTTCGCGGCCGGTCCGGCAGCGCGGGCGATCCGGGGCTGGAGCAGGGAGCGGGTCGCGGACTCGGTGCTCGAGCAGCTCCGGCGACTGTACGGCGACGCCGTGGGGACGCCGACGTCGGTGCTCGTGACGGCATGGCAGGACGACCCGTTCGCCCGGGGCTCGTACGCGCACATGCTGCCGGGGTCGACGACGAGCGACCACGACGACCTCGCGGTGCCGATCGCGGGACGCGTGCACCTGGCGGGCGAGGCGACGTGGACCGACGACCCCGCGACGGTGGCCGGCGCGCTGTACTCGGGGCACCGTGCGGCGGTCGCGGTGCTCGGCCACGAGGTGCCGATCGACCGGGTCTGGACGGACACACCCGCCGGGTGACCTGTGCGAGGATCGTCGAACACGCCGGCACGCGGGGTCCGGCACGAGGGGGAGAGCATGCTCGCGAGTGATGTGGCGAACGCGAAGTTCGCACCGACGAAGTGGCGCGAAGGGTACGACCAGCGCGAGGTCGACGACTTCCTCGACCGGGTCCGGGCGACCCTGGCCGGGTACGAGGCCGGACGTCCGGTCGACCCGCTGACGCCCGAGGACGTCACCCTGGCGCGCTTCCAACCGACCAAGTTCCGCGAGGGCTACCGCCAGGACGAGGTCGACGACTTCCTCGACCGCGTGGTGGTCGCGCTGCGGCAGCACGCCACCCGCCGCTGACCGGCCCCGTCAGGCGCTGACCGCGCCCGCGGCCTCCCCGATCCGCAGCCCGGTCGCCACGAGCCGCGCGACCGCTGGCGTCTCCCGCCCGACCGGCCACCCGAGCACCGTCGTCGCGAGGGGCGCGTCGAGCACCGGCACCGCGACGTGCTCGGGCCACTGCCAGGCCCGGCTCGAGCGCGGGATCACGAGCAGCGTCCGACCGAGCGCGACGAGCTGCGCCAGCTGCGACTGCGAGTGCACCTCCGGCCCCGGTCCCGGCGGGTAGGTCCAGTCGGCGAGGGGCCACCGCGCCATCGGCAGGTCGGGGACCGACGACACCTCGGCCATCGTGAGGGACCGGCGGTCGGCGAGCGGGTGCGAGGCGGGGACGATCGCGACCTGCGGCTCGGAGTACAGGTCGACCGACTCGATCCCGGCGAAGTCGTCGAACGGCCGGTGCATGACCGCCACGTCCGCTGTGCCGTCGAGGAGGAGTCCCGCCTGCTCACCGATCTCGCAGAGCACCACGTCGACCGGCACGTCCTCGGGGGCGGCGTCGAGCAGCGCCTGCAGGAACTCGTGCGACGACCCGGCCTTCGTCGCGAGGACGAGCCGCTGCTCCGGCGCCCCCGCGCGTCGGGTCCGCCGGACGGCCGCGCGCACGGCGTCGAGGGCGGCCGGGGCTTCGCGGAGGAGCGCCGACCCCGCGTCGGTGAGGGTCACGCCGCGACGGTCACGGTCGAAGAGCCGGACGCCGATCCGCTCCTCGAGCTGCCGGATCGCCCGCGACAACGGCGGCTGCGCCATCCCGAGTCGGAGCGCCGCGCGGCCGAAGTGCAGTTCCTCGGCGACGGCGACGAAGTACCGGAGCTCGCGCGTCTCGACATCGTCCACGCACGGAGCCTACGCCCACCGATACCCGGGGAGTATCACCACCCACCCGATCGGTGTTGGACGCGGGAACCACCCCGGACCGACGATCGAGCACATGGAGAACGACAAGACGACCGCGCTGGTGACCGGCGCGAACAAGGGCATCGGGTACGCGATCGCCGAGCAGCTGGGTGCGACGGGGATGCGCGTGCTCGTCGGGGCACGGAGCGACACCGGTCGCGAGGAAGCGGTGGAACGACTGCGGGCGAGCGGGGTCGACGCCCACGGGGTCCGGCTCGACGTGACGAGCGACGAGAGCGTGGCGGACGCTGCGGCGGAGGTCGAGGAGCGCTTCGGCCGACTCGACGTCCTCGTGAACAACGCCGGGATCTCGGGCCCGTTCGACCCGGTGACATGGACGCAGGACCCGACGACGCTCGACCTCGACGTCGTCCGGCAGGTCGTCGACGTCAACGTCTACGGCGTCGTCCGCGTGACGAACGCGATGCTGCCGCTGCTGCGCCGCTCCCCCGCGCCGCGCATCGTGAACGCGTCGAGCAGCATGGGCTCCCTCGGCCGCCAGCCGGGTCCGGTGATGGCCGCGTACGCCCCGTCGAAGACGTTCCTCAACGGGATCACGACCCAGTACGCGAGGACGTTCGCGGACACCCCGGTCATCGTCAACGCTGCATGCCCGGGGCTCGTCGCGACGGACTTCAACGGCTTCAGCGGCGACCGCACGGCCGCGCAGGGCGCGGCGACCGCGGTGCGGCTCGCGACGCTGCCGGACGACGGCCCGCGCGGTGGCTTCTTCGAGGACGCGGGCGTCGTTCCCTGGTGACCACGGACACGACGGGAGGCCCTGCGCACGTTCCGCACGCGGCGGACGTGAGCAGGGCCTCCTGTCTGGTGCCCCGGTCGTCAGACCGCAGCCGGCGCCGTCTCCAGCGTGGCAGCGAACGGGTCGAAGTCCTCAGGCAGGGACGCGATCGCCCCGACGGTGGACTCGACCTCGACGAACGACCGCCGCTCGATGGACTCCTCCACCGAGACCATCGCGTCGAGCACGTGGTAGCCGACCGCACCGGTCGCGATGTGCGAACCGCCGCCGCGGATGGCCCGCGCCATGTCGAGCACGCCGAGGCCCCGGCCGACCGTCGGCTCCTCGTCGAGGAGCGTCTCCCACTCCTGTTCGAACGGCCACGAGGCACCGACGGGGATCGGTCGGGCGATCCGGATCGGGTGCCCGCCGCCGAAGGTGTTCGGGTCGGGCAGGAGGATCGTGCCCTCGGTGCCGTTGACCTCGAAGACGCCGTGCCGGAACAGCGGGGTGTCGAACGACAGCAGCGACTGCGCGTTGCCACCCTGCTCGAACGACGACAGGACGGACACGTGGGTGGGCACCTCGACGGGGAACGACTGGCCCGCGTTCGGCCCGACGACGAGCTCCCGGGTCTCGCGGGACCGCGACCCGGTCGCGACGACGGAGTCGATCGGCCCGAGCAGGTGCACGAGCGCCGTGAAGTAGTACGGGCCGATGTCGAACAGCGGGCCGGCACCCTTGGCGTAGAGGAACGACGCGTTCGGGTGGAACACGTCCGGCCCCTGCCACTGCATGCTCGTGACCGCGGTGAGCGGCGTGCCGATCGCGCCGGCCTCGATCGCCCGCTTGGCGGTCTGCCACCCCGGGCCGAGCACGGTGTCGGGCGCGATGCCGAGCCCGAGCCCGAGCTCGTCGGCGAGGGCGACCAGGCCCGCAGCGGACTCGCGGTCGACCCCGATCGGCTTCTCGCTCCACACGTGCTTGCCCGCGCGGAGGGCGTCCGTGGACACCGCCACGTGCGTGGCCGGGAGCGTGAGGTTGATGACGATCTCGACGTCGGGGTCGGCGAGGACCGACGCTCCGTCGCCGGAGGCCGCGACGCCCCACTTCGCCGCCGACGCCGCCGCCCGCTCCGTGTCGATGTCGCCGATCCGGACGACCTCGACGTCGGGGAAGGTCGTGAGGTTCGCCAGGTACTGCTCGCTGATCATGCCGGCGCCGATGAAGCCGATGCCGACCTTGCCCGTGCGGGTCATGCGGACACCGCCGATCCGCTCGGTGCGAGCTGCGCGGCGAGCCACTCGTACGACTGGGCGACCCCGTCGAAGACGTCCCCCGCGAACCCGTCGAACTCGATCACGGCGTACTCGAGGGCCGTCGCGGCACGCAGCGCCTCGGCGAGCCGGACGTCGCCCTGGCCGGCCGGGGTCTGGTCGGTGGGGATCGTCGCGGTGGAGATGTCGTCGCGCATCGGGCCGTCCTTGACGTGCACGGCGACGATGCGGTCACCGAGCTCCTCGATGAACGGCACGAGGTCGATGCCCGCGGCGGAGGCCCAGTACAGGTCGAGCTCGAGCACCACGCCCGGGTCGAGCAGCGAGGCGAGCACCTGCAGTGCGGGCCGGCCGTCGATCTGCGGTCGGAGCTCGTGGTCGTGGTTGTGGTAGCCGACGCGGAGGCCGTGCTCGGCCGCCTCGGCAGCGGCGGCGTTGAGTCGGGCCGCGACGCGCTCGACGCCCTCGCGGGTGGTCCAGTGGTCGGGGCCGACGAACGGGTCGATGACGATCTCGAGGCCGAGCTCCTTCGCCGCGGCGAAGGTGTCGGCGTGCGACGGAGCGGTCATCACGGTGCCGTCGGGCAGCGGGATGGTCTCCTCGACGAGGAAGGCGTGGCCGGTCTTCGCGGTGATGCCGTGGGCGTCGAACGCTTCCTTGAGCTGCGCTGCTCGGTCGACGAACGCGAACGCCTCGACGGTGTCGAAGCCGATGTCGGCGAGGCGGCGGACGCCGCCGTCGAGGTCGGGCTCCAGCGCGGCGTTCACCGTGTAGAGCTGCAGGGAGATGGCGGGTGCCATGACTGGTCCTTTCAGGGAGGCTTGCGGTGTGTGCGGTGACCGCCTGGAGGCGCGACTCGCCTTCGTGAGTCGGGTCGCGCCTCCAGGACCGTGCGCTGGTGCGCCGTCTACCGGACCGACTTGATGGGGAAGATCACGAGTGCGCCGAGGATCACCGCGACGCCCGCGCCCCAGAGCATGAGCGTGTAGTTCTGACCGCCCCCGACGCCGAGGAGGAAGAGGCCGACGGCCGGGGCGAGCGACTGCGGCAGCGCGTTCGCGATGTTGATCACGCCGAGGTCCTTGCCGGGGCGCTCCGGGTCGGGCAGCACGTCGACGATGAGGGCGGTGTCGATGGCGGAGTAGATGCCGAAGGCGAAGCCCATCACGATCTCGGCGAAGTAGAACCCGCCGACCGTGTCGACGTGCGCCAGGATCACCAGGCCGACGGCGGTGAGGGCCGTGGAGCTCCACACGAAGACCTTGCGGCGGCCGACGCGGTCGGACACCCACCCGGAGAGCGCGGCGCTGACCAGCAGGGCGACGGTGTAGAGGAGCACACCGAACGCGACGATGCCGACGGCCTCCTTCTGCGGGAGGCCGATCCGGTCCTCCATGTACAGCAGGCGGTAGGTCGTGAACATGAACGTGCCGAAGGTGATGAGGAAGCGCCCCCACCAGGCGAGCCCGAAGTCGCGGTGCTTGATCGGGTTGGTCCAGAAGGACGAGATGAGGTTGACCCAGCTGAACGGCTTGATCGGCGGCGGGGGCAGCTCGTCGCGGGCCACGAACGAGTAGACGAGGATCGCGATGATCGCGATGATGCCCGGGACGATGAAGAGCATCGGCAGGTTGCCGACCAGGTAGACGGCCAGGTACAGACCGGCGAGGATCGCGGTGTTCTGCGCGAGCGCGATGACGCTCGAGGCCTTGCCGCGCTGGAACTCCGGCACGTTGTCGGCGAAGCTCGCGGTCAGGGTGGCGAGGACCGCGTTGGCGGTGACCTGCGCGAGGACCCACGCCAGGGTGAGCTGCAGGACGTTCGGCGAGAACGCGAGCCAGGCGAGCGCACCGACGAAGACGATGACGCCGCCGACCATCCACGGCCGACGACGACCCCAGCGGGTGCGGGTGCGGTCCGAGATCGCGCCGAAGAGCGGGTTCGCGAGCAGGGCACCGATCGCGCCGAACGGCAGGACCGAACCGACGATCGTCTCGGGGTTCGACGGGTTGAGCTCGGTCGCCTTGATCGACATGCTCACGAAGACCGGCGTGAGCAGGGCGACGAAGAGGCCGAACTGGGCGAAGCTGAGGCCCCAGAGGTAGCCGCGGCCGACCCGCATGGTGCTGACGGACTGCGTGATGCCCTCGACCGAGAAGGCTCGGGACGCCGCTGCGTCCGTGGCGGTGGCGCCGGCGGCTGCGGTGACCGCGGGGGTCGCGGTTCCGGCGATGCCGCGTGTGGGTTCTTCCTTCGACGTCGGTGTCGACATGACTCCTCCTCGAGTCATAGGGGGCTTCGGGGCCCGCTGAATCCCTAGTGCTACTAGGTGATCGGGACAGTAGCACCCAAAACCTCCGACCGGAAGTTTTTGTTTCGGTACTTTGCGCCAGCACTTCCGCGACTCATGGCTGCCGGTAGGTTGGTCCGAGTGACCTCCAACGATGGAACCGGCAGCCGCGGGCCCTACGCCAAGGGCGTGCAGCGCCGGCAGGAGATCCTCGACCAGACGCTCGAGGTCGTCGCCTCCCGTGGCATCGACGGGACCTCGCTCCGGGCCATCGGCGAGGCGATCGGCATCTCGCACGCCGCACTCCGGCACTACTTCTCATCGCGCGAGGCTCTGCTCGTCGAGGTGCTGCGGGAGCGTGACGACGCGTCGAACCGGGCGTTGGGCGACACCGGCGGCGTGTTCCCCCGGCTCGAGTTCGTCGCCCACCGGAACGTCAGCGAGCCGGCCCTGGTGACGCTCTACACGACGCTGCTCGGTGCCTCGGTGGAGGCGGGGAACGAGACCGCGCGGTCGTACTTCGCGGCACGGTTCGCCACGGCGCGCGCTGATCTGGCGCAGCAACTGCGCGACGAGCTCGCCGCCACCGGTCGGCACAGCGATGCGGACCTCGACCAGGTCGCGTCGCTCATCATCGCGGCGTTCGACGGGTTGCAGGTGCAGTGGTTGCTCGACCGCGACGTGGACATCGCGGGGACGCTGCGGTTGTTGGAGCGGGTGCTCTAGCCTCCGAGCTCACCGTCCGGTGCGGCCTGCGCTTCGGGCCGTCAGTCGAGCCAGACCTCGGCGACACCGCTCCCCCGGCACTGCAGGGGTGCGCCGAAGCCGTAGTCCGTCCAGGCCAGTTCGACGCCGCGCTCGTCGAGCCGCGCACCGTCGGCGTCGAAGAGCGCCACGCGGCCGCGTTCGTCCTGCGTCTGCTCGACCGGGACCGTCCAGGTCGCGCCGTCGACCTCGGACGTCGCCGACTCCTGCTCGGGCGTGCAGTCGGCACCGACGCACACGGCGACCGACTCGACGGTGGTCGCGAGGTGGTCGGGCACGACGACGTTCACCGTGTTGCCCTGCCCGTAGTCGGCGCAGACGGACCCGGGCGACGAACACCCGGCGAGCGCCAGGGCCAGCCCGACCCCGATCGTGGCGGTGACGAGCATCCTCATTCCGTGCCGTCGTCCTCCTCCGGGTTGAAGTGCGAGTCGTCGCCCACGTGTCCGGCGGCGAGGCCGTCGGGCTCGTTGGGGATCGTGCCGTCCTCGCCGAGGCCGTCCGGCTTCGGGGTGCCCTCGGCGTCGTTCTTCGGTGCGGTGCCGTCGGTGTCGGTCATGGTCTGCTCCCGTGCAGTGTCGGTGCGGGACCGCCGTGGTCCCGGTGGTGCTGACTCGGAACGTACGGGTCGTGCCTCGGAGATCCCCCGGGGGCGCACCTTCCGGATGTCCCGCCTCGGAGCGCAGCACCTAGGCTGACGACGTGAACCCGGCGCGTCAGCAGCTCTCCGCGCTCGTCGGTCCCGGTGCCGCCCCGCTCGTCACGGGCATGCCGGTGGCCAGCGCCTCCCGCAACGCGGCCGTCCTCATCCTGTTCGGCGAACTCGACGACGTGCCGAGCGACCGCCCCGCCGCCGGAGCCGTCGGAGCCGCCGGCACCGAGGTCTCGCGGGACCTCGACGTCCTGCTGCTCGCACGGGCCACCACGCTCCGCGCCCACCCCGGCGAGATCGCGTTCCCCGGCGGCCGGGTCGACCCCGGTGACACGGACGCGACCGCCGCGGCACTCCGGGAAGCCCGCGAGGAGACCGGCATCGACACCGCGGGCGTGGACGTCCTCGGCACGATCGCCCCGGTGCCGCTCGCGTTCTCGCGGCACCTCGTCACGCCGGTGATCGGGTGGTGGCGCGAGTCCTCGCCCGTCCGGGTCGTCGACGAGGCCGAGTCCGCCGCGGTGTTCCGGGCGCCGGTGGCCGACCTGCTCGACCCCGCCCACCGCGGCGTGACGGTGATCCGCCGCGGCGGCCAGGAGTGGCGCGGCCCGGCGTTCACGATCGACTCCGGCCCCGAGCAGCACGTCGTCTGGGGCTTCACCGCGATGCTCCTCGACGCCCTGTTCGACCGCCTCGGCTGGGCCGAGCCGTGGGACGACCGCCACGAGATCCCCCTGCCGGGCTCGCGCCCCTGAACGTCGCCGTCCCGTACTGTTCGACTGTGCGTACCGGTCCAGCTGATTGGTTCCTCTCCCGCGACGAGCGAGGCAACCTCGCCACCGGCGTGCACGCGGGACACCCCGACGACGACACGGACCGGAACCGGCCCGACGCCGAGGGGGACACCGGCGCCGATGCGGCACCGTGGTCGGAGGGCAACCACGTCCGGCCGCTCGTGCACGGCGCCGCCTACTTCGACCGCATCCACGCGGAACTGACCGCCCTCCGCCCCGGCGACCGCGTGTGGTTCACCGACTGGCGCGGCGACGCCGACGAACGGTTGCTGCCGGACGGCCCGACGATCGGGGACCTGCTGGCCGACCGTGCACGAGCGGGTATCGAGGTGCGCGGGCTCATCTGGCGGTCCCACGGCGAGCGCGTCTCGGCGTCGATCAGCGCCCGGTCGAACGAGCTGCTCGGCCGGAAGATCAACGACGCCGGCGGCCAGGTGCTGCTCGACCAGCGCGTCCGGGTGTTCGGCTCGCACCACCAGAAGTTCTTCGTCATCCAGCACCGCGACGACCCCTCCCGCGACGTCGCGTTCGTCGGCGGGATCGACCTCTGCCACAGCCGTCGCGACGACGCCGCGCACGAGGGCGACCCGCAGCCCGTCTCGATCGACGCCCGCTACGGCGAGCGCCCGGCCTGGCACGACGCGTCGATGGAGCTCCGCGGGCCGGTCGTCGCGGACGTGCTCGCCGTGTTCGCCGAGCGCTGGGACGACCCGCTCCCCCTCGACCGCAGCCTGCCGTACCGGATGCTGCTGCAACGCCTCGTCCACATGCCGCGGCACACCGAGCCCCTGCCCGAACGGACGGCGCCACCACCACCGGCCGGGCACCACGCCGTGCAGCTCCTCCGGACGTACGGGGTGAAGCGCCCGCCGTTCCCGTTCGCGCCCCTGGGTGAGCGCAGCATCGCCCGTGCGTACGGCAAGGCCTTCGCCCGAGCGCGATCGCTGCTCTACATCGAGGACCAGTACCTCTGGTCCCGCGAGGTCGCGACCGGCATCGCCGAGGCCCTCGAACGCAACCGGGAGCTCCGTGTCGTCGTCCTCGTGCCGCGGTACCCGAACTCGGACGGGCCGCTCGGCGGTCCCCCGAGCCGGTTCGGCCAGATCGAGGCGCTCCGGACGCTCCGCCGCACCGCACCCGACCGTGTCGGCGCCTTCGACCTCGAGCACGAGGACGGCCGCCCGATCTACATCCACGCCAAGGTCTGCATCGTCGACGACGAGTGGTTCACGATCGGCTCGGACAACTTCAATCGCCGCTCGTGGACGTCCGACAGCGAACTCACGTGCGCCGTCGTGGACACCTCGGACGACGGCCGGTCCCTCGCCCGGGACCTCCGCCACGAGCTCTGGGCGGAGCACCTCGCGACGACGCCCGACGACGAGCGGTTCACCGGGTCCGGCGCGGACATGCTCGCCCTCTGGCGGTCCACGGCACGTGCGCTCGACCACTGGCACGAGGACGGGCAGCCCGGCCCGCGACCCCCTGGGCGCATCCGGCAGCACGAGCCGGAACCGGTCTCGGCACTGCAGCGTCTGTGGGCGCGTCCCGCCGCGCGCCTCGCCGTGGACCCCGACGGCCGTCCCCGCCGGTTGCGCGGCTCGACCCGCTTCTGACGGGAGGCGCGGTGCGGGCCCGACCCACGCCTCCCGTCCGCCGTCCGCTCGCGTCCACCGCCCCCGCCTACGCTGGGTGCATGGGGGCACGCGAGGACTGGTGGGACGATCCCGGCGACGACCTGGTGCTGCACCCGCCGCGAGCCGTGCGCGCTCAGCCGCGCCGCGACCCGGGACCGGCCGACCTGGTCGTCACCGGCCTGCTCCTCGGCGTGGCCGTCCTCGTGGGCGTGGGAGCGTGGTTCGCCGTCCTCGTGGGCCAGCTCGCGTTCACCGCGTGCGCGGAACCGTCGCCAGGCTGCGGCCCCGTCGACGACCCCGGTGCGGTCGTGCGCAACTGGCACCTCGCCCTCACGCTCGTCGTCCTCGTCGCGGGGATCGTCGGGTCGATCGCACGACGTGCCCGGCGACGGACCGGGTGGCCCGTCGCACTGTCGACCCTGGTCGGCGTGCTGGTGGTCTTCGCCGGAGCCGTCACCGCGATGCAGGTCGCCAGCGGGGGCAACCTGCTCTAGCGACCCTCGTCGGAGCTCCGTTCGCCGGGGTCGAACGGTGTCCCCGGCGCGAGGGCGACTCGGCCGGGGACCCGCTCGGGATCAGTTGTAGGACGCCAGCCGGTTGGGGGCGGTGTTCCCCGCCGGCGTCGGCACCGCTCCCCCGACCCCGTTGATCACACTCGAGATCGTGCCCGTGTCACCGAGGGACACCGTGACGAGCCCGTACGCACGGACGCCGGCGGTCTGCGGGACCTCGAACGCCCGGTCGGCGTGCACCGCGGGGTTCGTGTTGAAGAAGCAGTAGACACCGCCGCCCCAGATCTCGTGGCTCGTGACGTTCGCGGCGACCTTGTAGGCGGCGTAGCCGGCACCGGTCGGGCTCTGCCACGACGCGTTGTCCGGCACGTCGTACGGCATCTCGTTCTGGAAGAAGATCGTCCGTCCGTCGTTGCCGTTCCACTGCACTTCGTACTTCTGGTAGTGCTCGACGAACAGACCGGTCGCGAGGACGTCGTTGCCGTTCACCTCGACGCCGGTCGCACCGGTGTTGACGGTCCACCCGGTGGCGGCTCCGCCGTGGTCAGCGCGCCAGGCCCAGATGTGGTCGACCAGGGTGTCGTCCGCGTTGACCTGGAGGGTCGTCGTTGCCTTGCCCTGGATGCTCGAACCGACGCGGAAGAACACGTCCTGGATGCTCTGCGGGTCGGCGGCGTGGTCGACGTGCGAGCCGCTCGTGCCGAGTCGGACCAGCTGGGCGCTGTTCTGCGAACCCGCGTCGACGACGAGGTTCGACACGTTCACGCCGGCGACGTCGGTCGAGGTGAGCACCGCGTTGCCCTGCGTCGGCACGAGCGTCGGGAAGCCGATCCCGGTGACGACCGTGTCGGGACGGGTGACCGCGATGGGAGCGTTCAGCTGGTAGGTGCCCGGCGTGAAGAACAGGTTGAGGCCCTGCGACAGCGCACTGTTGATCGTCGCCGCCGAGTCACCCGGGTGGGCGACGTAGAAGTTGCGCATCGGGATGTCCGTGCCGGCGGTGTTCGGCCAGGTCACGCCCGACGAGTTCTGCCGGAGCGAGGGGACGAACACGTGGTACTTGTCCGACGAGTCGACGTACAGGTACGGCTTCTCGCGGGTCGTCGGCGTGGTGGACAGGGTCGTGTAGCTCTTCGAGAAGTCGTTCGCGGGAGCGCCCTGCACGCCCGAGAACGTCATGTTCCAGTTGCCGCCCTGCCAGGACCCGATCGACGAGTTGCGGGTGTACCACTGCTGCTGCGAGCCGGAGGTCACCGTCCCGTCGACCTTCGTGTCCGCGATGTACCCGCCGGAGGAGTACCCCTGGCCGCCGTCCTGGTTCGAGGGTCCCATCGTGAGGTTCCCCTTGATGTGGACCCGCCGCATCGGGGCGGCCTGGGACACCGCCCAGCGGTCGGTTCCGCCCTCGGGGACGATCGCCACGTTCTCGACCGACCGCCAGAAGTTCTGCGTCGCGTTCTTCTCGTCACCGGCGTTCCACCCGGAGTCGACGTTCACGGCGCCGTTGATGGTCACGTCGTCGGGGTTCTTCCCCAGGCCGGCGACCGTCGTGTAGAAGCCGAGGTTGGCCCACACCCGTCCGTAGCTCCCGGGCTTGAACAGGAAAGCGGAGCGCTGCGTCCCGAACTGCGCGGTCGTGCTCCGGAGCTGCGAGTTGAACGCCGCGTCGACGTCGGCCTGGATCGTCGAGGTCGGCGTCGAGGGGCTGTAGATCTTGACGTTGCTCCCGAAGTCCGGGGTGTCGCTCGTCGTGACCGCCTGGGCGGCGACCGCGGGCAGCAGTGCCCCCACGACACCGGCGCTCAGCGCGATCGCGACGAGGTGCTTCATCCGTCGTTGCATGATGCTCGATTCGTCATCGTGCGGCGTCGTTGCCGCACGCAACAGACGGTAGGCCTGTGCCTCCAAGAAGACCGTCACATCTTCGGCGGACCTCCGCTGTCCCCCGCACCGGAGCACCCGCGCCTACGGAGTGACGAGGTCGCTGCTTTTCGGCCAGGGGGCGGTCGGGGTGACGGTCGAGCCCGTCGCGGCGCTCCGACGGACGTCGTCCAGCAGATGCGCCAGGCGGACACCGTCGGCGAAGGACGGCGCGGTGACCGTGCCGTCGCGGACGTCGTCACGGAGCGCACGGTAGACGCCGGCGACGTTGACGACCGAGGCAGGCAGCATCCCGGTCTCGACCGGGATGGTCGCGCCGTCGACCGTCAGCTCGAGGGTGCCGGACTGGAACCCGCGGGGTGCGCCGCCCTCGAGTCGGACGGTCCCGTCGCTGCCCTCGAGTTCGAGTCGGAACGGGGTGTCGCCTGCGTCACGGCCGCCCTCGATCTCGGCGGTGAACGCTCCCCCGTCGGGCAGCGTGCCCTGCGCGAGGACGTGGTCCGGAAGGACTCTCCGCACACCGTCACCGTCCGCCCGACGCAGCTCGGGGAAGCGGGTCGTGGTCGTCGCAGCGAGTTGCACGGGCGTGCCGGCGATGACCGCCAGCAGGTCGAGCGTGTGTGCCGCCTGGATCGTCAACAGGTGCATCCCGGCAGCGGGGTCCTCGAGCGGAAGGGTCTCGTCGTCCACCGCTGCACCGAACGCCATGGTGCTCGAGAACACCCGCGCGACCAACAGCCGACCGATCTCGCCCTGTGCGATGACCGCTTGCGCGCGGAGGACTGCGGGGTTCCGACGTGCCTGTAGCCCGAGGGCGGTGTGCACGCCCGCGGTGCGCGCTTGGTCGGCAAGTGCCGCCATCGCTCCCGTGCCGACCGCGAGCGGCCATTCGGTGAGGACGTGCTTCCCGGCCCGGACGGCCCGACTGATGAGACGGTGGTGCGTCGCGACGGAACTGGCCACCGCGACGACGTCCACCTCGGGGTCGTCGATGAGCGCGTCCGGATCGCCGTACGCCTTCGGCACGCCGAACGCGGCTGCGGCGGCGTCGGCACTCGCCTGCTTCCGCGTCGCCACGGCCGTCAGCTCCAGACCGGGGACAGCGCGGATGGCGGGAACGTGCGCTTCGGCTGCCCAACCGCGGGTCGCGTTCACACCGATGAGTCCGACTCGCAGATCAACCATGACGGAGCTCCTCACTCGAGACTTCATTTCTGAACGGTCCGTTCCACCATATGCTGAACGAATCGTTCTGTAAACTCGCCGTATGGCAGTTCGCGGAAGGCCGGTCAGTCAGGAGTCCCGAGCAGCGGCGGTGACCGGTGCTGCGACCGTGCTCCGCGAGGTCGGATGGCAGAAGTTCTCCATCGACGAGGTGGCTCGGCGATCGGGGGTGGGCAAGGCGACGATCTACCGGCACTGGCCGAGCGGTTTCGCGCTCGCCGTCGAGGCGTGGGGCTCCGTCGTGACGGACGCGGTCCCGACGCGCTCGACCGGCGATGCGATCGCTGATCTCCACGACCAGTTCGTCCGCCTCGCAGCGTTCTACGGCACGGCCGAAGGCGCCGTGGCCGTCCAGTTGCTCGGAGCGGCACCAGGTCGACCCGACGGCACCGCCCTCGTGGACGCAGTGTTCTTCCGCCGGCGACGCGACGCCACGCGTGCTCTCATCGAGGCGGGTGTCGCTGCGGGGCAGATCCGATCCGGACTCGACACGGACCTCATGATCGACCTGCTCTTCGGGCCGGTGGTGTTCCGGCTCTTCAACGGCCGTGGCCCCCTGACACCGGACGAGGCGAGCGCGGTCGCGCGTGCGACGCTCGGTGGCGTGTTCGCCCACTCGCCCGCTCACTGATGTCAACCGCTGGACTGACGAACCACCCGCCGCGCCCTCCTATCGTTGGACCGCCGCGCAGCGCATCCCTGCGCCGCGGCGGACGAGGGGAGAGCGACGTGCTCGAGAACCTGGGCGGCGCGCACGTGCTGGTCCTGCTGGTCGTGCTGGCGCTGGACGTGCTGGCGCTGGTGCAGGTGTGGCGGGACCGACGTCGGAGCGACCTCGTGAAGATCGTCTGGACCGTCGTGATCGTCGCGGTGCCGGTCATCGGCGTGGTCGGGTGGGCCGTGAACTGGCTCCTCGGGCGTGCGGCCGACCGGTTGAACCGGACGAGCGGCCCGAGCGCCTGACGCGCAGGTGGCCAAGACGACGGGACCCGGCGGTGTGTCCGGGTGCTGAGCGAGCGACATGCCGAACTGATCGCCGAACTCGAAGCGGCGGCGTCGGACGAGTGGGGTCCGCGGGCACTCCTCGCCTGCCTGCGGAAGCTCCGCGACGGCGGCCCGACCGAAGCGGAGTCCGTGGTCGTCCACGATGCCTGGGCGACCGAGGACGGCTTCCGCGTGGTCTACGACGCTCCGTGGGGCGGCCCGCGCGTCGGCATCGTCCGCGAGCGCTCGACGACGATCGACTGGCTGGACGCCTACACCACCGGCGACGAAGCCACACCCGAGGAGTTCGGCTGGGAAGTCGCCGATTTCAACATCGGCGAGCCGCTCGGCCGGTGGCTCGACCACCTCGACGTGGACGCCGACGGCCTCGGCTGGTGGGGCCACGTCCCGATGCGCCGCGCGCGGCGGCGGCGCTGACCCAACCGTGTCCGGTAGCCGGCCCGGCAGCCGTGGACGCGACCACGGCCCGACCAGGAGGCGCGGTGCGGCGCCGACCCGCGCCTCCCGACCCACGGTCGCTGCGGTTCAGAGCCGCTTCGCGTACCACCGGTCCGAGTAGGGGTCGTCGGTGAAGGCGGGCACGCGCTCGAACCCGAGCCGCTCGTAGAGCGCACAGGCCTCGGCGAGTTCAGCACGGGTGTCCAGCCGGAGCACGCCGATCCCGCGGCGACGGCACGCCGCCTCGAGCTCGCGCACGAGCCGGGCCGCGGTGCCCCGTCCACGAGCCTCGGGCAGGGTGAAGACCTTCGTGAGTTCGGCGACACCGAGACCGGCACCGGCACCGAACCGCCCTCCGGCGCACGCGATCGCCCGCCCCTGCTCGACGGCGACGAGGAACACGCCGGACGCACCCTGCAGGTCGTCGTACGGCTCGTCGCGCAGCGCCTGGTCGACCTCGTCCTCGGTCGCCGGGCGTCCGTACCAGCGCGACGCGACCTCGGCGAGGTACGTCCGCACGATCCCGTCGGCCACCGGGTCACCGGGGTGGACGACCTCGACGTCGACGCTCGACCCGTCGCTGATCCGTTCGTCCACGGTCCTCCCTGAAGCTCACTGCGACCGTACCGGTGGAGCGATGTCGAGCGCAGTCCAGCCCCGCAACGGAGGAACCTTGCGCGGCGCGATCGGTTCGGAGCGCGGGGCCGTCGGACGCGCACGTTTCCGCCGCAGATGGGCAACTTTGCGTCCCCCGATCTTCCCTAGGCTCGATGCACCAGCGCACCCGCAGCCAGCCCAACGACGGGAGGTACGACATGTCGCAGTTCGTCCAGGAGTTCTCGAAGGACGCCATCGTCGGAGAACCCGAGGTCGTCGAGGACCGCCTGTCCGTGCGCGAGGTCGCCGCCCACCCGGCCTGGCTCCGGCTGAAGGACGCCGTCACCGCGCTGCAGACCGTCCAGGCGCAGGACGGCTCCGTGCCCGAGCCGGCCGACCACGCTGCAGCGACCGAGCACGTCGCGACGATCGTCCCCGCCATCGCCGAGCTGGCACCGCAATTCCCGCACGACGCGGCCTTCCTCGAGGCCGTGCAGCACGACTTCGCCCGGTGGCGCGACGAGGGGTTCGGCGTCCCCGACTTCCTCGACTCCCTGAACGCGTTCCAGCCGCAGCAGCACCGCGTCGACGGGCTCGGTCACCTCGTCGTGTTCCCGATGGTGACGCAGAACGGCAGCTCCTCGCGGTTCGTCGAAGCCGTCCTGGTCGAGGTCATCTGGCCCGAGTTCATCGCCGAGCTCGAGGCCGGGGACTACGGCAACGCGCTCTTCGTCGCGCTGCGGTTCGTCGACTTCACCCCCGGGTACGACACGAACTCCGCCGTGCTCTTCCCCGAGACCGTCGCGATGCGCGAGCTGCCGACGTTCACGTGGGGCGCGATCTTCCAGGACCGCGAGGCCGCCCGCTACCGCCGGGTCGTCCGCGCAGCCGCCGAGATCACCAAGCTCGACCTTCCTGACGACGCACGCGCGATGCTCGACGACCAGGAGCTCACCGAGCAGGTCTTCGTGATGTGGGACATCATCCACGACCGGTCGCACATGCGCGGAGACCTGCCGTTCGACCCGTTCATGATCAAGCAGCGGATGCCGTTCTTCCTCTACTCGCTCGAGGAGCTGCGCTGCGACCTCACCGCGTTCCGCGAGTCCGTGCGTCTGGAACGCACCCTCTCGGCGCTGCCGGATGCGAGCCTCCAGGACGCGCAGCGCGCCATCCGTGACCACGCGCGCCTCGTGCAGTACGCCGTCGTGTTCGACCGCATCTTCCGCTTCGCGATCACCGGCAGCCGTGTCCGCAACTACGACGGCCTCGGCGGCCAGCTGCTCTTCGCGTGGATGCACCAGCACGACGTCCTGCACTGGACGGACACGCAGCTCACCATCGACTGGGAGGCCGTCCCGGACGTCATCATCGCCCTCAGCGACGAGATCAACGAGCTGTACCGGCGCTCGATCGACCGGCCGAAGGCGGCGCACTGGCTCGCCGCGTACGAGATGCTCACCCGGACGCTCACGCCGCACCCGGCCTCGGCCTGGGCGCGCGGACTCCCCACCGAGACGCTCGCCGGACCGCCGAAGGGCTACACCGACGCGGTCATGGACGACGAGTTCCCGCTGTCGATGTTCTACGAGGCGCTCAACAAGAAGATGGCGCCGGTCATCGCGTCGACGGCCGGGATCACCGGGACGACGGAGGTCGCCGCGTGAGCGATGGGTCGCTCACCGGTCGCGTGGTGCTGGTCGCGGGCGCGACCAGCACCAGCGGCGAGGCCGTCGCGCGGTCGCTGGTCACCGCCGGTGCGACGGTGGTCGCGGTCGGCACGAGGGCGGCGGGTCTGGAGGCGCTCAGCACCGCCGTCCCGGGCGTCACCACCCACACGTGCGACCTCTCGTCGCGTGCGGACGTCGCCGCGCTGGCGTCACGGATCCACGCGGACCTCGGGCCGATCGACGGGCTCGTCCACCTGGTCGGTGGCTGGCGTGGCGGTGGCAGCCTCGCCGGCCAGTCGGACGACGACTGGGACTTCTTCGACCGGGCCTTCCGGACGCTCCGGAACACGACGCGGGAGTTCTTCGCCGACCTCGTCGCCTCGCCCGCCGGACGACTGGCCTTCGTCTCCTCCACCACCGTCGACTCGCCCACCGCCGGCGCCGCGAACTACGCCGCCGCGAAGGCCGCTTCGGACGCCTGGGTCCGCGCCGTCGCCCAGGGCTTCGGCACGGACGCGCCCGACACCGCTGCCGCGGTCGTGTTCGTCGTGCGCGCACTCGCCGGCCTCGAGGCGCGACTCGGCGACGAGGTCGTGCGGCTGTGGTCGGCCGACCCCGCAGCCGTGAACGGCACCCGCATCCCGCTCTCGGCGGGCGACGCCCCGAACCTAGGATGAACGCGTGACCCTTCGACTCCACGACCTGGACCTGCGGGGCTTCGCCTCGGACAACTACGCCGGCATCCACCCCGAGATCCTCGCGGCGATCTCCGCGGCCAACGACGGCCACCAGATCGCGTACGGCGAAGACGTGTACACCGCACGGCTCAACGAGGTCGTCGGGGAGCACTTCGGGTCGCAGGCGCAGGCGTTCCCCGTCTTCAACGGCACCGGCGCGAACGTCGTCGGACTGCAGTCGATGCTCCCCCGCTGGGGTGCCGTCGTGTGCACCTCGACCGCGCACATCCACACCGACGAGGCCGGCGCCCCCGAGCGCGTGGGCGGGGTCAAGCTCCTGCCCGTCGAGACGCCGGACGGCAAGCTCACCCCCGAGCTCATCGACAAGGAGGCCTGGGGCTGGGGCGACGAGCACCGCGCCCAGCCGCTCGTCGTCTCGATCACCCAGACCACCGAGCTCGGCACGGCCTACTCGGTGGACGAGGTGCGCGCGATCGCGGACCACATCCACCCGCTCGGCATGACGCTGCACATGGACGGCGCCCGCATCTCGAACGCGGCCGCGAGCCTCGGGCTCCCCCTGCGCGACTTCACCACCGACGCCGGCGTCGACGTGCTGAGCTTCGGCGGGACGAAGAACGGGATGCTCTACGGCGAGGCGATCGTCGTCCTGAACCCCGAGGCATCGGAGGGCCTGCACTACCTCCGCAAGCTCAACATGCAGCTCTCGTCGAAGATGCGCTTCGTCTCGGCACAGCTCATCGCCCTGCTCAGCGACGACCTCTACGTCCGGTCGGCCGGGCACGCCAACGCCATGGCGCAGCGACTCCGCGGCGCCCTCGAGGCGGGGATCGCCGACGGCAGCATCCGCGGCGTCGGGTTCAGCCAGGAGACCCAGGCGAACGGGGTCTTCGCGACGCTGCCGGCCGGCGTGGCCGATCGGCTGCGCGAGCACTTCCGGTTCTACGACTGGGACGCCAGCCGGAACGAGGTGCGGTGGATGTGCTCGTTCGACACCTCGGAGCAGGACATCGACGCGTTCGTGGCGGCACTGACGCGGGAGCTCGCCGCGGTCTGACGACCGCACAGCGGACGGGAGGCGCGGGGCGGGGCCGCACCGCGCCTCCCGTCCGTCAGCGGGTCACGTGACGGTCCGCACCAACTCGACCAGGCGCAGCGACGGGGCGTCCCGCCCCTGCCCCAGCAGTCGGAAGTCGCGGGAGCGACCGCTCGCCCGGAACCCGCGACGTTCGTAGAAGCGACCAGCTGGCACCGCCTGGTCGTACACCTCGAGGCGGAGCCGCTCGCCGTGCCCCGCTGCCCACCCGACCACGTGGTCGAGCAGCGCATCCGCGACGCCGTTCGCCCGACCGCGGGACGACGGCGTGACGTACACGCCGGTGAGCACGGGATCGTTGCCGTACGCGTCACCGACCTGGCCGCTCATCATCCCGATCCAGCGACCCGTCCGGTCGACCGCCACCACGCTCGTCGTCTCGGTCCCCTCGCCACGCCTCGCGCGGAGCCGCCAGTCGTCCTCGGTCATCGCGAGCGTGTACTCGAGCGTCGCCCCGTAGGAGATCGGGTCGTCCGTGGCGTTCTCGATGCGGAGAGCGCGCACCTGCTCCCAGTCGCGCTCGGTCGTGGTTCGGATCGTGAAGTCCCCCGGCATGTCCGCAGCGTACCGGCGGCGGGGTGCTCAGCCCGTGAGACCGAACAGCCGACGGGCGTTCCCCGACGCGAAGGCATCGCGGGCCTGCTGATCGGGCAGTGCCGTGAGGAAGGCCGTGATCTCCTCGCGGGTGGGCTGCTGGAACGGGTGGTCGGTCGAGAACAGGAGCCGGTCCGGCGTCGTGATGCTCAGGGCGTGCTGCAGCATCGCCGGGTCGAGCATGCCGGAGGCCGTGATCCAGACGTTCTCGCGCAGGTACTCCGTGATCGACCGTTCGAGGCCGGCCGCACGTGCGAGTCCGTCGGCGCGGTCGTGCCAGAACAGCAGGAGCTCGCCCCAGTGCCCGAGCACGAGCTGCAGCGACGGGTGGCGATCCAGCACGCCGCGCGCCATGAGCCGGAGCGCGGCCGTTCCCGCTTCGAGGTGCCAGCCCCACGAGAAGGTCGCCAGCGCGAGGTCGGGCAGGCCGCCGAGCCCGGTGTAGGAGGCGTCCCGGACGGCCCGCGGGGGGATCTGCGGGTGGATGAACACCGGCTGCCGGAGTTGCTCCGCGACGGTCCAGAGTTCCTCGAAGCGCGGGTCGTCGATCAGGACGTCCCCGGTGCGGCCGTGCAGCATGACGCCGACGAGGCCGAGTGCTGCGGCGCGCTCCAGTTCGACGGCGGCGGCGTGCGGGTCGGCGAGCGGCAGGGTCGCGAAGGCCCGGAAGCGATCCGGGTGTGCGGCGACCGCGGCCGCGACCTCGTCGTTCGCATCGCGGCTCAGGGCGATCGCGTCGACCGCGTCGAGCCCCTGCGTGCCCGGCGGGGCGAGGGACAGGACCTGCATGTCGACGCCCTGTGCGTCCATCGCGGCGAGGCGCTCGCTCTCGATGTCGCCGAGGCGCCGCGCGGCATCGCCGTGGTCGTTGAGGACGAGGCTGTCGTCGCGCCGATCAGCCGGCAATGCACGCTGCGCATGGTCGATCCCCTCGTGCACCCAGTGCTCCTCGATCCCGATCAGCAGATCCGCCATGGTGTCGTCCTCTCGCTCACCCCCTGTCGAGTGAACCGTACGGCCGACGTCGGCGACCATCTGCGGACGGTCCTCTGGGCACGCTGCGGAGCATGATCGACCCGTGCACTCGTGGACACGCTCGCTGCGATCACCGCTCGGCACGGACATCGTGCTGTCGGTCCCTGCCGTCGCGCGTCCGACCGGCACGACGTGGGTGCTGCTCCACGGGTCCGACGGTCACGAGACCGACCTCCTCCCCCTCGCGGATCGGCTGGCACCCGACGATGCCAAGATCGCGCTGCGCGGCACCGAACCGACGCCGCAGGGGTACGCGCACTTCCGCCGTCGCCCCGACCGGAGCCTCGACGAGGACGACCTGCGGGCGCGCATCGCGCTGCTCGCCGACGCCGTCGACCACGGGAGTGCGCAGCTCGCTCCGACCGCACACCGGTTCGTGCTCGGCTTCTCGAACGGGGCGATCGCGGCTGCCGCCCTCCTCGAGCTGTGTCCGGACCTGTTCACCGCCGGAGTCCTCATCCGGCCGCAACCGCCCTTCCAGTCCGGACCGGTCGGCACCGGCTCCGGCGTCCCGGTGCTGGTGCTCGACGCCCGGTTCGACGCCCGCCGCAGGGCGAGCGACGGCCTCCGGACCGCCGAGCGCCTGCGTGCCACGGGAGCCGTCGTCGACCACGTCACCCTCCCGGTGCGCCACGGGATCACCGCGCTCGACGAGGACGCCATCCGGCGCTGGTCGGGCGGCTCGGCACCAGGCCAGGTCCCCCGCGATCTGGGGTAAGCACTCCAACCCTCTCGACGTGACCCGATTCCGAATCCCCTGGATGCATCCGCCCGAGGATCGGAGCCCACCGTGCTCATGCGCGCCCCCACCGCAGCACCACCGCAAACCGCCGACTTCGCATCGATCGTGCGACGGCACACGCCGCTCGTGCACGCCACCGCCATGCGCGTCCTGCACTCCCATGCCGACGCCGACGACGTCGTGCAGGAGACGTTCCTCGCGGCGTGGACGCACCTGGGGACGATCGTCGATGCAGCGGCGATCGGCGGTTGGCTCGTGACCACCGCTCGGCGGCGGAGCTACGACCGGTTCAGCGGGGCCGCGGCGCGGGTCACCGGCCGGCTCGACGAGTCGACGCCCGCAGCGGACGACCACGCCCCGACCGGTGTCACCGAGCGTGCGTCGCTCGCGCAGGCTGCGACGGCGGTGCTCACGACCTTGCCCGCGACGCAGCGCCGGTGCTGGGAGCTGCGGCACGTCGAGCAGCTGTCCTACCGGGAGGTCGCCGATGCGCTCGGGCTGCCGGTCTCGACGGTGCGCGGGATGCTGGTCCGGGCGCGGGCGACGCTCTCGCGTGAGCTGGCGGCGTGGCGGTGACCTGACGGCGGACGGGAGGCGCGGTGCCAGCTGGCACCGCGCCTCCCGCCCCGCACTCACCGCGAGCCGCATCACAGGATCCTCACGCCTGCGGTTCGCCAGCGCTGGATGTCGCCGCTGACGCCCGCTCCCTCGACTCGCTCGCTGACGACGGCTGCGTCAGCGCATTACGGATGATCCGGCGCGGGTCGTACCGACGCGGGTCGAGCTCGGACCAGTCGATCTCGACGCCGATCTCCTCCTCGACCTGGGCCTTCGTGGATTCCGCCCAGTGACGGAGCTGTCGGACGAACCCAGCGAGCTGCTGCGCGAGACCGACGAGGCGGTGCGGTCCGACGAAGACCGCGGCGACGATCCCGATGACGATCAGCTTCTCGGCGTCCACGGTTCGCTCCGCTCAGCTCGAAGCGGTGTCGTCACTCGACGGGCGTCGTCGGGGTCGACGTCGCGGCGGGAGTGGAAACGCCGGTCGCGGTGCCGTGCGGCTCAGTGTCGCGGACCTCGCGGCGGAAGATCGTGAGCGACTGCCCGAGACCCTTCGCCAGGGCGGGGAGCTTGGTGGCGCCGACGAGCAGGATGACGATGCCGAGGATGACGAGCAGGTGGACGCCGGTGAGGTTGCCGAGCATGGTGTTCTCCTTCGAGGGTTCGGGTGGTAAACGAGGGTCGGTGGGTCCGCACGGTCGACGCGGTCACCGGACGGCCTTCGGGACGGAGGCCAGACGGACGTCGTCGATGGTCGGCAGGTCGGCCCCGCGCCGTCCGACCGTGATCGCCGCGGCGATGGAGCACGTACGACCCAGCTCCCGCAACGCGGTGCCGTCGAGGTGTCCCAGCGACGAGCCGCTGCCCGTCGACGACGAGTCCGCCGGCCACGGCCGCGAGCAGGTCAACTGCCAGAGGAGCGCCGCGGTGTAGGTGTCCCCCGCGCCCACCGTGTCGATGACGGCCGCACGCTCCCCCGGCACCGTCACCCGCTCCGAGGCCGTGGACAGGACGGATCCCGATGCCCCGGCGGTGACGACGGCGAGCTCCGCCCCGAGCCCGATGACCGCGTCGAGCACCGCGTCGGTGTCACGCCCGGGCCAGAGCCATGCCGCGTCCTCGTCGGAGAGCTTCACCACGGTCGACAGGGCCGCCAGCTCCTCGAACCGGGCGCGTGCTCCGGACCGGGTGCCGAGCAGGGCGGGGCGCACGTTCGGGTCGAACGAGACGATCCCACCGGTGGCCGTGGTCCGTTCGGCCGCAGCGAGCACCTTCTCTGCCCCCGGCTGGAGGAACGCGGCGATCGATCCGATGTGCAACCACTCCGGTGTCCGCTGGAGGCGCGGGAGGTCCCACTCGATGTCGAACGCGTAGCTGGGCTGCCCGTCCGCACCGAGCAGCACCGTCGCGGATGACGTCCGTGCAGCGCCGAAGCCGCCGGCGACGAGCTGCACGCCCGAGGCCTCGAGGTGCCGCGCGACGCGCTGTCCCCGCTCGTCGGCACCGAGCCAGGTCGCGAACTCGACCTCGGCGCCGAGCCGCCCCAGGCCGAGCGCAACGTTCGCGGGCCCGCCGCCGGGGACCTCGCGGCCCTGACCGACGACGTCGACCAGCGCTTCGCCGGCGACGGTGATCATCGACACATCCGTGTCCTTCCCGGACCGGCGACGGGGCCGTACCGCGACGACATCAGGCAGTCCCGGCCCCGGCGACGACCGCTCGCGGAGCGGACGCCACCGAGGTGACCGCGCACTCGAGCGGCCACCACGACGCGCCCTCCGGGGCCTCGACGGTCCACGGCGGTGCCTGCACCGGGTAGACCCGCGTCGTGACGGAGCGTCCGGCGCTGGTGAAGACCTCGACCACGGAACCGTCGAGCAGCACGCGCACCGCGGGGCGGTCCGCCGCGGCGTCGAACGGATGACGGATCTCGGCTGGGCGCCGGTCCGCGCGCTGGTCGGTGCTGGCGCAGGACCGGTCGACGGTGAGCGTGTCCGCCTCGGTGTCGACGACGATGTCGAGGAACTCGGCGTCGGAGAACCGGACCCGGATGCGGCCGGTCACCGGGTCCTGGAGCACGATCTCTGCCTGGGCGCCGATCGTCTCCGCGCGGCCGTCCGTCGCCGAACCGACGCGCAGCGCATCGAGGGCCGGGTGGGGCTCGGTCAGGAGCCGTCCGTCCGCGACCCAGGCGCGGCGCGGCAGGGAGATCGCACCCGACCAGCCGACCTGCTCGGTCCACTCCCGGTTCCGGCCCTCGGTGATCCACCCGAACAGCACCGGGCCCCACGACCCCGTCCGCATCACCGAAGCCGCGTAGAAGTGCTGCCCGTCGTCGATCCGGGAGGGCCGCAGGGCACCGGTCAGGGGCACCGCGAGCACGTCGCCGGGCCCCTCCGCGTGGGACCACGACGCGACGATCGCCACGTCGGCGCCGTCGATCGTGATGATCTGCGGGCACTCCCAGCCCTCGCCGGTGTCGATGCCGTGCACCGTCGCGCGCGGCATGGCGACGAGGTCGCCGACGAACGTCCAGTCGACACCGTCGGTCGAGCGGTAGTGCCGGACGGACGCCACCTGGTCGGCGTCCGCGGCGCCGACGGCCATCGACCACCCGTCTCCGTCGGACCACACGAACGGATCGCGGAACATCGTGATCGATTCCTCGGCTCCGGGGTCCGCGACGACCTGCACGGGGGCTCCGAAGGTGGCTCCGCCGTCGGTGGACTCGGCGAGCAGCACCGACTGGAAGGGGCTGTGGTCGACCTTGCCGGAGTAGTAGGCGCGGACGACCCCGCCGTGCAGGACGGTGTTGCCCGACCAGGCACCACCGGAGTCGGCACCGCCCGGGACCGGCACGATCGCCGGACGGTGGAGCGTCCAGTGCACGAGGTCGTGGCTCGTCACGTGCCCCCACTCCACCGGGACGTCGAGGTCGACGCGCGGCCGGGACTGGAAGTACAGGTGGGCCTGACCGCCGATGTCGATCGGGCCGTTCGGGTCGTTGACGTAGCCGCGAGGCAGGCGGACGTGGAACTGCGGGAGGTGGTGGTCGGCTGGTGCGATCACGGTCGGTGCTGCTTCCTGGGACGGGGTGGGGACGGCGCGGGCGTCGGCCGGCGGGGCCACTGCCGAAGGCGCCTCGGTCACGGGGGTGTCGGTCATCGTGACGACCCCGCCGTGACGCCCTCGATGAAGTACCGCTGGGCGACGATGAACAGCAGCACGCTCGGGATCATCGTCAGGACCACGCCGGCGAGCACGACCGAGATCGAGCCGGTGCCGAGGTTGCCCTGCAGGCCGACCAGGCCGAGCGGGAGCGTGAACGTGTCCTGCTGGTTCAGGAAGATCAGCGGCCGGTAGTACTCGGCCCAGAACCCGGAGAAGTTCAGGATCGCGAGCGTCGCGATCGCCGGGCTGGCCATCCGCGAGTACACGTGCCAGAAGACGCCGAACTGCGTCGCTCCGTCGATGCGCGCCGCCTCACCGAGCTCCTTCGGCATCTGCATGAAGTACTGCCGCATCAGGAAGGTGCCGAACGCGCTGCCGAGGGCCGGGACGATGAGCGAGGCGATGGAGCCGGTCAGTCCCATGTCCTTCAGGATGACGAACACCGGGATGATGATCGTCTGGATCGGCACCATCATGGTGGCGAGGAAGATCCCGAAGATCGTGTTCTTCCCCGGGAAGCTGATCATCGCGAACGCGTAGCCCGAGAGCGTGCAGGTGATGGTCTGGCCGACCACGATGAGCAGTGTGACGAGCACGCTGTTCACGAAGAACTGGCCGATCGGGATCTGGTTGAACACGGCCGCGTAGTTGCTGAAGTCCCACGAGAGCGGGATCCACTGCGGCGGGTTGTCGAACGACTCGGCCGGGGTGCGGAGCGAGGTGGTCAGGGTCCAGAGCAGCGGCCCGAGCGCGAACACCGCGGCGATGATCAGGATGACCAGCCCGATGACGCTGCCGACCTTCGCCACCGGCCGGCGGCGACGGACGATGTGGGCGACGCTCGGCTGTGCGACGGTCTCCGGCGCGTGGAGCGGGTTGATGACGTCGGTGGTCGTCATTGGTAGAACACCAGCTTTCGTGCGGCGATGAACTGGATCCCGGTGATGATGCCGATGATGACGAGCAACAGGATCGCGATGGCGGAGGCGAACCCGAACTGCAGGTTCTGGAAGCCGGCCTGGTAGAGGGAGATGGTCGCGGTCGTCGTCGCGGTGCCCGGCCCGCCCTTCGTCATGATGAACGGCTGGTCGAACAGTTGCATCGCGTTGATCATCGCGATCACGGTGGCGAAGAGGATCGTCGGGCTGATCAACGGGATCTTGATCCGGAAGAGGGTGCGCCACGGCCCGGCTCCGTCGATCGCTGCGGCCTCCTGGACGTCGACCGGCACGGACATCAGGGCGGCCACGAACAGGACGAACGTGAAGCCCACCTGCTGCCAGACCACCACGAGCACGACCGTGACCTTCGCCCAGAACGGGTCGTTGAGCCAGTGCGCGCCCGGGAGCCCGATCTCGTTCAGGTAGTAGTTGATGAGCCCGAACTTGGTGTCGAAGATGTAGCCCATGAAGATCGACACCGCCGCGGACGACGCGAGCAGCGGCAGGTAGAACGACGTCCGGAAGAAGACGCGCGTGGCGTTGCGCTTCCGGTTGTTCGCCAGCACCGCCAACAGCATGCCGAGCGAGATCTGCAACGCGACGATGCAGACCGCCAGCACGACGGTCACCCCGAACGAGGCCAGGACCGGACCGTCGGTGAACAGCCGCACGTAGTTGTCCAGGCCGACGAACTTCGGACTGCTGATCACGTCCCACGACGTGAAGGAGAGCCCGAGCGACGCGAGGATCGGGATGAATGTGAAGACGGCGACGAAGACCACCGCCAGTCCGATCATCGCGTAGCCGAACGAGGCTTCACGGCGCCGGACGCGCTTGGCCGCCGGCCGGCGGGCTGCGACCTCGGCAGCCCGCCGGGAGCGGAATCCTGTCGTCGCGGTCATCACGACGCCTGCGCGGCGGCCTTCTCGATGTCGGCCTGCAGGCCGTCGAGCGCCTTCTTCGCGTTGCCGGACGAGATCGCCTGGGTGGTGCGCTGGTTGAGGGCCGTCGCGAGCGCGTTGTAGTAGGGCGGTGCGGAGATCGGCACCGAGTTGTCGAGCTGGTCGTAGAACACCGACCAGTGCTCCGGGCCCGTGGTCTTGTACCGATCGGCCGTCAGCAGCGACTTCTGCGCCGGTGTCGTGACGTTGCCGGGCCAGAGCGCGTCGAAGCTCTCCGGCTGCACCATCAGCTTGATGACCTCGAACGCCAGGTCCTTCTGCTTCGACGAGTCGAAGATCCCGTACCCGCCGGCACCGAAGAGCGACTTGTTGCTCTTCCACGTCGGGAACTCCACGACGTCGAAGCTGCCGTCCTTCATGCCCGCGTTGTGGAGACCACCCGCCCAGAACCCGCCACCGATCGTCATGCCGATGCGCCCGGACGCGAAGAGGCCCTGCAGCGTGCCGCCACCGCCGACGTCGGGCGACGGGGACGCCCCCGACTTCTGCAGGTCGATCACGTACTGCAGCGCCTCGACCGCAGCGTCGGAGTTCGCCGTCGGGTCGCCCCACTTCCAGCCGCCCTTGCGGCCGCTCACGCCCACGGCGTTGCCGTCGAACGCCTTGCTGCCCCAGAGCCAGTCGCCGCCGGAGTAGCGCCCCTCCTCGAGGAGGTTGCCGTCGTTCGCGTAGAGGAACGAGGTCCAGCTGCCCCAGAGCCGCACGACCCAGTCGAACGCGTAGGTGCTGCCGCCGACCTTGGCCAGGCTCTCCGCCGAAGAGTGGAAATCGTCCATCGACCAGTTCGCGGCCGGACGCGAGAGCCCCGCCTTGTCGAACAGCGATGTCGAGTAGAACATGCTGCCGGCGTTGAAGCTGTCGGGCAGCGTGTAGAGGTGCCCCTGGTACATCGTCGACTCGACCAGCGAGGGGTGGATGCCCCTGAAGTACGTCGACAGCCCGGACAGGTTCTTGGTGACGAGGTCGTCGAGCGGCGTCAGCAGGTTCTTCGAGGCGAGCAGCTGCTGCCCCTCGGTCGCGACACTGACGATGTCGGGCACGTCCCCGGAAGCGATCTGCGTGAGCACCTTCGCCAGGAAGTCGTTCCAGTCGGTGCCGTTGATGGCCGTGACCTGCAGCTTCGCCGTCTTGTCGAGCTGCCGGATCTTCGGCTCGATGGCCTTCTGGAGTGCGGTCGCCGCGCTCTGCTCCCCGAAGTAGAGCATCTTGATCGTGCCCGTCGCGCCACCGCCACTGCCGGAGGTGGAGCACGCCGCGAGCGATCCGATGCCGGCCAGTGCGAGTCCGGCACCACCGAACTTGAACAGCGTGCGTCGGTCGATCGGAGTGCTGAATCCGTTCGCCATGGGTCGCTCCTCTCTGAGCGATCGTGGCCCCGTCGAGTCGGAGCCAATACGTATTTGCTCGCTGACTGTACACACGTCGTCCAGAGGAGGCAATACGTATTTGCTTCTGCCATGATGAGCATGTCGAAGGAGGACAGATGGCGAGCCGAAAGCAGACGGAACCGTCGCACCGCGTCACGATGAAGGACGTCGCGCGGCATGCCGGCGTCTCGCAGCCGACGGTCTCGTTCGTGCTGAACGACCGGCGCGACGTCTCGATCGCCGCGGACACCCGGGCCCGCGTGCTCGAGTCGGCGAAGGCGCTCAACTTCCAGCCGAACCGTGCCGCGCAGTCCCTCCGGTCGAACCGGTCCTACACGGTCGGGGTCATCGCGGACCGGCTCGTCTCCCAGCCCTACGCCGGTCACATCGTGCTCGGTGTGCAGCAGGCCGTGCAGGAAGCCGGGTACGTCTGCTTCGTCGTCGAGACCGCGCAGACGTCCGACGGCGGCACGGCGGCCGTCGCGAACCTCGTGCAGCAGGGCGTCGCCGGCCTGATCTACGCCGCCCCCGGCCCCGAGGACGTCACGCCGGTGTCGGGCGTCGAGGGCGTGCCGACCGTCTTCGTGAACTGCTTCCCGCCGGACGGCGCCCCGGCCGTCACCGTGCTGGCCGACGAGTTCCAGGGTGGCCACGACGTCGCCGCTGCCGTGTTCGCCGCCGGGCACACCGACGTCGCGTTCCTCGGCGGTCCGCAGGACGACTACGCCTGCGGCGAGCGCAAGCGCGGGTTCGACGAGGCCGCGGCCGAAGCCGGGCTCCGAGCAGACGCCGTCCCCGTCCGGTACGGCACCTATCAGGTGGGCTCCGGCTACGACCTCGCGATGGAGTTCCTCGCCGACGACCCGCCGACCGCCCTCGTCTGCGGGAACGACCGCATGGCCGTCGGCGCACTGATGGCGGCGCAGTCCCTCGGGCTCCGCTGCCCGGAAGACGTCAGCATCGTCGGCTTCGACGACCAGCCCGACCTCGCCGACCAGATGCACCCGCCGCTGACCACGGTCGCGCTCCCCCACCAGCAGATGGGCTTCGACGCCGGCACGCTCCTGCTCGCCGAGACGCACGATCCCGGGCGCCACCTCGTGCCCTGCGAGTACGTCCCGCGAAGCTCCCTCGCAACGCCACGGGACGCCCCAGCCCCCGCACCCGCACCCGCAACCGATCCGCAGGAGCCCCAGTGACAGCCGAACCGAGCACCCACTTCCGCCCGCCGAACGGCTTCGTGGGCGACGTCATCCCGTTCGCGGCCGACGACCGGGCGTGGCTGTACTACCTGCTCGACGAACGGCCGGACGCGGCACCCGTCGACCGTGCGACGGGCATGCCCTGGGGCGCGGTCTCGACGACGGACTTCGTGACCTTCGAGGACCACGGCGTCGTGCTCCCCTCGGGCGGACCCGACGCCAGCGACTTCGACTGCTACACGGGCAGCGTCGTCCGCGACGACTCCGGGCTCCTGCACCTGTTCTCCACCGGCCACAACCCGCGCATCACCACCGACACCGACCTCGGCCGGAAGGACGTCCAGGTCGTCTGCCACGCGACCTCCGACGGGGACCTCACGCGCTGGACGAAGCACCCCGAGTGGGACCTGCCAGCACTCCCCGGCTACGCGCCCGAGGACTGGCGCGACCCGTTCGTCTTCCGCCCGTCGCCCGAGCGCCCCTGGCAGATGCTCCTCGCGACCCGCCGCCCGGACGAGCCCCACCGCCGCTCCGGTCTCGTCGCCCGCCTCGAGTCGGACGACCTCGTCACCTGGCGCGACGCCGACCCGATCTGGGCGCCGCACCGGTTCATCGCCCACGAGTGCCCGGACGTCTTCCGGTGGGGCGACTGGTGGTACCTCGTGTACTCCGAGTTCTCCGACGCGTTCTGCACGCGCTACCGCGTCGCGACGTCGCCCGACGGACCGTGGCTCGCGCCCGCCGACGACACCGTCGACGGGCGCGCGTTCTACGCCGCGAAGACCGTCGCCCTCGGCGAGGACCGCTTCTTCGTCGGGTGGATCGCCACGAAGGAGGGTGAGCGCGACGCCGGGGCATGGCAGTGGGCCGGCACCATGGCGACCCTCCAGGCGCACCAGCGAGCTGACGGTTCGTTGCGCTTCGACCTCCCCCGGACGCTCCGAGCGGCGTACGCGCACGAGGTCGACGTCACCGATGTCTTCACACCCGTGAACGGCGCAGCACCGGTCGTCGGAGACGGCGCATCGAGCCGCTTCGCATCCTGGACCGGGCCGGAACTCCCCGTCGAGGCACTCGTCACGATCGAGCTCGACGTCGCCCCGGACACCCGGTCGTTCGGTGTGCTCCTGCGCACGAGCGACGACGCGGAAGCCGGCTACGCGCTCCGCCTCGAACCGGACCGCTCCCGACTCGTCCTCGATCGGTGGCCGCGCGGTACGACCGGCGGTGAGCAGTGGCAGATCCTCGGTGACGTCCCGCACGCGGTCGAGCTCGAGCGCCCGGTCCCGCTCGCTCCCGGCCCGCACCGCATCGACGTGCACCTCGACGGCGACCTCTGCGTCGCCGTCGTCGACGGTTCCGTCGCGTTGAGCACGCGCCTCTACGACCGCCCGTCCGGGCGCCTCGCGCTCTTCGCGCAGGACGGTGCGTTCGCGCTGACCCGGGTCACCGTCAGCACACGCTGACGGGCTCCGCACTGACGGACTAGAGGCGCGGGGGCCGCTGGCACCGCGCCACCCGTCCGTCAGTCGGCCGCGTGCGCAGCCCGGGTGGGGTGCCCGAGCGTAGCGATCCCCCGGTTAC